>DATJTD010000162.1:0-6717 GCA_035503775.1 Candidatus Acidiferrales bacterium
GCGACCGAAGGAAAGAACTCGATCGCCTGCCCGTTCAGGCGTTCCAATCGGACGACCGCGCCAAGGAAGGCTCCGTCGTTTAGATCGAAGGCGACGACCTCGTCGCGGGCGACGCAGTAGAGGTTGCCGTCAGGCCCGAGGCGCAGGCCTCGCGGATTCCTGAAACCCACCGATTGATCCGGTGACAGAACGCGTGCGAGCCTGCCGGTCTCGGAGTCGTACTCGCGAATCGTTGTGACCGCGTCCGGATTGCCAAACGGGAATTCGCTGGAAGCCAGGATGTTGCCGTTCGGTCCGATCGTCAGGTCGAGCGGGCTCAGTTCCGGATCGTCGACGAACCGCTCGGCCTGCAAGGTGAGATCCGGCGCGAACGCGAGAATCGTGTTCGCGCCCAGACCAGACGGGCCAGCGCCGGCGGCAAAGAAGAATCGTCCGTCCGCAGCAAACGCGAAGCCGCGCGGAAATGACACGATGCCGCTCGGCACGATCGCCTCGCCCGCGCTCTGCAAGTCGGCCGGAAACGCCAAAATCGTTCGCGTAGCTCTCGAACCGGCATAGTAACGATCGTCGAGCCCGAAGTTGCCGCCGCCGGGGTCGAACGGGGTGATGGTGGCGGTTTCGGCGACGACGCCACCGCTGCGGTCGAGGGAGAGCACGCGATCGTCGCCGTTGTTCACGTAGATTCGCTCCCCGTTCGGATGAACGTGAAGCCCGCGCGGGTCCGTGATTACGCAACCCGAGCCGAACGTGCCTAGCGCCTCGCCGTCGCGAGAGAAGGTGAGAATGGCCGAGTAGCCCTTGCCATCGAGTGCGGCGCTCGTCACCAGGATATTCATGGCGCTCACCTCACGACTGCCCGCATCAGACGGCGGTGCGACCGCCGTCAACCGGGAGAATGACTCCATGCAGAAAACTGGCGTCGTCCGAAGCGAGGTAGGTGATTGCGGCGGCGATTTCGGCCGGTGACGCTACGCGCCCAGCTGGAGCAGCGGCAGCGATCTGATCGAGGCCTTCGCCCATCACCTCGGTCCCCTCGGTGCGCGTGGGACCGGGGGAGACCGCGTTGACGCGCACGCCGTTCCGACCGAATTCCGCCGCCCAGGCCTTGGTCAACAGATTGACGGCGGATTTGCTCGATCCGTAGAGCGCCATGCCGGGCAGCCCGAAAGTCGAGACCATGCTGCTCACGTTCACGATCGCGCCCTTGCCCCGCTCGGCCATTTTCGGCGCGAGCTGCCCCACAAGCACGAACGGGACCTTGACGTTCAGCGCGTAGACCCGGTCGATGTCGGCTTCACTGGTCTCGGCCGTCGGGCCAAACGGAAAGACGCCTGCGCTGTTGACGAGGATGTCCACCTTCCCCGCGACCTCGATAGCGCGGCGCGCCAAATCGCGGGCGGACTCTGCATCAAGAAGGTCCGATGCAATGAAATCGGCTTTCCCTCCGCTTGCGCGAATCGATTCGACGACCGCCCTCCCGCGGACCGCATCGCGCCCGGAGACCAGCACGTGGGCTCCCCGCCGCGCAAGCGACACGGCTGTGGCCTTGCCTATGCCGCTCGTTGCCCCCGTCACCAGCGCGACGCTTCCTTCTAGGTCCATAGTGCTCATTTCATATGCCTTTCATTGCCGACGGCAGTGTAGTTCGGCGGGTTGTATTGCACCGTTCAACCTTGTGCTACGGCTTCGGCGGTAATTTCAATTCGAATGTCATCTCCGATAAGAACTCCGCCGGTTTCGAGAGCCTGGTTCCACGTCACTCCGAAGTCCTTGCGACTGATCGTGGCGTGCGCCTCATAGCCAATACGGCTGTTGCCCCACGGATCGGTTACTCGACCCTCGAACGTCACGTGAAATACGACTTCACGCGTGACTCCGCGGATGGTAAGATCGCCGCGCATCGAGAACGCGTCGCCGCTTCCTTCGAAGCCCGTGCTCCGGAAGTTCAACTGCCCGAACTTCTCGGCATCGAGAAAATCGCCCGACCGCAGATGCTGGTCGCGCTGATCTTCGTGCGTATCTATCGACGCGGTTTCAATGGTCGCCTCGACGGCCTCCGGAACGTTTGATCCGTCCGGTACGACGATCGTGCCGACCACAGCGGTGAAGCGGCCGCGCACCTTCGCTATCATCATGTGACGGACGACGAACTCGACGGCCGTGTGGGAAGAGTCTATGGAATAGGTCTGCTTCTTCGAACTGGTCATCATGGCATAACCTCCTCTAAGAGTGTGGTTTTTTGCTGCGACGGGCTTTCGGAATCTGCGGGCTTGATTGGTGCCTTCGTATTAAGCACCGGCAACGATGTCAGCGACTGGCGATCAATGCGGATTGATATAGGCGAGATTTGCTGCGGTCAGGCTTTCGAGCGCCATCCCTAGCGCCGTCCCCTCGGCCATGCGGCGGCTCAGGCGCTGCCGAATCGTGATGACGATGTACCGGTTCAGCAGCTGGGGGCGAACGGCGATTTTCTCCGCAATCTCCATTGCGCGGGAAAGAACCATGTTCTGCGTCACGAGTTCCGCAACGACACCCCAACTTTTGGCTTCTCCCGCGGTAAAGGACCCCTGTGTCAAGATGAGACTGCGTGCGCGATTCAAGCCGAGCACCTCTTCCCAAATGATCTGTAGTCCGTCGCCCGGTACGATGCCAAACGTCAGGTGCGGGTAGTCCGAGAACGTCGTCGTTTCGCTGGCAACGATGTAGTCGGCGAGAAGAGCGTACTCGCTGTGCACGGTAGCGGGTCCGTTGACCGCAGCGACGATCGGTATCTCCATATCGACGAACCGTTGCAGGATGCGACGGCCCTCCATGTAGCTGACATCGAACGTCATCGGCTTCGTGACGTCACCTAGGCTGGCTCCGTCGATGTCGGTCATGAACCGATCCCCCGTGCCGGTCAAGACGAGCACCTTGTTTTCGCGATCGAAGGCGATATCGTCGAGCAGATGCGGCAGATCCGAGTGCATCCGACCGGTGAACGTAGCCGGACCGCCATTCGTATGAAACCGCAGCGTCAACACACCACTCGAAGTCCTATCGAGCGCGAAGTTCTCGTACTTCGCGAAATACCCGGGAGCCGTTTCAGGCGGGCTGGTCACGATTCGAGCTCCTTTCAGCCAATCGTCGAGGCGACCGCAGCGAGGATCTGTTGCGGCTCAGTGCGAGTGGAGTAGTCGGGGTGCACATCGATCCAACGGATGAAGCCGGCAGCATCGACGATGACGACGGTCGGCATCGGCACCGCATCGGTGCCGTCGGCATTGCCAGCGGCGACATCGACACCGAAAGCCTCTGCTGCGGCTCGGGCGGCCTCGGAACGTGGCGAGCTCAGGATTCCCAACTGAACGCCAATCTGGTTCCCGGGGTCCGACAGCACGGTGAATGCAAGATTGTTGGTCTGCTGCATCGTCAAGGACCCGTCTGGCTTCTGCGGGCTGACGGCGATGAGCGGTATGCCCTTCTCCGCGAGCGCGGGAACGAGTTGGTCCTGATAGGCATGGAGCGCGAGATTGCAATAAGGGCACCACGCTCCACGATAAAACACAACTACCGCTGCCTTGCCCTTCCTCGCCAGTGCAAGGCTCGTCGCTTCGCCATGTATGCCCAGCAGATTCCCATCCGGCATCCGCGTTCCGAGTGCGGCTACGCCGGCAGGGACTCCGGCATCGCCCAGAGCCTCTTGTTCTCTATCGAAGACGGAGAGGATATCTGCCGGTGCCTTCGCGCGTAGGCTCGCCTTTAGGGCAGTTACCTGCTCGGCTATTGTTTGGGTGACGTTAGTGTTCATAAAACCCTCGATGTTCAGAAAAGTGAATATGGAGTAAATGAAACGCGAAGCTCGGATACGCTTAGAAGCGCCAACGCACGCGAACCTGGACCGCACGTGCCATCGGATAGGCCTGGGGAACGTATCCGTTGCGCCCGTACGCCCAAGGCGCGGCTGCGGTCGTGCCATTATTGGTAGGGACCCCGTTCCCCAGGGTGTAGAGACACGTCTTGCAGTAGTTTTGGCCATACGCGGCTTCGTACAACGGGTTTCCACCTGTGTAGCCCGGCGGCCCGATCAGATACGGATTTCCCTGCAGTTGCGTCGGCGTGGCGGTTCCGAACAGGTTTGAAACGTCGAGGATCGCCGTTACGCGTGGCAAGAGATCGCCTTCGAGATGGAGTGATGCCAGTAGTTGCGGTGTCGAACGCAGCGTGTTTGGATCCGCTCCCTCTGAGGTTCCGAGCGTCGCAATGTATGGGTTGGTGACCGCGTTCCACGGCAGCCCCGGATTCTTGAGAAAGTAATAGTTATATCCCGGATTGACGTAGTTGTCGTTCGGAACGTCTACGGGCCGCCCGTCGACGATCGCCCAGACCCGCGTGCCGTTACCGTACGGGTACCCGCCTTCGTACGAGAGCGCAGGCGTTATGCGAAGGCGCCGCTGGGCGACGTCGAGCTCGTACGAGGCGGTTGTCGTGAAATTGGGGACGTAGTTAGCGGGGAAGAGGTGCCCCGCGAGGATTGCCGCGGCGTTGAGATCGTTGAAGGCAAACTGGTACACGCTCGAGGTAAGGGTGTGATTGTAGTTAGCTACCAGCGTTAAACCGCCCGTGCGTGCCCATAGCTCGAGTCCGTGAGAGCGCAGTTGTCCGGCGTTGGTGGGCACGCCGACCGCGTCGGGATTTTCTCCGGCGTTCGAGGAGTCTCGAAAGTTCGACGGCAGCACGTCTATACGGTTCTTTTCAAACTCAGCGAAGTAGGTGAGCTTTATCGGAATACTACCGTTCGTTTCGTAGGAAAAGGCATAGTCGTCGGCGGTTTCGGGAGCCAGCGGGTAACTCGGAGTCGAGCCGTTCGCATTGCTGCCCGAATCGTCGCTGCAGGCACTCGCGGGATGGCAGGAACGTTGTACCTCGAGCGGCGGCGGCGGGACCGACGTGTGGTCGAAGGTTAGCCGCAGTGCGCCGTGCCCGATCTCGTACGCGAGCGAAGCGTGCGGATCTATTGCGCCGTCACCGTAGGCGAGGCCGTCACCGGTTAAGGAATGCTGGCCGATGTACCGTAGTGTCGCCATTGCCGTGAGATGGGTATCTATCGTCCACGTGTCGCCGGAGTATAGCAGGTATTGATTCAACCGAGGCGAGGCCTGGACAATCTGCGGAAGCGTCGGGACGATCTGGTACAGGCCGCTGGTATTTACGTCATACTGCGCGCCGGCTTTGATTTCGTTTTTCTTGCCGGCTTGATCCTCGTAGTCGTACCCGATACCGTCCTCGCGTTGGTACTGAGTCGAGTAGAGCGAGATCACTCCGTCCGAGAAAGACAGGTCGTCCCACTCGGGCCCATTGGCGATCGCGCCGATTTGCGATTGATAGAGCTGCAGACGCCCCAGTGCGTGACTCCAATTGTGAACCCATTGCAGCTTTTCAACACCGTACGTTCCGCGCGCGATCGACGGCGTATCGACCTGCTGCTTGGGATCCGCGGGCTGACCGGGGAACGGTACGCCGGGGCTCGAGAACGACGACCACTCAAGACCCTGATACGGCGAGTCGTACTGCTGATATGCTGCGGCACCGGCGAGGAACGTTGCCGAGACATCGTCGTGTGGTGTCGCGGCGAAATGCACGTTGCCGGAGAGCGCGAATTGCGCGCGCGTCTGAAATCCAAGCGCGTACGTGCCGATCTCGGCGGGGTAGAACGTATGTCCGTCACCGTATTGAAAGTACGAGTTCGATGATGAGGCCGAGAATGCATAACGCCAACGTAGGTCCGCCGTTGCCGCCTGCTCGGAAAAAGCAGCCTCTGAAAAGAGCGCCCCGATGCCGATACCCGCTTCGAAGGTTCCCTTGGCGGGATATGTGCCGACCAGCGGGATTTCATTGACGACGCCGCCGAGCGCGTTCTGTCCAACGTCGCTGTAACCGCCCAAAGCAACGGTCTCAGCCGAAACGCCTGTCGTCCCTAGCTGAGCGCCGACGATGTTCCCGCCCGGTTCGGCAATTAGACCCTGCGGAATCGGGACGGAATCGAAATCGTATGCGGTGTCCTGGACTTTGCCCCCGCGTATGATCACGTTGGCAAAGCTGTCCTGCTGGATGCCCGGAACGTTTGCGATCGCGCCAGCGACGGTGCTCTGCGAATACCCCGCGAGTCCCGACGACGATGCTTCCAGCCCGTTAGCCCGAGCAGCCGCACCTTGGACAGTGAACACGTCGCTTGGACTCCCGCCCGTAAACGGTTGTGGTGTGACCGAGACGCGCGCGATCTCGCGTAGTGCCGGGCGCAGGACGACTGCCAGGGCGCGACGCGCAGCCGGCAGCACAACGATGGTCTCCGTTACAGGCTCGTATCCGTTTGCCTCTATCGAGACGACATACGTATCGGGTAACAACCCAAGCATCGTGAAGGAGCCTGCGGCATCGGTCGTCGTGGCGTAGCGAGCTGAGGGCGCATGGGCCGTTACGCGCGCCCCGGCGATCGGCTTGCCGTTGGCCATTCGTACGTTGCCGAGAAGGGCACCGGTCGTCAACTCCGCCGCCCTCAGCGGTTGAGCGAAAACGAAGCAGGCCGATCCGAGAGCAATGAGCGCACGGCGCCTAAGCCAGAGTACCTTGAACATGGCACCTCAAAGCAGGCTATTGCGATACCACGATCGTGCCGTGCATCGAGTCCTGGAACTGATGCGGTTTGCAGAAATACGGATACGATCCAGGCTGAGTCAA
>DATJTD010000163.1:0-25250 GCA_035503775.1 Candidatus Acidiferrales bacterium
AAAAACAAGTCGAGGTAACTGCGCATCAAAGTCAGGGGGCCTGCGGCGCCGCGGATCAGCACGAGCGAAACGAGCAGAATGAGCGACAGCGTGATCAGGTACATGGGCGGGATCGAACGCGTGCGCAGATAGAGAAACGGATGGTCGTCATCGGCAGGTTGCGCATCCGCATCGGAGATGTTCTGCGGCTGCTGCCAGAGGGTGGGACAGGCAATGCTGCCTTCGGTGAGACCAGCCATCATGATTGCGAATTTTCCGCCGAAGGAATCCACGCAGGGAGCGTGTCCGTAGGTCACTTGCAGCGTCTTGGCGAGGCGCGCGATCAGCCAGTCTTCCCGGTAATAGTTGTACATGGCAAAGGCGCCGCCCGGGTTGAGATGGGCGCGCGCGGCTTGCAGGGCCTGCAGCGTAAACAGATAGCTTTCCAAACGCAGCGACGACTGTCCCGAGACCAGGACGAGCGAGTCGGGGAGCGCGAGGAGAATCAAGTCGTAGTGGTTCTGCGTCTTCTGCAAGAAGGCGCGTCCGTCGTCGATGTGCACGGTTACGCGTGGATCTTGATACGGGTGATCCGGCTCGAGCTGCGTGCCGATCTGGTAGATGCGTGGATCGATCTCGACGGCGTCGACGTGTTTGGCACCCTCGGCGAGCGCAACGGCGACGTCGCCCCCATTCCCCGCGCCGATGATGAGGACGTTGCGCAGCGGATTGGAACGCACGCGCTCGTAGGGAAGAAAATACATCGGCTGCAGCTGCCTGCGCTGGGCGAGCGGTTCGATGATCTGATGGGGCACGCCGTTTACGTTGATTTCGACAAAGCCCCCCGTCGTCGGCAAGAGCGATACCTTGTAATAGGGCGACCAGCTGTCGCCGGCTACAAAGCTCTCGCGCGCGAGCAGCCCGACGAGTCCGAGCGCCGCGACGATTTGAATGAGCCGCAGCGCCGGGGCGTAGAGCACCACGAACGTCACCGAAACGACGATCCCCCACGCGAGCGGGGGAGCGCCGAGAAACGAGAGGGCAGAAAAGGTCACGACGCCCGCTAGGCTTCCGAGGATATCGAGACGATATGCCTCGAGCGGCTCGAACGACGCGAACGTTCTCGCCACCCCTTGCGCAATCGACGACATCACGAGCGCCACGACCAGAAAGATGATAGGCAAGATCACCCACATGGGGAGCGCGCTGCGAACGACGGGTCCGAAATAGATGAGCTGACTACCCTGCCGTTCGACGGTTACCGGAAAGAGACGGACGAATGCGACGAGCAGCACCAGCGCAATCCCCGCCCAGGGGAAGAGATCGATCCGCGCCTTCGCCCGCAAAAAGCCGAGGCCAATCCCGAGGAAGCTCCCGAGCAAGACGAAGTTCGTGAAGTACGAAAGATACAAGACGACCGATCCCAGCCACCGAATCAGCGCCAGTTCCACGAAGAGCATGAGAAAGCTCAAAAGAACGAGGCGCCATTTCTCCGAGATAACGCCGATCGGCAGCGAAAATCGCATGCTTTATGCTCCTCCCAACGGGGACGTCGTAAGTTGAACGTTCTCCGGTACCCGAGCGCCCAGATGGACGCGACCGAAAAAAAACGCGAGCCCGTAGAGGAGCGCCACGACCAAGAGCAGGTCGCGATATCCCAAAATCAGCGACGAATATTCGAGTAGGCCGCCGACCATCGAACCCAAGAGATTTGCGCCAAATGCGGTCGTCGACGAGCCGACGTCGCGGAACCGATCGGCAAAGACCAGATTGGCAAGAAAGATCGGGGCAAACGCCACACCAACGGCGGCAACGAAGCGCAACGGCGTGCTCAGCGCCAGGAGCGCCTGCGGATCGACTGCCCATCCCAAAGCGAGTGTCGCGAAGAGCAGCACATACAGCCAGCCCGTGCGCGGGAGCTGCACGCGCCGCGCGACTTCGATGGCCGCTAAAACTGCCACCAGGATGCCGAAAAAGACGAGCGCGTTCACAAACCACGTCGTGCCGAAGAGCAGCGCGAACTGCACCACGTTCTTGGTCTCCAGCAGCAGAAACGCTGCGCCCATGAAAAACAAGTCGAGGTAGCCGCGCATCTGCGTCAGCGGCCCCGCCGCAGAGCGGATCAATACGAGCGAGACGAGCAAAATCAACGACATCGTCAGCAGATACATCGGTGGGATCGAACGCGACCGCAGGTACAGGAACGGGTGGTCGTCGTCGGTGGGCATGACGTCGGAGTCGGAGACATTCTGGGGCTGCCACACCGTTGGACACGTGACGCTGTTTTCAGAGAGACCTTCGGTCAGGACCGCAAACCTCCAGGCGCCGAAGGTGTCCACGCAGGGCGCATGTCCGTAGGTGACCTGGAGCGTCTTTGCGAGGCGTGCGATCAGCCAGTTTTCCCGGTAGTAGTTGTACATCGCGAAGACGCCCTCGGCATTGAGGTGCGCGCGCGCCGTCTGCATCGCCTGCAGGGTAAAGAGGTAGCTCTCGAGCCGTAACGACGACTGTCCGGAGACCAGCACAATTGAATCCGGCAGTGCGAGCAGAATCAAGTCGTAGTGGGTCTGCGTCTTCTGCAAAAAGGCCCGCCCGTCGTCGATGTGCACGGTGACGCGCGGATCCTGGTACGGGTGATCCGGCTCGATTTGCGTTCCGATCTGATAGATGCGCGGATCGATCTCCACGGCGTCGACGTGCTTTGCGCCCGCAGCGAGCGCCACGGCGACATCGCCGCCGTTGCCCGCACCGATGATGAGCACGTTGCGCAGCGGATTGGAACGCAGGCGCTTATACGGCACGAAATACATCGGTTCGAGCGCCTTGCGTTGCACGAGCGATTCGATAGTCTGATGAGGGACGCCGTTCACATTGATTTCGGTGAGACCGCCGGGTACCGGGAAGACCGATATCTTATAATACGGCGACCAGCTGTCGCCCGCCGAGAACGTCTCGCGTGCAAGCATCACGACCAGCCCGAGTGCGGCGACGATTTGAATCAGCCGCAGTGCCGGAGCGTAGAGTACCAGAAACGTCACCGCTACGACGATGCCCCATGCGAGCGGCGGAGCGCTCAAAAACGAGAGAGCGGAAAACGTCACCACACCTGCCAGGCTGCCGAGGATGTCGAGGCGATACGCCTCGAGCGGCTCGAATGACGCGAACGTTCGCGCCACACCCTGCGCAATCGACGACATCACGAGCGCAACGACCAGAAAGATCACCGGCAGAATCACCCAGATCGGAAGTGCGCTCCGGACGACCGGGCCAAAATAGATCAGCTGGCTCCCCGTCCGTTCTACCGTCACCGGAAAGATACGGATGAACGCGACGAGCAGCGCAAGCGCAATCCCCGCCCACGGGAAGAGGTCGATCCGTGCCTTCGCCCGCAAAAAGCCGAGGCCAATCCCGAGGAAGCTCCCAAGCAAGACGAAGTTCGAGAAGTACGAGAGGTATAGGACGACCGACCCGAGCCACCGGATCAACGCCAGTTCCACGAAAAGCATGAGGAAGCTCAAAAGAACGAGGCGCCACTTCTCCGAGATGACGCCATTCAGTAGCGAAAACCGCACGCTTTATGCTCCTAAGTTAGGGCCGCACGCACTGCAGGCGAAGCCGAGAAGGCCCGAAGCCATTCTCACCGGTGATCGGCCGATTCCGGCCCGAAATTAAAGAAAGAGCCCGAAGCATTCGCTTGGGGCTCTCGACCGGCTGACCGATGGGCTCGGAACTTATGCCTTGAGTTCGATCTCCACGCCGGCGGGGAGGTCGAGGTGCGTGAGGGCGTCCATCGTCTTCGGCGAGGCTTGGAGGATGTCGATGAGGCGCTTGTGCGTGCGCATCTCGAAGTGCTCGCGCGACTTCTTGTCGACGTGTGGCGAACGGTTCACGCAGAACCGGTTGATCTCGGTCGGCAGCGGCACGGGGCCGCTCACGAAGGCTCCGGTGCGCTTGGCCGTGTCGACGATCCGCTCTGCCGATTGATCGAGGACTTTGTGGTCGTATGCCTTGAGGCGGATGCGAATCTTCTGCTTGGCCATGATCTTTACGCTACGATCGAGGTGACGACGCCCGCGCCGACCGTCTTGCCGCCCTCGCGGATTGCGAACCGAAGACCCTCTTCGCACGCGATCGGGGTGATCAGCTCGACTTCCATCTGCACGTTGTCGCCCGGCATGACCATCTCGACGCCCTCGGGCAGCTTGATGGTTCCGGTCACGTCGGTCGTGCGGAAGTAGAACTGCGGACGGTAGTTGGCAAAGAACGGCGTGTGGCGGCCGCCCTCTTCTTTGGAGAGAACGTAGACTTCGGCTTTGAACTTCTTGTGCGGCTTGATCGAACCGGGCTTGGCCAGCACCTGGCCGCGCTCGATGTCGTTGCGATCGATACCGCGCAGCAGGACACCGATGTTGTCGCCGGCGATGCCCATGTCGAGCAGCTTGCGGAACATCTCGATACCGGTGACCACCGACTTGCGCGTCTGCTCCTGCAGGCCGACGATCTCGATCTCTTCACCGACTTTGACCTGACCGCGCTCTACGCGACCCGTGCCGACCGTGCCGCGGCCCGTGATCGTGAAGACGTCTTCCACCGGCATGAGGAACGGCTTGTCGACGGCGCGCTCAGGCGTCGGGATGTAGGAATCGACGGCATCCATCAGGGCGAAGACCGGATCGGCATCCGGGTCGCCGCGCTTCCCGCTCGACTGCAAAGCCTTGAGGCCCGAACCACGGATGATCGGAATGTCGTCGCCGGGGAACTCGTAGCTGGAGAGGAGCTCGCGCACCTCCATCTCGACGAGTTCGAGCAGCTCCGGATCGTCGACCATGTCGACCTTGTTCAAGAAGACCACGATGTACGGCACGCCGACTTGGCGCATGAGCAAGATGTGCTCGCGCGTCTGCGGCATGGGGCCGTCGGTGGCCGAGACGACCAGGATCGCACCGTCCATCTGCGCCGCGCCGGTGATCATGTTCTTGATGTAGTCGGCATGACCGGGGCAATCGACATGCGCGTAGTGGCGCTTGGCCGTCTCGTACTCCTGGTGCGAGATGGCAATCGTGATGCCGCGCTCCTTCTCTTCAGGAGCGTTGTCGATATCGTCGACGCTCTTTTTCGCGATCGCGGAGTTCTCCGTGGCGAGACAATTGATGATCGCCGCGGTGAGCGTCGTCTTGCCGTGGTCGACGTGACCGGTGGTCCCGATGTTGACGTGCGGCTTGTTGCGCTCGAATTTTGCCTTCGCCATGATCCAGTGATACTTTCCTTTATGACTGCTCTTGCAACTGCGATGTCGCTGACCGTGGGGGACCGACCCCCGTCAGCGTTTGGGGTCGTCTTGAAGATTAAGCGGCCGGTTTCTTTCCTTGGGCCTTCGCGACGATCTCGTCTTCGACGGATTTCGGCGCCTTCTCGTAGTGCGAGAACTCCATCGTGTAGGTTGCCCGGCCTTGCGTTTTGGAACGCAGATCGGTCGAGTACCCGAACATCTCGGAGAGCGGAACGTTGGCCGAAACCACCTGTGCCCCACCTGCGACTTCTTCGGAGCCCTGAATCATCCCACGTCGGCTGTTGAGATCGCCGAGAACTTCGCCCATGTAGTCTTTGGGCGTCGTCACTTCGACCTTCATGATCGGCTCTTTGATGATCGGACCGGCTGCGCGATTGGCTTCCTTGAACGCCATGGAACCTGCGATCTTGAACGCCATTTCGCTCGAGTCGACGTCGTGATAGCTTCCGTCGTAGAGCGTCGCCTTGAAGTCGAGGACCGGATATCCCGCGAGCACACCGCTCTGCGAGGCCTCGCGAATACCCTCACCGACCGGCTTGATGAACTCCTTGGGAATCGCACCGCCGACGATCTTCGCCTCGAAGATATAACCCGTACCGGGCTCGCCGGGATCCAGCCGAATCCAGACGTCGCCGTATTGGCCCTTGCCGCCGGACTGGCGAACGAAACGGCCCTGCTTTTCGACGCTCTTGGTGATCGCTTCTTTGTAGGCGACCTGCGGTTTGCCGACGTTGGCGTCGACTTTGAACTCGCGCTTGAGACGGTCGAGGATGATCTCGAGGTGCAGCTCGCCCATTCCGCCGATGATCGTCTGCTGCGTCTCGGGGTCGGTGTGCATCCGGAAGGTCGGATCCTCTTGCGCGAGCCGCTGCAAAGCGATGCCGAGCTTGTCCTGATCGCCTTTGGTCTTCGGCTCGATCGCCTGATGGATGACCGGCTCGGGGAAGACGATGTTCTCCAGCACGATCGGCTGCTTCTCGTCGCAGAGCGTGTCGCCGGTGCGCGTGTCGGTGAGGCCGACGGCCGCGGCAATATCGCCCGCGCCGATCGCGTCAATGTCTTCGCGATGGTTGGCGTGCATGCGCAGGATGCGCCCGATGCGCTCCTTGCGCCCGCTTCGCGCGTTGTAGACGTACGAGCCCTTCTCGAGCGTCCCCGAGTAGACGCGGAAGTAGGTTAGGTTGCCGTAGGGGTCGGTCGCGATCTTGAAGGCAAGCGCGGCAAACGGTTCGTTGTCGTCGGGCTTGCGCACGATCGGCTGATCGGTCTTGGGATCGATACCCGTGACGGTCTTGGCATCCAAGGGCGAGGGAAGATAGTCGACGACGGCGTCGAGCAGCGGCTGCACGCCTTTGTTCTTGAAGGCCGAGCCGCAGAGCATCGGCAGCAAGACGCTGTCGCACGTTGCTTTGCGCAGGACGCGCTTGAGATCGTCGATCGCCGGCTCCTCGCCGCTGAGATACTGCTCGAGCAGCGTCTCGTCTTGTTCGACGATCGCCTCGATCATCTCGTGGCGCCACTTCGCGGCCAGCTCCTTGAGGTCGCCCGTGACGTCTTGCTGTTCGCTGGTCGAGCCGAGGTCGTCGGTATAGATCGTCGACTTCATCGTGAAGAGGTCGACGATGCCGAGGAACTCGGACTCCGCCCCGACGGGAACTTGAATTGGGATCGCGCGCGCACCGAGGCGCTCGCGCACCTTGTCGACGCAATTGAAGAAGTTGGCGCCCGTGCGGTCCATCTTGTTGACGAAGATGACCCGCGGCACTTTGTACTTGTTGGCTTGGCGCCAGACGGTCTCAGACTGCGGCTGCACGGCGGCGACCGAATCGAAGAGGGCGACCAGGCCGTCGAGGACGCGCAGCGAGCGCTCGACTTCGACCGTGAAGTCCACGTGGCCAGGCGTATCTATGATGTTGATGCGCGTATCGCGCCAGGTGCATGCCGTCGCCGCCGAGGTGATCGTGATGCCGCGCTCTTGCTCCTGGACCATCCAGTCCATCGTCGCAGCGCCCTCGTGCACCTCGCCGAGCTTGTGCGTGCGGCCGGTGTAAAAGAGAATACGCTCGGTCGCGGTCGTCTTGCCCGCATCGATGTGGGCGGCGATACCGATGTTGCGCGTCCGCGCTAAGGGGTGTTCACGTACAAGTGGCATCAGCGTTTACCAGCGGTAGTGCGCGAAAGCCTTATTGGCTTCGGCCATCTTGTGGGTCTCTTCACGCTTTTTGATCGCCGCGCCCTGATTGTTGGCGGCATCCATCAGTTCGCCGGCGAGCTTCTCTTCCATCGAACGGCCGGGACGCTTGCGGGCATACTGAATCAGCCAGCGCATCGCCATTGCTTGGCGGCGATCCGGGCGGACTTCCATCGGCACCTGATAGGTCGCACCACCGACGCGGCGCGGGCGCACTTCGACCATCGGCATGGTGTTGCCGAGGGCCTGGGTGAAGACGTCCATCGCGTCCCGACCCATCTTCTCCGCGACGAGGTCGAGCGCGCCGTAGGTGATGCCTTCGGCGACCGACTTCTTGCCGGCAAGCATCACCTTATTAATGAAGCGCGCCAGAACTTTGGAGTTGTAGCGGGGGTCGGGCAGAATCTGCCGCTTGGGTGCGGGTCCTTTGCGTGGCATCTCTTCTACTTCTTCTTCACGGAGCGCTTGGCGCCGTATTTGGAGCGGCTTTGCTTGCGGTTGCTCACGCCTGAGGTGTCGAGCGTCCCGCGAATGATGTGATAGCGGATACCCGGGAGATCTTTGACACGGCCGCCCCGGATCAGCACGACCGAGTGCTCCTGCAGGTTGTGGCCGATCCCGGGGATGTACGCGGTCACTTCCTCGCCGTTGGTGAGGCGGACGCGGGCGACCTTACGAAGCGCCGAATTCGGCTTCTTCGGGGTGATCGTCTTGACTTGCGTGCAGACGCCGCGACGGAACGGGTTGCCGCGCACCTCGAAGGCGCGCATCGGCAAATCGGGATGACCGGGCTTGGGGCCCGTCTGCGCGACGCGCAGGGCCGGTGCTTTCACCTTTTTCTCGATCTTTTGCCGGCCCTTACGGACCAATTGACTGATGGTCGGCACACGGTCTCCCGAAGGTTGGGTCTCCTCATCAAGGCAGCCGAGGCCGCACAGGGGAGACGCACATAAAGCCGACACCACCGCCAGGGGTGGGCCGGAACTCCGGAATGATACCACGCCCCCAGGGGTGCGTCAACGCGCTGCCGCCCATCCCGTTCCGCCCGATTCCCAACCGGCTCGCCGAAAGCTCGAGGTAGCTTCTATACCAAGCCCTCGCTTATACTGCTTACTTGCCGGGAACGAGCCGCGGTAGGAGCGGCGCCGGCGCCACGAGTCGCGTCCTCGAAAAACTTGAAATTGTGGTCTTTGCGCGACGTCGTACGGCGTACTTACGATACGTTCAATTTTGCAGCAGCCTCGCACTGCTCTGCACGCAATTGTGCGCTTCTCTTCATCAGCTCAGGAACATTGCGAAACAAGCCGACGTCACGTCGAGGTCGACCTCGGTCGACCTCTGCACAATTGATCGGAGACGCAAGAGACGCCGGTGAGCTCAATAAGATCGTGGCCGCTTCGAGGACGGGACGAGCGGCCTCCGGAACGCACGGAGGAGATCATGCGACGCCGTATCTTCGTGACGCGAGCAGCTGCCGGTGCCGCCGTCCTCGCGGCCTCCACCTCGTGTGGTCAGGGGAACCCGGCGGTCGCCCTAGCAGTTGCCGCGCAAACCGCTTTCCCACCCGCGTTGCTGCGCTCCGACTTGGCGTATCTCGTGGAGACGCTCAACGATGTGTGCGTGTACCCGTACACCGCTCTCTCACAGGCCGCATTCGAGACGGAACGGCGGCGCCTCGAATCGAGTCTCCAAATGCCGCTCGATCCGTTTGCCTTTGCTCTGCGCGTCGCACCGCTCTTCGCTACCTTGAACGACGGCCACATCGACGTCTGGATCTCGGACCTGATGCAAGCGCTCGTGCAACGCGGTGGGCGGTTCTTTCCCCTCGCCGTTTACTTGACCGAGGACGGAGCCTTTTCGAGCGGATCGGCGGCCTTCGGAATTCCCGACGGAAGCCGACTCGTGAGCATCGACGCCATTGCAATGGACTCATTGGCACAACAGATCGTCTCGTGCACGCCCGGGCCTTCACTTGCGGCGCGACGACTAGCCGCCTCGGGACCCCTAGGCATCGGACCTTTCATCCGTGCGCGGTTCGGTGCTCGCCATGCCTTTGACGTTCGCTACGAGCGTGCCGATACGGGGAGACTCGAACGCTCGACGGTGCGCGCTCGCACGTTTGCGGAGATATCCGCCGTCGCCGGCCGCAAACATCCGAACGTAGACTACCGGTACCTCACGCTCGCACAAGGAACGGTCGGCTACATCGAGTACCTGCACTGCCGCGATCTCGACCGATTCCGAACGTTCTTGCATCAGACGTTCACCAAAATAAAGGCCTCGAAGCCGCGGGCCCTGATCATCGATATTCGCCGCAACGGGGGCGGAGAGCGAGATCTCAACGACGAGCTCTGGAGATACGTCGCGGAGAAGCCGTTTTCGCAAGGGGAACGCGTGAGCGTGAGGCTGCTGCCGCCCGATGCGCTTCTCGGTCTGGGCCCGATATTCAGTCATCTTTCCGGCGACCTCGGCACGTGGTCGCCGGACGGAACGGTCCTGACGAGAAAACTGAACGGCAGCACCGTGATGCCGCAGCCAAACCCGCTCCGTTTCCACGGTCCGACGTACCTTCTCGTCGCTCCGACGACGTTCTACACGACATCGTCGTGCGCACTAGTCGCGAAGGATTACAAGCTTGCGACGCTGGTCGGCGAAGCGATGGACGAACCACTAGACGCCAACGGTCGGACCGCCATCTTCCATGCGCCCTACACGCGGCTCACGGCGCGTTTTCCCCGGGCCTACTTTTATTCGGCGAAGCCGCACCCGGCCGGTGCCTGCGTCCAGCCCGACGTCACGATAAAGACGACGGCCGCCGACGTGCGCGCGGGGCGCGACCCCGTCCTCGCGTACGTGCTCGCGCAGATCACCCGCGGCCAAAGCCAGGACCGGCCGGCCTGAGACCGTCGGCCGCAGCGGCAAGGCCGACCCGCAGGATCAGCTGCGGCAACGTGACCTCGTGCAAGACCTCGCCATCGAACCGTCCGTAGCGGGTGTTTCCAACTGTCGAATCGGGGGCTGCGACCGCTCCAGCCAAAAACTGGTGGCCTCGGCGCGTCAGAGACCAGCGTTCTTCTTCGTACGTCATGGCCGGAGCATACCGGCCTGGTGTGCCAACATCGTGGCACCGCCGAATGGCCCGCAAGGTCGGCACGCAACGGCGAGCGCACCGACCAGCACCTTGCTCATCACCATCCACCACGACCCGAGTGTCACCGAGAGTCGACCGGCGCGATCCGCACCATTTGCTCTTGCAAGATCCGAGCGCCGCGACGCCGTGGCGGCCCTCGTCCTACGATCGCAATAGCCTCAAAGACCGCGAGCGCCTCCTCTTTGCACGCTGAGCGCTCCGACGGGGTGCGGCGAGCAGAACGCGAAGGCCCCCCCATGACCGATCGACCCCGTCCGCCGCAGTTTCCCTACGACCAGATGCAGTCGCACGTGCAAGACGATCCCCAGGCGAGCCAATCGCTCGACGCACTGCGCTCAGCGACGACGCAGCCTGAAGCCGAGCGCTCACACGTGGAGCAGCACCTCGGCATCTTACGCGGCGTCCCGGCCGTCGTGCCGATCTTGGAGAACTGGTACGAGCAGCCGGCGACGCAGGCGTGGCTCAAGACCCTTTCGGACATCGGCTTGTAGTCCGGCTACGCCGCGGCGGTCAACGGCGCAACGCGAGGCCTAACGTACGAACGAGCTCTACGAGATCCTCGCTTCCCTGAAGGTAGGCGACGGTGCCGCTGGCGGGGTGATGCACGGCGCAACGGACGACCTGCTCCGATTCGCGCCACAACCGAAGGACGAGCAGAGCACTGGTGATGCGGAAACGCTCGTCGTCACCGGGAGGGGAGACCTCGGCGTGTAGCTTGCCGTCGTCGCCGGCGAAGAGCGACATCGTGAACCCGATGGTCGACACCCCGGGAGCGTAGCAGCGGCGGCTCTGTGCCCACGCCCGGCGGCATCCCGTCTAAAAGTCCTAACGCTCTCCATCGACTCTCATCCCGCTCTCTTGGACCGTAAGGTGAGTTGACCGCGGCACGCGCGCGGTGTACTATCGGCTGCACCGGCGCAGTACCAAGAACCACCGTTTTGCGGTTTGGGGAGTTCGGCAATGGAGCAGATCGCAGTGAGCCGTCGTCTCATGGCCGACGTGCTCGCCCAATTCCACATGCAGCAGGCGCGCAACGAACGCGACGATGCGCTCGTCGCCGAACTGAGCACGCTGCTCGCGGCGCGCCGCGAAAGCCCCGTGCTGCACGTGAGTTGTTTCGGCACATTTCGCCTTGCGGGCGAGGGCGGTTGGGAGACGGGGCCGCAGCCCAAGCGCGGCCGCGAGCTCATGCAATATCTTGCGCTCTATCCGGCGCGTAGTGTCGCGCGCGAGCGCCTCAGCGAGCTCTTCTGGCCCGAGCTCGACGCCGAGGCCGTTGCCCACCGGTTGCATATCGCCGCAAGCGGAGCCCGCACGTTCCTGCGCGAGCTGCTGCATGGTTTCGATGCGATCCGCTGCACGCCCGAGGGATATGCGTGGCACCCGGCCGTGCACGTCGTCACCGACGTCGCGCGCTTTTCCGACCTCTATCGCGACGGCTCTCCCGCCGCCCTCGAGGACGCCGCAACGCTCTACAGCGGCGAGCTCTTCGAAGGCGAGAGCGGCGACTGGTTACAGCCGGCGCGCGTGAAGTACGCGACGATGCACACCTCGATCGTCGGGCGTCTGGCCGACGACGCGTTCGCGCGCGGCGACTACGACCGCGCGCTCGGGCACGGCTTGGAGCTGCTCGGCATCGACCGCGCCCACGAAGGGGCTTCGCGCCTGGTCATGCGCTGCTTCGGTGCGCTCGGGCGGCGCGCGCGTGCGCTCGCCGAATTCGAGGCGCTGCGCGCCTATCTCAAGCGGCATCTCGGCGTCGAGCCGATGGCGGAGACGACGCGCCTCATCGACCGTATCCTGCGCGAGGAGAACCTCGCCGCGGGATAGTCTCGCGAGAGTTTTCGGATAGTCACGAGCGCCGGCTCCGGCGAGCGCGCGGCGCTACGCTTGGGGCCATGCACTACGGGGCACGGCATCGTCCGTGAGCGCATTCGGCGTCATCAAGCACCTGACCGATGCGCTCGTCTTTGGACTCGACGCGGCGTTCGCGGCCGATCCGCTCACGGCGGCTTTCTCGGGCATGATCTTCACCGATTCGCCGGCCGAAGCCGGCTCCGGTGTCAATCAGAAAACCGGGATGTCGTTCTGGCCTTACCGCGTGCAGCGTGACGAGTTCCAAAGCGATCCGTCGCTCGTCCCGATCGGCCCGTCGTTGCTCGGTATTCCCCCGCTGCGCGTGGACGTCTGGTATATGGTGACGCCGATGACCGGAAGCGGCGACTCGGACCAGCTGCTGCTCGAGAAGACGCTCCAGTACATCTATGACGTCGGTCCCATCGCGCTCGGCGAGGACACACCGATCGTTACCTTCGAGACGCCGGGCGCCGACGAGCTCTTCCGTCTCTGGAGCGCGCTGAACATTCCCTATGCGCTCTCTTCCGTCTTCACCGCGCGCCACGTCTCAATCGACTCGCTCCGCTCGCCGCAGGGCAGCGGGCGGATCGTCGAGCGCTACGACCGGTACGTGAGGATTGGATGACGGCGACGCTCCTGGAGGAACTCAGCAGCTTTGCCTTGCTCGTCGGCAGCGTCGTCGATGCGACGACCGTCGCGGCGCCATATACGCCGCAGCCGCCGCGCTCTCCGGTCAGCGTGAACTTCAGCGGGATCGGGACCCCGCCCACTCCCACCGACGCCGTCTTCGCGCGGGCCTTTGCCGCCGACGGCTTCGTCCTCGCGTTCGACGCCGCAGATGTTGCCGTTGACGATCGGAGCTCGAGCGGCCCGTCTCCAAAGCACCTCGCCGGCGCCTTCGACATTCATTTCGTCATCTCGGCAGAAGGCTACGCGGATCTGCCGGTCGTGTACGCCTGCAACAAGGACGCGTTGCCCATCGCACCGGCGCCCTATGCCTTGCAACCCAACGCCGTCGCGATCGCCGGCCGCGTGACCGCGAGCGGCACTGCGCTTGCAGGCGCGGTGGTGCAGATCACTGCGGAGTCGCCGTCGCCCGGAATGCTTCCCGCGGCGGTTACCACGGCGGCCGACGGGACGTTCGCCATCGAGAACGTCCCGGCCGCGCAAACGGCAACGATCAGCGCGAGCGGCGGCGGCTACTCCGGCTCGCAAACGATCTCCCTCTCGTATCCCAACCCGCTCGTCACCGTGAGCTTCGAGTTCTAGCGAGGATCCGATATGCCTGAGTACCTTGCACCCGGCGTCTACATCGAAGAAGTCGATGCCGGACCGGTTCCGATCCAAGGCGTCGCGACGTCGACCGGCGGCATCATCGGCCTCTGCCAACGAGGTCCGATCAATACGCCGACCCTCATCACGAGCCTCGGAGCGTTCACCTCCACGTTTGGCGGAACGCTGCCGTACAACGTCGCGCCGCTGCTCAACGCGAATGTCAACAACGTCGCTTACGGCGTCCAGGGCTTCTTCAACAACGGCGGGACGATGCTGTACGTCGTCCGGGTCGCGCCGATCGCGCCGCTGGTCACCGTAACGCCGACGTATTTCACCGAACAGTACGCCTTGCAAAACGCGAGCAACGTCAATCTCATCGTGCAGGCGAGCGACGCCGGCTCGTGGGCGAATCCGCAGTTCGGCGTTCTCTACGGCCGTTACCAGCAGACCGACGGCTTGAGCATCACCTTCGCACCCGCAGCAAACATGCCGTATTCGATCCAGCCCGGGAGCACGACGAGCACGGTGAATCTGCGCTCGACCGTGGGCCTGTACGTCGGCGCCGTCGTCGCGTGGAGCCCGTCGGCGGGAACGTATCAATACGGCGTCGTCAGCGGACTGACCGGCACGACGATCACGCTTGCCGGCGTTCCGTTCGCGAGCGCTCCAAGCTCGCCGGGGACGCTCGCGCTCGTCGAGTTCTCGCTCACGGTCAACTACCTCCAAGCCGGGAATACCGCGCAAAGCGAGACCTGGAGTAATCTCAACCTCAACGCCTCCACGCAGAACTACGTCGGAACGATCGTCGGCGCGCTGAACAGTAGCACCGGCGCCTCGAACCTGATCCGCGCCGGCCTCTCGGGAACACTCGACTTCGGCACGAACGCCGCGTACGTCGTCGCGCCGGGGACGGCGCCGGGTGTCCCACCGGCACAATCGGGGGTGACGAGTTCTCCGCTTTCGATCACCGGTCTGACGGACGGGACGGAATACTACTTCACCGTCGCCGCGGTCAACGCGTCGGGCGTCGGCACCGAGTCCGCCGAGGTGAGTGCGACGCCGCAGACGGCGACGACGGCGCCAGCCGCCCCCACCGGCGTGACTGCGACGGCCGGCGATACGTCCGTGACGCTCAGTTGGACGGCCGCGACGAGCGCTGCAAGTTACAATGTCTATCAGGGAACCTCCCACGGCGGCGAAGGGGCGACGCCGGTACAAAGCGGGATCATCGCGACGTCGGCGACGATCACCGGGCTGACAAACGGAACGACCTATTATTTCACGATCGCTGCCGTCAACACGATCGGCGCGGGTGCGCAGTCCGCCGAGGTCAGCGCGACGCCCGAGCTTCCGGCTGTCCCGGCCGTGCCGACCGGTGTCGCCGCAACACCGGGAAGCGCGCAGGTCACGTTGACGTGGATGGCGTCGGCGGGCGCAACGAGCTACGACGTCTACCAGGGCACGACGCCGGGCGGCGAAGGCGCATCGCCCGTACAATCCGGGATCGCCGGAACATCCACCGTGGTCGATGCGCTGGCGAACGGAACGGAATACTATTTCACCGTCACCGCCGTCAACGCCGGCGGGGCGAGCGCGGCCTCATCCGAGGTAAATGCGACGCCGACCGCGCCAACCACCGCTCCGGCGGCACCGGCCGGCGTGACGACGACGCCCGGCAGTACCCAAGTTACCTTGAGCTGGACGCCGCTCGCCGGTGCGAGCAGCTATAACATCTATCAAGGCCTCACGCCGGGTGGCGAGAGCACAACCCCCGTCGCCACCGGCATCACCGCGACGTCGTACACGGTCACGGGGCTTACGAACGGCGTCACGTACTACTTCACGGTCGCCGGCGTCAATACGATCGGCGCCGGCACGCCATCTTCCGAGGTGAGTGCCGCGCCGGCGTCGGTGCCGGTGCCCGCCGCACCGAGCGGACTCACCGCATCGGCTGCCGACGGCATCGTGATTCTCTCCTGGACGCCCGTCTCCGGTGCGACGAGCTACGACGTCTACATCGGAACGCTCGGCGACGACGCGCTCTCGACGCTCCCTCAAGCGCAATACAACGCGCTCTTCAACGACCCGTCGCTCGACACCGACGATCCGGCGACGCGCGGCGGCATCTACGCCTTCCAAAACATCCGCGGGATGATGATGATCTCGATGCCCGGGAACACCGATCCCGAGGTGCAGGCCGATCTGCTCGCGCTCTGTCAGAACGACGGCTACAAGTTTGCCCTGCTCGACCCGGCGCCGACGACCGACGTGACCGATTGGCATCAGTTCGACGCGTCGACCAGCGACATCATCACGCAGCGCGGCAACTACGACTCGGAGTACGGCGCGCTCTACTATCCGTGGATCTGCATCGAAGATCCGACGCCGCCCAACCCGAACAACGTCGGAACCGTCAACCTCTCGCCGAGTCCATTTCAAATGGGCATCACGGCGCGCGTCGACATCAATCGCGGCGTCTACAAAGCCCCGGCCAACGAGATCGTCCAAACCGCAATTGCCTTCTCGCACCCGATCGACCAGGGAACGCAAGACGTCTTGAACCCGCTCGGGATCAACTGCTATCGCGACTTCAGTGCGGAGAACTACGGCCTGCGCATCTGGGGGGCGCGCACCGTCTCGAGCAACGGACAGTGGAAGTACATCAACATCCGGCGCCTCTTCCAGTACATCGAGGCCTCGATTCAATATGGCACCGAGTGGGTCGTCTTCGAGCCGAACAACGCAGTCACGTGGGCGCGCGTTCGCCAGTCGGTCTCCGATTTTCTCACCGACACGTGGCGCAGCGGCGCCCTCATGGGCAGCAAGCCGTCGGAGGCCTTCTACGTCATCTGCGACGTCCCGGACACGATGTCGATCAGCGACGTGCAGAACGGGCGGCTGATCTGCGAAATCGGGATCGCGCCGACGTACCCCGCGGAGTTCGTCATCTTCCAGATCTCGCAGTGGACCGGCAGCACACAAGGGAGCTAGGCAATGGCAACACGTGTCGACCCGTTCAAAGGGTTCAACTTCATCCTGAGCATCGACGGCATGGCCGGCTCGGCAGGGTTCTCGGAAGTGAGCGGCTTGAGCACCGACGGCGATATCGTCGAGTACCGCGAGGGCTCCGACAAGAGCCTCTGGACTCGTAAGCTCACCGGCTTGCGCAAGCACGCGCACATCACCCTCAAGCGCGGCCAGACGACGAATCTCGATCTCTGGAACTGGCGCAAGAATATCCTCGACGGAACGCCGGACGTCCGGAACGGCACGATCACGCTCGTCGACGAGCAGCAGAATCCGGTCATGTACTTCAAGTTCTACAAGGGCTGGCCGGCCAAGTACGATGCGCCGACGCTCAATGCCAAGAACAACGAGGTCGCGATCGAGTCGCTCGAGATCGTCTACGACGGCGGCCTCGACGTCGAGGCCGGATAGCCGCCGCGACCGCGTATGTATCCCAATCTCGCCCCGGGCGTCTACATCCAAGCGTCGAATCCGCAGGCGCGCGCGCTCGCGCCTGCGCGCACGGACGTCGCCGCTTTCGTCGGCATCGCGCAGTGCGGCCCGCTCGCAACGCCGGTGCGCATCGCCTCGTTCGCCGAATTCGCGCAGACGTTCGGGACCTTTCTCGAATCGGGAAATCTCGCGTACGCCGTCAAGGCGTTCTTCGAGAACGGCGGGATCGCGGCGTGGATCGTTCGCGCCGCAGCGCCCGCCGCGGGAACGAACGTCGTGAGCGTGACGGGGCAACGGCTCACGTTCGGCGCGCCGCTGAATCTCTTGCCCGGAACGCTCATTGCACTGGAGCAGCCTGCTGCGGCGCAACAGACGGCGGTCGTTTTGCGGCACGTCGTGAACGCTGATCCGGCCGGGACCTGGATCGAAGTCGACGCGCCGCTCGCCGGAGTCAACGCCGCCGAACAACCACCGATCGACGTCTCGCTTCCGCTGCTTCTGTCGACCGGCGCGGTTGCGGCGCAGACGAATCTCGTCGCCGACGACGGTAACGTTGCCGCGACCGTCGTCGCCGCGTCACCGGGAAGTTGGGGGAACACCCTCGCCGTTCGGATTCAGCGTCAGACCGTCGCGCAGACGGTCGCTAGCGGCGCCCCACTCTTCGGCGGCCAACAGATTCCGGTGAGCTCGGTCGCGCGCTTCTCGCGCGGGACGTTCGTGCGCGTACGTCAGGGCTCCGTCCCCGACGCGTATCATGTCGTCTGCGACATCGACCCGGTGAACCGCACGCTCGTCGTCGCCTCAGACGATCCCGGCCGCTCCATCAGCCCGAGCCTCAACGTTCCGCTCTCCGGTGCTTTCTCGTTTGCACCCGGAGCACCGCCGGTCTCCATCGAGGCGCTCGCGCTCGACGTCGTCGTCTTGCTCAACGGCGCCGCCGTCGAGACCTATCCGTCCTGTTCGCCGCTCGACGTGAACGGTTGGAATGCGCAGCTCAGCGCGAACGCCAGCCGCATCACGATCGTACCGAGCAGCGTCCCCACCCCGTCGCTCGATCCGACGACGTGGGCCGCCGACGTTGACGCACAATATCTCTGGGGCGGGACCGACGGCACGCGGATGCTCGGAACGAGCGATCTGCTCACGGCACTCGCGACGCTCGCACCGATCAGCGAACCGACGCTCATCGCAATTCCCGACGCCTGCGCACCCGCTTCGGTGGGCACGATGACGCCGCCACCCGCGCCGGTGCCGGCGCCGTCGTGCACCGACCAACGATGGCTCTGCCCCGCAAGCGGCGGCACGACGTCGTCCGTTCCGGCGCTGCCGCCGCAGCCCGTCGAGGGCGGCCCGGGATTCGATGAGGACGATTCGGCGATCGTCGCACAAGGGCTCGTCGCGTTCTGCGACAGCGGCGTCATCCCGAACAGTCCGTATCCGCCGCATCCGAGCTTTCGCTTCGCGCTCGTTGACGTGCCAAACGGCACGGATCCGGTCGGCTTTCGGCAGCTTTTCGATGCGACCCGCGCGGCGATTCATTGGCCGTGGGCCGGCGTCTACGATCCGCTCGGTGCACCGGGAACGATACGCTTGGTTCCGTCGAGCGGGCACGTCGCGGGGGCCTTCGCCGGAATGGACCTCGCCGTCGGCGCTTTCCGCTCGGCGGCGAATACACAACTCGAGTGGATCGCCTCGCTCGCGAGCGAGGTCGACGCCGCGACCGCTGCGGTCTACAACGACGCGCAGGTGAACTGCATCCGCGCGCTTCCGAACCGCGGGCTGCGGATCTTCGGCGCGCGTACCTTGAGCTCCGATCCGACGTGGCTCTTCATCCCGGTGCGCCGCCTCGTCTCGATGATCGAGAGCGCGATCCTCTCCTCGATGCAGTGGGCGGTTTTCGAGCCGAACAACGCGACCCTGCGCGGCCTCGTGCGCCGTGCCTGCACGACCTTTCTGCAGACGCTTTGGGAGAAAGGCGCATTCGCCGGGACGTCCGCGGCGCAAGCATTCACCGTCGTCTGCGACGGCTCGAACAATCCGGTGTCGTCACAGGCGAACGGACAGCTCTTCGTCGACATCGCCGTCGCGCCGGTGCGTCCGGCGGAGTACATCGTCTTTCGGGTCGGCCAACAACAGGGCGTGCTGGAAGTCTTCGAGGGGGCGGCGGCATGATACAGTTCACCAACTTGATGGGCTACAACTTTCACATCGCCCTTATGGACAGCACGAACACCGTCGTCGATCCGAACAACCTCCTCGCAGGCACCGACAGCGCACCGTCGCAAGGCTCCGTCTCGCTGGCCCTCAATGTCGCGAGTTCCTCGGTGAGCGCAGCCGTAAGCGCCGTCGGCGCGGTCGCTGGCGCCTTGCTCGGCGGATTTCAGGAATGCACCGGGCTCGAGACCTCGCTCGAGGTCGAAGACTATAAAGAAGGCGGCCTCAACGATCGGATCCGCAAGTTTCCCTCGCGCGTCACCTGGACCAACATCGTGCTCAAGCGCGGCATCGGCATCGGCGACGACCTCTGGCAGTGGCACGCCGATTATATCAATGGCACGGGAAAGCGCCGCGACGGGATCATCGTTCTCGAAAACGATCAGCACGTCCCCATGAAGATGTGGCACTTCCAACGTGGTCTGCCGATCAAGTGGAGCGGACCGGCGCTGAACGCCAAGATGAGCGAGGTCGCGATCGAGTCCTTGGAGATCGTGCACGAGGGCCTCACGCTGACGTCGCCTGCGTCGCTCGCGAGTGCCGCGATCGGAGCCGCCTCGCTCTCCGTCGGGATATCGCTCTGATGGACGTGCGCATTGGTTCGATCGACGCGACGATCGTCGATTCGGGTTCGGGCGGCGCGGACGACGCGCACATCGAGCGGGTCGCCAGACGCGTCATCGCCATGATCGAGCAACGGCGGCGCAGCGAGGAGCGCGCGCGCAAGGACCGTGCCGTCGCCTCGCCCGACCACGCCGACGTCGAGGAGTACGGCTGATGCCGTTCCAACGCTGCGCCTTCCGGCGTCTCGACGCCAATCTCAATCCGCTGGAGCCGCCGCTCTACGCGCAGTTCAATCCAACGGAGATGCAGTTCCAGAAGTCGGCGCAGATCGCCGAGATCGCGATCCCCGGCCTCGACACGCCGCTGCTGCAGTTCGTCCGCTTGCAGGACGAGAAGCTGACGCTCCAGCTGTTCTTCGATACGACGGATACCGGGATGGACGAGAACGCCAAGAGCGTGACCCTTCTCACCGATCCGTTCTACGAACTGCTCAAGATCGACAGCGACTCGCACGCTCCACCGCGCCTTGCATTCAGCTGGGGAAGCGACTTCCCCGGCGAGGATGTCACCGACACCAAACAACAGCGCAGCGACTTTCGCTGCATCGTCGAGTCCTGCACGCAGCACTTCACCCTCATTTCGCCGAGCGGAACGCCGTTGCGCGCCAAGCTCGACATCGTCTTGCGCGAGTACAAGACGATCGAGCAGCAAGTCGCGCAACTGAATCTGCAATCCGCCGACGTGACGAAATCGTACGTCGTGCAGAGCGGCGACACGTTGCCGAAGATCTGCTACCAGGCCTACAACGATCCTACGGCGTGGCGCATCATCGCCGACGCCAACAACATCGTCGACCCGACCGCGCTCGTCCCAGGTACCGTCCTCTCCTTACCGGCGGTGGTCTCATGACCGCGACGATCCCGATCTACGAGGTCAACGACTTCTACGCGCCGGCGTTCTCGCTCAAGATCCGCTCGGCGGAGTTTCCCGAGGTCGTCGCCCGCGACGTGATCTCGGTGACGTACAAAGACAGCATCGACGAACTCGACACCGTCGATCTCGTGCTCAACAACTGGGACGACACGAGCACCGCGCCGACCAACTTCATCTACGCCGTCGACGACTACGCGCCGTACGCCGACCTCTTCACCTTCGATCAGAACACGTTCTACGACGTCGCGATGGGCTACCAAAACGTCGGCCTCGTCACGATGCTCAACGGAACGCTCAAGAGCCTCGAGCCGCACTATCCGGCCGGCGGGGCCCCGTCGCTCAGCGTGCGTCTCGTCAACCGCCTCGAGCTTCTCAAGGATCAGCAGAAGACCAAGACCTGGACAAACGTCTCGACGGCGGATATCGCGCAGGCGATCGCGCGCGATCATAATCTCCAGATCGTCGTCTCGACGCACAAGAACGACGACGACCAGCCGCAGCCCTACGTGCTGCAGCAGAACCAGTACGACTTCGTCTTTCTCATGCAGCGCGCGCGGCGCATCGGGTATCAAATCTGGTTGCAAGATCCGCAGACGCTCTACTTCGGCCCCTCCACGCCGGGCGACGGCGGCGGGACGATCACCTACAAGCTCGGCTTCCATACGTCGATGATGGATTTCTCGCCGCAGTTCTCGATGAGCGATCAAGTCGGAACCGTGAAGGTGACGGCGCGCGACCAGACGTCGAAGTCGACCTTCTCCGGTCAGGCGACGCGCGCTGACGTCGGGCTCAATCCCGATCTCGAGCAGTTCGTCACCGCTACGATTGCGCAGAAAGTAAAGAGCGTCAGTAACCAGCCGTTGCACTGCAACGGCCTGGCGCAGCAGCTCGCCCGCGAGATCATGCGCAACCTCATGGAGAAGATGCTCACCGCGACCGTCAATTGCCCCGGGCTGCCCGCAATTCGCGCCGGGACGATGATCGAGATCGACAACGTCGGCTCGCGCTTCTCGGGTCCGTACTTCGTGACGTCCTCGACGCACACGATCGACGACGGCGGCTACCGGACGAGCTTCACCGCGCGGCGGGAGAAATACGGATGAGCCGCATCCCCGGCGTGGTCTCGGCGATCGTGAACTCCCTGGACGATCCGGCGCAGCTCGGGCGCGTGCAGGTGCAGTTCGACTGGATGGACGGTGCGCCGCAGAGTTACTGGGCACGCGTTGCCGCACCGATGGCCGGCAGCGGCCGCGGCGCCTTCTTCATGCCGGAGCTCAACGACGAGGTGCTCGTCTCGTTCGACCAGGGCGACGTCTCCAGCGCCTACATCGTCGGCTATTGCTGGAGCAGCGCCGACAAGCCGCCGTTCAGCGCCAACCTCAAGCAGCGCGGGATCCAGTCGGTGCTCGGCCATCAGTTCATCATGGACGACGACCCGCAGACGAACAAGATCACCTTGACGACGCCCAACAACGGGTACGCGCTCACTTTGGATGCGCAAAACGAGAAGATCACCGTCGTCACCGAAGCCGGGGTCAGCGTCGAGCTCGACGATCCCGCCGCCGGCGGCCCGCAGATCTCACTCACGTTGCCGACCGGCGACGGCGTCGTGTTGAACGCCACCGGCCTGAACATCACGATTGCAACCGGTACCCTCAACGTCACCGCGCTCTCCGCAACGATCACCGCGCCATCGGTGACGATCGATGCCGCGGCGACGACCATAACCGGCGTCCTCACCGTCGCCGGCCCCGTGATCGCCGGCGGCGTCGTCTCGCCGACGTACACGGAAGGGGTTGGGAACTTCCTATGAGCGCTGCCGTCTCCGCACCGACGATCACCCCGACGTCACAGATGCCGAAGAAAACCGATCCGGCGACGGGGTTTTTGCTCTCGCAGTATCCGATCGCGCTGAGCGCGTCGTCGCCGCTCCTCGCGAGCGGCGCTCCGCTCACGAGCGCCTCGGCGCCGTACACGATCGACCCGACGACCGCACAGAACGGATTTACCTACGGTGCCTTGGTCTATGCCGTTGCGGGGAGCAACGTCTGGATCTTCGACGGCTCGGGGAACTGGATTCCGGAGACGTCGTTCGATCCGACCGATCCGTCGCTCAAGCCAACCGCATTCGCCTTCGATCAGACCAGCGGAGCGTGGACGGCGGTCGTCGTCCTCTCGACCATTCAAGCCGCAATCCCGTCGTCGTCGGCGCAGGGATTCACGCTCACCAATCCTGTCGGCGGAACGCCGAAGTACGGATTCGTCGGCCTCTTCACCACGCCGAAGACGAGCGCGACGACGGCGGTACGCTCGGCACTCGGGACACCGTTTGGCGTCGCCGGCGCTAATAGCAGTCAGCGCGTGCAGCCGGGCCTCTTGATTGGAACGACGCCGACGCAGAACGCGCAGAACGCCGACGGTTTCGAGATCGTCGTCATGGACGCGTCGCAATCGCCCGCCGCAGAGTTACTCCTCTCCGGCTCACTCGCACAAGCCGTCACGATCCAGTGCTACGCAGGCGGCGTCGCGCGCGCATCGGTGACCCTTTCGCCGAGCGGCCAAGTCACGGTGAGCGCGGCAAACGGCATCACTCTCGACGCACCTCAAATCACCGTTACGGGAACACTCGAGGCGCAAAACATCTCGTACGTTCCGTACGGCGGCTCCGGGGAGACCTTCCTATGAAGGCCCTGCAACCGGTGAAAGCCCTGCAACCGGCACGCAAGTTCCTCGGCGTCGGCTTCGCCTTTCCGTTGCAGATCGATCCGACGACCGGCGGCTTCGCCCTTGCGGCCTACGAAGCAGACGTCGAGCAGGCGATCTTTCAAATTCTCGGGACCGCCAAAGGCGAGCGTGTGATGGTGCCCGACTTCGGCTGCGGCATGCACGATCGCGTCTTCTCACCGAACGCTGCCGCGCAGGTGAGCGCCGTCGCCGCCGATGTGCGCCTCGCGCTCACGCGCTGGGAGCCGCGTATCGATCTGCTCGACGTGAACGTCACGATCGGCGGAACAGAAGGCGAGGTGCTCCTGATCCGCGTCGATTACCGTATTCGCGCAAACAACGCGTTCTACAACACCGTCTATCCGTACTACGTCAACGATCCGCAGACGCTCGCAACGCAGGAGTCTGGCCTTGCCACTCTCGGTACCTAGCCTCGACACGCGCACCTTCGACGACCTCGTCGCCGAAGCCAAGCAGCGTATCCCGCGCTATCTCCCTGAATGGACCGACTTCAACGAGAGCGATCCCGGGATCGTTCTCGTCGAGCTCTTCGCCTGGATGACCGAGGCCGTGCTCTACGAGCTCAATCAAGCGCCGACGGTCTTGCAGCTCAAGCTTCTGCAGCTCCTCGGCTTCGAGACACAACCGGCGCAGGCGGCGACGACGGAGCTGCAGTTCTCGCTGAATCTCGGCGTCCCGACGGCGATCGTTCCGGCGCAGACGCGCGTCGTCGTCTCCGGCGCGACGTATTCCGACGGATCGCCCGTGATCTTCGAGACCGACCGCGCCGTCGTTGCCATTGGTGCGACGCTCGGCGGCGTTGTCGCAATCAACGCCACGAGTGCGACGGTGTACTTCAGCGATCCGACCGCGACGCCGCCGGCGACATTCCAACCCTTTCCAACCTCGCCGACCAGCGGGCTCACCTGCGCGATGTATCTCTGTTTCACGTACAACGCCACGACGTTTCCTGGGCCGCTCGTCGATCTTGCGATCTTCCTCGGCGATGCGCCGGGCGACAACCTTCCCCCGTATCCAGCGCCGTCGTACACCTGCACGTTCGGCGAGCCGCCACCGGTTCCGACTGCGCGGTGGATTTGGGAATATCTCGACGGAAGCGGCTCCTGGCAGAGCGTGAACTTGCTCTCCGACGCAACGGCGGCGCTGTATCGCTCAGGGCACGTGCAATTTCAATTTCCGACACCACCCGTGCAAGCGACGCCCAACGCGCCGCCTTCGACCTCGAGCCCGAACCCGCTCGAACAGCTCATGAGCGCGGTGGGGAGTTCCGCTGCGCAGACGGCGCAGCTCCAGGCATTGCAAGGGATGTCCGGTTTCTGGATACGTGCGCGGCTCACGAGCGCGACGTACGAGCAGCCGCCGACGATCGTGGCGATGACGACGAACACGGCGCCCGCGACCGCGGCGCAGACCGTGACGAACGAAGTCGTCGGCGCTTCGACGGGCCTGGCAGCGCAGCAATTCACCCTCGCGAACAGTCCGGTGCTCCCCGCGACGCTCGTCCTCACCGTCGACGAAGGGATCTCCGACGGCACGAACACCTGGACGCAGGTCGCCGACTTCTACGGTTCCTCAGCGACAGCGATGGTGTA
>DATJTD010000164.1:0-9448 GCA_035503775.1 Candidatus Acidiferrales bacterium
GCGGCGACTACACCTGCCCGCTGGTCATTCGTACGCCGTATGGCGGCGGGGTGCGCGGTGCACTCTCGCACTCCATCTCGGTGGAGGCACTCTTCTACCACGTGCCCGGGCTCAAAATCGTAGTGCCTTCGTTTCCGGCCGACGTCAAGGGATTGCTCAACGCAGCAATCGACGATCCGGATCCGGTGTTGTTTTTGGAGCACAAGAAGACGTACCGGCTCGTAAAGGGTGAGGTGCCGCTAGGGCATCACGTCGTTCCGATCGGGAAGGCAGAAGTCAAGCATCCGGGTGAGCAGTTGACGGTCGTCTCGTATGGGTTGTACGTGCATCAGGCAATCGAGGCGGCGCAGCGGCTTGCGCAAGACGGGCTCTCGGTGGAAGTGATCGACCTTCGCTCGATCCGGCCGATGGATAAGACGACGCTGCTCGAGAGCGTGCGCAAGACGCGTAAGCTGCTGATCATTCATGAGGATCAGAAGTTTGGGGGCGTGGGGGCTGAGATCTCGGCGATGGTGGCCGAAGAGGCGCTCTTTGAATTGGATGCGCCGATTCGGCGGTTGTGTGGGCCGGATGTGCCGGCGATGGGGTATGCGCAGACGCTTGAAAACGAGTTCATGATCTCTACGGAACGGATGGTTTCGGCTATGCGGGAGCTGGTGGAGTTCTAGCATGGCTCGTCTCTGCGTCGCTGATTTTCATGTCGGTGGTGTTCTCGACTGGCTGCAAGTGGGCGCGCTCTGATGGCTACCACGATCACGATGCCTCAGTTGGGGGAGACGGTTACGGAAGGGACGGTCTCTCAGTGGCTTAAGCGGCCGGGGGATTTGGTTGAGAAGTATGAGCCGTTTGCGGAGATTTCGACGGATAAGGTGAACGCGGAGATCCCATCGCCCGTGAGCGGCGTGATGCGTGAGCTCATCGTTCAGGAAGGTGAGACCGTACCTACGGGCGCGCCCATTGCGATCATCGATGAAGTGGGTGTTGGGGCGTCGGCGGGGGTGGGGGCGACGGCGGCGCCTGCGGTGCTGGTGGGGCGGGAGGTTGTGGCGGCGCGGGCCTCTCGCGGGAATGGGGCTTCCTCCAACGGACGACATGGTGCGGGTGCTGGGGGGGATACGCGGCGGTATTCGCCGGCGGTGCGGCGGTTGGCGCGGTTGCATCAGGTGGACTTGCTGCGCGTGCAGGGGACGGGCACGGGTGGGCGCGTGACGGCGAACGATGTGCTGGCGGCTGCTCGTTTGGAGGGTGGCAGCGGTGCGATGCGCACGCTGACGGCTCCCGCGGCCTCGCGCAGCGTGGGGTCGTATGCGGCGCCGGCGTTGGGGGAGATGATTGCGCTTTCGCCGGCGCGGAAGCTGATTGCGCAGCGGATGGCGGAGTCGAAGCGGACGATTCCCCATGCGTGGACGATGGTGGAAGTCGACGTTACGAATCTGTGGAGATGGCGCGAGCAGGCGAAGGACGCGTTCGCGCGCGAGCATGGGGTGAAGCTGACGCTGTTGCCGTTCTTTTTGCGTGCGGTAGCGGAGGCGTTACGGGCGTTTCCGCTCATGAACGCGCGGTTCACGGATGAGGGGATCTATGTGAACGCGGAGATCAACCTCTCGCTTGCGGTGGGGCTCGAAGGGAATTTGGTGCTTCCGGTTATTCGTAAGGCGGATGAACTCTCGATTCGGGAGTTGGCACTTGCAGCCGGGGAACTGATCGAACGCGCTCGTCGGGGGGCGCTGGGGGCGGATCAGCTGGCGGGCGGGACGTTTACCGTGAACAATATCGGGGCGACGGGGTCGGTGCTCTCGGCGCCGATCATTCCGCTCGGGCAGACGGCGATCGTGACGATGGAGGCGGTGGTGAAGCGCGCCGTCGTGCACGACGACGACGCGATCGCCGTGCGTTCGATGATGAACGTCTGCCTCTCCCTCGACCATCGCGTGGTCGACGGCACGATTGCGTGCGCATTTCTCGGTGACCTCAAACGGCGTCTCGAGACGATGAGCTCCGCGGCGCCCTTGTAAGGAGCGCCAGTTGCAGATTCGCAAGCACTTCACGTTCGAGGCGGCTCACGTGCTCCCGCACCACACGGGCAAGTGCAGCCGCTTGCATGGGCACTCCTATCGGCTCGAAGTGGCACTCGACGGGGCGCTGCGCGAGCGGGGGGCGGCGCAAGGGATGGTCGAGGATTTCGATGTGGTGGCGCAAGTCGTACGGACCGGTGTGATCGAGCAACTCGATCACACCTCGCTCAACGATCTCTTGCCCAATCCGACCGCGGAGCTCTTGGCGCTCTGGATCTGGGAGCGCGTCGCCGAGCGGCTCGAGGGGCTCAGCGAGATCGTCTTGTGGGAGACGCCGACCGCGTGCGCCGTCGTGCGTGCCGGTGACCTCGGGACGGAGCGCTGATGCTGCGGCTCGCGGAGATCTTCTACAGTGTGCAGGGCGAGGGGACGCATACGGGGACGCCCGCGGTCTTCGTGCGGCTTGCGGGGTGTAACCTCAGCTGCGATTTTTGCGACACCGATTTCTCGCTCAAGGAGACGCTCTCGATCGACGAGGTGCTCGCGCGCGTTCGTGCGCTGGGCGAAGCGTGCCCGATGGTGATCCTGACAGGAGGAGAACCCCTGCTGCAACGAGAGACGCCGGCGCTCATCGATGCGCTGCGCGCGGACGGACGGCGCGTGCACATCGAATCGAATGGCACGGTCGCGGTCGCATTGCCAAGCGATGTTTGGTTGACAATTTCGCCCAAGGAACGTTTACACGACGCAATGGCCGCACGGGCCGATGAAGCGAAGCTCATCGTCGACCGGCGCGTCCCACTCGAGTGGCTCGAGCGCTTCCCGCAGACGACGCCGATCTTCTTGCAACCGGAAGGAAATAAACCGGAGAATGTCGCGCTCGCCTACGAGGCCGTAAAAGCATCGCCGGCACGCTTTCGCTTGAGCTTGCAGACGCACAAATTCATCGGCGTGCCATGAAAGATTTCTGCGGGACTAAACAAGCGGCGCTTCGGGACGATGATGCTTAGAACGGTAGTTCCTACGCACGTCCCGTCTTAATCTCGGAAGAAGATTTCATCCACGCACTCTTCACAACTTCCCCACAGCAAACTGTGAGGAAGTGTGTCTGTAAAGAGCACGTAAACTAGCAAAGGGCGAACCAGCTTTGTCGAATGCAGTCGGTGTCCCCACTAAGGAGGATGACAATTCTTACGGTCCGCGCGAGTAGCCCCGTCTCTCGCGCACACTACCGCGCAGCGCTCATCATCGCCATCGTGCTCGTCGCGACGGCAATAGAGATTCTTCCCTTCGCCCGGCGCAGCGTGGCGCCGGCGCCCGGGCTGCAAGCCGCGTTCGTGACGACCGTTCTCTGTCTCTCCGCAATCACGTCGTACGTCATCTTCGCGCAGTTTGCGGTGACGCGTTCGCTTCCGCTCCTCGTGCTGGGAAGCGGCTATTGGTTCGGGGCACTGATGAACCTGCCGTATCTGCTGACGGCGGTAGGCGTCAATGCCGGGCCGCTCAACCTCCTGGTCTCGTCCGACTGGCTCTGGATCTGCGGACATCTCGGCTTCTCATTTTTAGCGCTCGCCTATCTGGTGCTGCAATCACAGGATCGAATGGTCGGCGGCCGTGGAAGCGCGGGGCGTATTGTGCTCGTCGTCTGCCTCGGCTCGACGGTTGTCAGCGCGCTGCTGCTCCAGCTGCTCTCTTTGCCGCATCTGCTTCCGCGTCCGACCGGCCAGACAGCGGCGCAAGTACCCCTCGCGCTGAGCGCCTTCATCTTTTTCTATGCTCTGGTCGTGACGCGCTCAGGGGGAGTCTTGAACACCTGGCTCAGCATCGCGCTGCTGGCCTCGCTGCTCGACACCTTCTTCGCCTCGACGAACGGTCAACATACTACCGTGAGCTGGTACGTCAGCTTTCTGGCGCGCAGCCTCGTCTCGTTCTCGGTGCTCACGGCGTTCCTGGTCGAACTCACGACCGGCTCCGCGCGCCTGGCAACGCTCGCGGGCCTCGACGGACTCACCGGACTTCCGAACCGGCGCGGTTTGGACGAACGGCTCGAGCTCGAACTCGACGGCGGCCGTCGCCGCAAAGACGAGCTCGCCGTGCTGATGATCGACATCGACTACTTCAAGGATTTCAACGACCGCTTCGGTCATGCCGTCGGCGACGACGCCTTGCGCATCGTCGCAAAAGTCATCGACCGCTCCCTCGCACGGACCCGCGACTTCGCCGCCCGGTACGGCGGCGAAGAGTTTGCCGTCGTCTTGCCCGACACCGATCACGAGGGTGCACTGCTCGTCGCCGAACGTATTCGTGCCGGCGTCGCGCGGCACGCGATCGGGCACCAGGTACCGGCGCAGATCGGGACGCGCGTCACCGTGAGTATCGGCGTCGCCGCCGTCGGCCGCCGCGACCTCTTGGATGCCGCCCACATCCTCGAGGCGGCCGATCGTGCGCTGTACGCCGCAAAAGAGGCGGGACGCAATTGCGTGCGTGATACCGTGGTCGCCGGCCGGCGTCGCGAAGAGGGCATTCGCACGGCTTGAACGAGCGGCCGCGTGTGGTCGTCGTCTGTGCCCTTGCAGACGAATTGGCCGGTTTCGCCTGCCGCCCGGGGATGCGCGTGCTCACCTGCGGCGTCGGCAGCGTCGAAGCCGCCGCAGCGACGGCGCGAGCCCTCGCGGGCGGCGACGTCGACGTCGTGATCAACGCGGGAATTGCCGGCGTCTTTCCCGGCCGCGGGAACGTTGGTGAGGCGTTCATCGTGGCGGAGGAGTTGTATGCCGATTTCGGGCTCGAGGACGGCGCGCCGCTCACGCTTCCCGGCGGTGCGACGCTCGTGCACCAGGTCCGTGCCTCCGCCGCATTGATCGAGGCCGGACGCCGAACGGCACTCCCGCTCGCTCGTGGGCTGACGGTGAACGCCATTACGACAACCGATGCCACCGCACGGCGCCTGCGCGAGGCCTACGCTTGCGACGTCGAATCGATGGAAGGCTTCGCGGTCTTGCGCGCGGCGGAGCTTGCACGCGTTCCGGCAATTGAAGTGCGCGGCATCTCGAACATCGTCGGCGACCGCACGCGGGCGCAGTGGGATTTTCGCGCCGGCTCACGTGCCGCCGTCGAGGCACTGCGCTCGCTGCTCGCCGTCATTGCGCCGGCCCGCGAAGATCTCGCACCGCGATGAACGATACCGCCTCCCTCTCGCTCGCGTATTCGCCGTGCCCCAACGACACATACATCTTCGCCGCCTGGACACAAGGGTTGCTCGCGGATGCGCCCCCCGTTCGGGTCGTGCTCGACGACGTCGAGGCGCTCAATAGCGCTGCGAAGACGGGCCAGTATGCGCTCACCAAAGTCAGCTACGGCGCGATCCCCTCGCTGCTTGGGCACTATCGCATCCTGCGTTCCGGCGGAGCGCTGGGGCGGGGTTGCGGGCCGCTGGTAGTCGTTCGCCCCAACTCCGACGGCACCACCCCGGCGCTTGCCGCCCTCGGCGACGGCACGCGCTTTGCCATCCCCGGACGCATGACCACCGCCTATCTTTTGCTGCGCCTCGCCGTCGGTGCGGAAGTCGAGGCCGTCCCAATGCGCTTCGACCGCATCGTCGCCGCTGTCGCCGGCGGCGAGGTCGATGCGGGTCTCATCATCCACGAATCGCGTTTCACGTACGCGCAAGCCGGCTTGCGGTGTGCGGCTGATCTCGGCGCTTGGTGGGAGGCGACGACGGGGCTACCGATCCCGCTGGGTGCGATTCTGGTGCGTCATGACCTCGCCCCCGAACTCCTGGTGCGCATCGATCCGACGATTCGCGCGAGCCTCGCCTTTGCGCGGGCGAACCCAACGGCAATCGCGCCCTACATCCGCGAGCACGCCTTCGAGATGGACGAAAGCGTGATGCACGCCCACATCGCGCTCTACGTCAACGACTACTCCGACGACATCGGCAGCGACGGAATTGCCGCGGTGACCGAGCTGTTCGATCGCGCCGCAGCCGCTGGGTTAGTTCCCATGGGGACGACACCGATCTTCGCTTGAACTACAGCCTCAGGTACGTCACAGACCGGGGCCGTAGGATCGAGGCATGAAACGTCTTTCTGCGCTGATGGCGCTGACCGCGCTGTTTCCACTGGCTGCCGCCGCACAGGATGCCTCGCCGCCGCCTCCTCCGCCCGATGCGCCCCCGCCCCCGCCACCGCCGGACGGCGGCCCGCCGCACGGTCCGCCCTCGGCAGCCGAGCGCGCGAAGTTCGAAGCGATGCGCCAACGATTCGAACAGCTCCACCACGAGATTCGGGCCGACGTCCTCGGCGTGCTCACGCCGGCGCAACGTGGCCTCCTCGCGCAAGTTGTCGGTGACCTCGCGCTGGCACCGGCGCCCGACGTCAAAGGGGCGATTTCCCGTCTGGACGCCGCCCTCTCGACGTCTCAAAAAGAAGCCATCCTCAACGCGGTCAAGACCGACATGGAGTCGATGCGCGCTCAGATGCCTCATCGCCCGCATCCCGGTTTCTCGCCGAGACCCGACCTCCGCCGTACGCAAGGCTTCCAGCATCATCACCACGCGCCAGATGCCGGAGAAGTGCTCCTGCGCGTCGCCCTCTCATTTGAAGATAACGGTCCGGGAGGACCGTGGATGCACCGCGGCCACCGGCCGTGGGACCACCACGGACCCGGACCGTGGATGCAGCACCATGGTGGCCCAGGATGGCAAGGCGGTTCACCGCCGCCACCCCCCGCACCGGACGTGCAACCAACACCGTAGCCCGAGACCCACACCTCTCTCCGGGCTGCTCCTCGGCTCTGGCCCCTCTCGCGTGCGAGCTTCGCGATCGGCACGCAGGCGATGAACGGTCGAGCACAACGGCACGCTCTTTCACACGGAAGAGCGTGCCGCTCGTTTGAGGGCGAAGAGTCTGCGCATGCCCCTCTCGACACGCGCGACCATGGATCGCGCGAGCTTCATAGCGCTCACCGCCGCGGCCCTTACCACTCCCGCGCGAGCGGCGGTGCCGGCCCCGGTCTCACTCGGCGACGACCTCTTCATCAGCGAACGCTGGCGCGATCTGCGCGGGCGCACGATCGGCATCGTCACCAACCAAAGCGGGGTGCTCTCCACCGGTGAGCCGCTCATCGATGCGGCGCACCGCAATCCGGATATCACGATTGGCGCGCTGTTCGGACCCGAACACGGGATTCGCGGAACAGTCGGAGCGGGGGCGGCCGTTGCTTCGTCCACCGATGCGCAGACGGGCCTGCCGGTCTACAGCCTGTATGGGGCGACGCGTCATCCCACCGCCGAGATGCTCGCAGATATCGACGTGCTGCTCTTCGACATTCAAGACGTCGGCGACCGGGCGTACACGTATATCTCGACGATGGCCTACATCATGCAGTCGGCTCGCGAATTCGGCAAAGAAGTTTGGATTCTCGACCGGCCCAACCCAATTGGTGGCCTGGTCGTCGAGGGTCCGGTGCTCGATCCGAAGTTCTCTTCCTTTATTGGGCTCTACCCAATTGCGATGCGCCACGGCCTCACCGTCGGCGAGCTGGCGCTGCTCTTCAACGATCGCTTCGGTATCGGATGCAATTTGCGCGTCATCGCGATGCAAAATTACGAGCGCTGGATGCTCTGGCCCGACACCGGCCTCGACTGGATTCCGACTTCGCCGAATATTCCGACCTGGCAGACGACGCTCGTGTATCCGGGAACCGGGCTGATCAGCGAGGCGGGGATCAACAACGGGACCGGAGACGTCGAGCCGTTTCGGCCCTTCTTCTTCGCGGGTGCCTATACGCTCGACGGCGAGCAACTCGCGGCAGCCCTCAACGCACGTAGACTGCTGGGTGTGCGCTTTCGGCCGGCTGCGTGGAGACCGCAGAGTGGTTTTTGGAGTGGAAAGACGCTGACCGGTGTCGAGCTGATCCTCACCGACCCGCGCTCTTTTCGTGCGGTGCTGACGGCAGTTGAAATTCTCATCGCCGTGCGCACGATCGCACCGCGCTTTCTCTCGATCGATGCGCAGCATCTCGACCGCGATTGGGGGACGGATTCACTGCGGCTCGGACTGACCAACGGCTTGGATGCCGACGCCATCGAAGCCCAGTGGGCCGACGACGTCGGTGACTTCGAGCGCCTCCGGCAGCGCTACTTTTTGTACCCGTCATGAAACGCCGGCGCCGCCGCGGCCGCCCGAACCTCTTTCGGAAGGCCTTTATCTTCCTCGTCTTCGTCGTCGCTTGTGGGGCGGGCTATTGGCTGCTCTTCGGCAACGACGCCTCACGCGTGCAGCGCATCATCGCTACACCGGTTTTCACCTCGCAAGCGGAGCCGGCCGAGATAGCATCGGTTACGCCAGCGGCGGTGGTCGCGACCCCGATTACGCCGGAATCGACACCGCTCGCACCCTCTGCGTCACCTTCGCTTCCCCAGACGGCGGCAGCCGGCGCGCCGCACCGGCGTCATGCGGAGCTGGCGATCATCATCGATGACTGCGGGCAATACCTTGCCGTCGAGCGTGCACTGGTGGCACTGCCGATTCCGCTCACGATGTCGGTGCTGCCGGAGGTTCCGTATACACACGTGATCGCGGAAGAAGCACATGCGGCAGGGAAGGGCGTGATGTTGCACTTGCCGATGGAGACGCTCTCGGGTCTTTATCCCGGGCCCGGAGAGATCACGACGGAGATGGCCGACGACGAGATCGAGCTGCAAGTCCGTCGCGATCTGCAAGACGTTCCGCTGGCGACCGGCGTCAACAACCACGAGGGAAGCAAGGCGTCGGCAGACGATCGCGTGATGCGCGACGTCAGCCAGGTGCTTGCGCAAGATCACCTCTTCTTCATCGACTCGCGCACCAACGTCGCCTCGGTCGCCCAGCGCGACGCACATGCGGCCGGCATCCCGACAGCAGCGCGCGACGTCTTTCTCGACGGCAAACAACAGACGGCGTATTCACAGCGCATGCTCCTGCACGCCGCCCAGCTCGCGCTCCAGAACGGCTCGGCAATCGCGATCGGACATCCGCACCCGACGACACTCGCCGCCATCCGCAACGAGATTCCGGCGTTACACCAGATGGGCGTGACGCTGACCTTGGCGCAATCGCTGGTCCAATGACCACCACGTTCTCATCGCGAGCCGCGGCCGTTCCGGGACCGCCGGCCGATCTGGTTGCGCAGCGATTTGGCGGGCCGGATCTCACCGGCGTCCCCGATTTTCTTTGCGAGGTGGCGGAACGCTACGGTCCGATCGCTTCGCTCGAGGTCCCCCACAAGCGTTATTATCTGGTGAGCGGCCCCGGAGCGATTCGCGAGGTCTTGGTGACCAAGGCCGGTTCGTTTCGCAAAGGGCGCGGTACGGATGCGCTGCATCAGGTGATCGGGAACGGTCTCTTCACGAGCGAGCCGCCCGAACATACCGCGCAGCGCCGGCTCGTGCA
>DATJTD010000165.1:0-10625 GCA_035503775.1 Candidatus Acidiferrales bacterium
CTTACCCTCGCGAGTTTGGAACTCGTTGTCGCACCCATTGTAGCACGTGTGTAGCCCCAGACGTAAGGGCCATGCTGACTTGACGTCATCCCCACCTTCCTCCGACTTCTCATCGGCGGTCTCGCGTGAGAGATCCTTGCGGACCAACACACGACGAGGGTTGCGCTCGTTGCGGGACTTAACCCAACACCTCACGGCACGAGCTGACGACAGCCATGCAGCACCTGTATCCCTGTCCTATTGCTAGGAGGACCATATTTCTATGGCTTACAGAGTATGTCAAGCCTGGGTAAGGTTCTTCGCGTTGCGTCGAATTAAACCACATGCTCCACCGCTTGTGCGGGCCCCCGTCAATTCCTTTGAGTTTTAACCTTGCGGCCGTACTCCCCAGGCGGGATACTTATTGTGTTAACGACGGCACATACGGAGTCGATACCGCATACACCTAGTATCCATCGTTTACGGCTAGGACTACCGGGGTATCTAATCCCGTTTGCTCCCCTAGCTTTCGCTCCTCAGCGTCAGAACATCCCCAGGTGATCGCCTTCGCCACTGGTGTTCCTCCCGATATCTACGCATTTCACCGCTACACCGGGAATTCCATCACCCTCTGAATGCCTCAAGAAAAACAGTATCCGAGCCGGTCCCTCAGTTGAGCCGAGGTCTTTCAACACGGACTTGTCTTCCCGCCTACGAGCGCTTTACGCCCAATAATTCCGAATAACGCTTGCCCCCTACGTCTTACCGCGGCTGCTGGCACGTAGTTAGCCGGGGCTTCCTCCAAGGGTACCTTCATTATAGTCCCCTTCGACAGTGGTTTACGACCCGAAGGCCTTCTTCCCACACGCGGCGTCGCTCCGTCAGGCTTTCGCCCATTGCGGAAAATTCCTCACTGCTGCCTCCCGTAGGAGTCTGGGCCGTCTCTCAGTCCCAGTGTGGCTGGTCGCTCTCTCAAACCAGCTACCGATCGGAGTCTTGGTAGGCCGTTACCCCACCAACTAACTAATCGGACGCGGTCCCGTCTTCAAGCGGATTGCTCCTTTTAACGTTCTGAGATGCCTCAGCACGTTTCATGCGGTATTAGCTAACCTTTCGGCTAGTTATCCCCCACTCGAAGGTAGGTTGACCACGTGTTACTCACCCGTCTGCCACTAGGCATTGCTGCCCCGTTTGACTTGCATGTGTTAGGCACGCCGCCAGCGTTAATCCTGAGCCAGGATCAAACTCTCCATAATACAACTTGCCCGACCGGCTAAGGTCGGAAAGCTTTTCGGAGCTTTTGAGGCTCTTGTAATGCTGACTATTCATGATCCGAGCGGCCCCTTGCGGGGATGTCGGATCGATCACGATCTTGCGATCGTGCTCAGTCTTGTTTGTACGATCGCTCATCTCGGATCCGGTGAAGCCGGTGCCCGATACGAACGACTAAAAATCTCTCTAGCAGAGGTCAAACAAAAAACGCCTTTCGGCGCGCTTGTCTGTCCTCCGTATGGAGACCCACAGACTTATGCGCTACTGCACGGTTCAGTTTTCAAGGAACGAACACCAACGCCAGACCTTGTTCGGTCCGGATCACTGACCACACCAAAATGGCTAGGCGTCAGAGTCACGACGGCTATAATACCATCCCTCGTCTAGATGGTCAAGACAAAACGGGAAGATTTCTGCGAATAACTCCTGAGACGGCTTCCTGCCCGCTTTGGTCGCAGGGTGTGAGCCCGGTGGAGACGGTGGAGATGTCGTCGAACCGGCGGCCGACCTAGGGACCGATGTAGTTCGTACTTAGCTCGAAGTCAGCGAACTCGGCATCGGTGTTGCTCGACGGCCCCCAGTCGGAGGCGTGGCCGCCGTAAAACGTCGAGAAAAAGATTCCGCCGAAGGGCTGGGTCGAGATGCTTGCACGCCCCAGACTCGCGCTGAGGACCTGGGTACCGTCGTACCACACCGTAACCGTGCCGAGACCACTGCGGTCGACGGCCTGCTCGATGTAGTGCCACTTCCCGTCGGCCTGGAAATCCCAGTTGCCGACGAGGTCCTTCTCGGTGCTGCACTTCGAATATTCGTAGACTTCGCCGACCGCGCTGGACGTGCGCCACATATACCGGGTCGAGAACGAAGAGCCCGTGGAATTGAAGCCGCTCTCGCCGCCCTCGGTGCCGCCGAAGAGCCCCGGCAGCTTTCCACCCATGCCCCACGGATGGCCGACCGGGAACTTCAAATAGTATCGGAAGTGGAGGACGGTGGCGTCGGCGAGATCGGGCCGCGGCGGATTCAGGCCGGTGTTGTTGATGCTCAGGCCGTTGGTGAAGACGTTATAGGTGGACTCGGTGTTGACGAGTTCCGGTAGAACTGTCCGCCACCACGGGCGCATTCGCACGAAAACGCCGACGAATCGGCCGCGTAGTACGCCTAAAGGACGGGGTTGCCGGCGGGCGACGTATCGGTCGAGAGGCTCAACGTCGGCGTCGTGCCGCCAAGCGGGACGCAATAGTCGTAGAGGCAATCTTCGCCGTAGTTGTCGGGGCTGCGCGCCGAGCCGTTGTCGTCGGCGTCGTCGGAAGTCGGCGGGTTGGCGACGCCCCATGCTGCCGTCCAAGATGCTCCGGGGAAGCCGGCAAAGGTTCCAGTCCACGTCGCGAGCGGCTCAGGCGAAGTGGGCGCCACTGAGGCCGAGACGGTCGGTGTCGGGCTCGCAGGGGCCGGCGAGCCCGTGGCCTTCGCCGTTGGCGAGGTGGTCGGCTTCACGGTAATCGCCGGCGTCGGCGACGGCGTAGACGTCGGCGGTGCCGTTGGAGTTGGTGAGGCCGGTCTGGCGGTCGGCGACGGCGTCGGACCTGGCGAAAACGCCACCAGCGTCGGGGTCGGCGAAGGAGAAGGCGTGGCGGTCTGCGTCGTCGCTCCGGCCGTGCTCGTGGAGGACGGACTCGCGCTCGCACCGCCGCCGCCGGCCCCTAGGGGCGGCGGCGAACTTTGGCCGCTGCAAGCCGTTAAAAGGATCGCAGCGACGGCGCTTCCCCGGAACGCAAGGCTCACCGAGCCCATACAGACCCCCACAAACGAGACCAGAGCATCCGGGTGAAGCTGAAGCGCCGCCGGCGTGCGCCAACGCGCCGGGACGTCTGGGGATAGGATAATCCGTGAGCTACCTCACGTCAAGGAAATAATTTCAAAACGTCGCCATTTAGGCGATCTTTTCAATAGGCAATAAAGTTAAGAAAAGTAATGAACCAAGCTAGCACTTCTGTGAAACGAGCTTGGCTTGGAGAAAGAGCAAGAGGTAGTCGTAACCACCGGCTTTCGAATCGGTGCCGGACATGTTGAACCCGCCGAACGGGTGGCCGCCAACCAATGCACCGGTCGACTTGCGATTGAAGTACAGATTCCCGACGTGGAAGTCGGTGGCCGCACGATCGAGCTTCGCCTGATCGCGTGAATAGACCGAGCCGGTGAGGCCGAACTCCGAGTCGTTGGCAATTGCCAGGGCTGCGTCGTAGTCGGCCGCTCGAATCACCGCAAGGACCGGGCCGAAGATCTCCTCCTGAGCGATCGTGGCGTGCGGTGCGACATCGGCGATGACCGTGGGCTCGAGGAAAAAGCCCTGGCCGGGGAGGCGCTTGCCCCCGGCGATCAGCCGTCCACCTTCGGCGAGGCCTTTCTCGATGTACGAAAGGATCGTCGTCATCGCGCCCTCGTTGATCACGGGACCCATATACGTCTGCGGGGAGGCGGGATCGCCGACGGCGATCGTGCGCACTCGCTCCGCCAGCCGAGCAACGAACTCGTCGTACACCTCGGCCTCCACGATGGCGCGCGAACACGCCGAACACTTCTGCCCTTGGAAACCGAAGGCGGAGACGGCTACGCCCTCGACGGCGGCCCCCAAGTCGGCGTCCGCGGCGACCACGATCGCGTCTTTGCCGCCCATCTCCGCGATCACGCGTTTGATCCACAGCTGGCCCGGCTGTGTCTTTGCAGCTAGCTCGTTGATGTGAAGGCCGACTTCTTTGCTCCCCGTGAAGGCCACGAAGCGCGTCTTGGGGTGGGCGACCAGCGCATCCCCGATGGTGCGGCCGGAGCCCGGCACGAAATTGACGACCCCGCCCGGCAGCCCCACCTCGTGCAGCAGATCGACGAACTGCGCGGCAATCACCGCCGAGTCGCTCGACGGCTTGAGTACGACGGTATTGCCCGCCACCAGTGCCGCGGTCGTCATCCCCGCCATGATCGCGAACGCGAAGTTCCACGGCGGGATCACGATGCCGACCCCAAGCGGGATGTATTGGAGCCGGTTCCGCTCGCCGGCGACCGGATTGAGCGCCGGCGGATCGGCGTAACGGAGTGCCTCGCGGGCGTAGAACTCGAGGAAGTCGATGGCTTCGGCCGTGTCGGCGTCGGCTTCGACCCAGCTCTTGCCGACCTCGAGCACGAGGAGCGCATTGAAGTCGTCGCGGCGCCGGCGCACGAGATCGGCGGCGCGCAAGAGGTACTCCGCGCGCTCCACGGCCGGGACGCGCTTCCAACTCTCGAAGCGGTCGGCGGCGACGTCGATTGCCTCGAGAGCCTGCTCGAGCGATGCCGACCCGACCTCGCCGACGACCTCCTGCGGGTGCGCGGGGTTGATGGAGCGGATCGCGGACTGCGTCTCACGGCGTTGGCCCCCGATCACCAGCGGGTACGTCGTGCCGAGCGTCTGGCGCGCGCGGCGGAGCGCTTCGGTCAGCGATTCGCGATCGGCTGCCGTCGTGAACGTGCGGATCTCTTCGTTCCGGAAGGGGCTCAGTTCGGCCAGCCGCTCCGCGGCGGTCGGCGTCGATCGTGTCGTCACAGTCGTCTTTCGCTTCGAATCGTGGGCAGTGGGCCTCTTCAACAGCCCGGTGGTCGGGTGCTGCCTGGGCCCTTTGGTCGTAGCGGGCGAGTGGGGTAGGGCGCGAGAATTCCTTTCGTATGGTTTATGATGTGGCGGTAGTCGGTGGCGGGATCGTTGGGCTCGCAACCACGCGCGAGCTCCTGGTGCGGTTTCCGCACCTCAAAGTTGCCAACGTCGAAAAAGAAGACGCGTTCAACAAGCACCAGACGGGGCGCAATAGCGGCGTCATCCACTCCGGGATTTATTACAAGCCCGGCTCGTTCAAGGCGAAGCTGTGCGTCGAAGGGCGGCGCTTGGCGTGGGACTATTGCCATCAAAAAGGCATCGAGTACAAGCAGGTCGGCAAACTGATCGTCGCGACCGAGGAGGCCGAGATCCCGCGCCTCATGGACCTCTGGGAGCGCGGTCAGCAAAACGGCGTCGAGGGCCTCGAGATGCTCGATGCGGAGCAAATCCGCGAGCGCGAACCGCATTGTCGCGGGGTCAAAGCTATCTTCTCGCCGGTCACGGGGATCGTCGACTGGGCCCGCGTCTCCAACTCGTATGGCGCAGACGCCAAGGAGATGGGCGCGGACATGCTGCTCTGCCGCGAGGTCACCTCAATCGAGCGGCGCCCGACACTCACCGTGCTCAAGCTCGGCGAGGAGGGCCGTGACGGCGACGTGCAGGCGCGCTACGTGATCACGTGCGGAGGCCTCTACTCCGATAAGCTCGCGCAGATGACCGGCGGTCAGCGCGATCCCAAGATCGTCCCATTCCGCGGCGACTATTTGATTCTCAAGCCCGATCGATCGTATCTGGTCAAAGGCAACATCTATCCGGTGCCGGATCCGGAGTTCCCCTTCTTGGGCGTGCATTTCACGCCGCGCATGGACGGCTCGATCTGGCTCGGCCCCAACGCCGTGCTGGCGTTTGCGCGCGAAGGCTATTCGTTCTTCTCCATCAATCCGCCCGAACTGTGGGATGCGATCACGTATCCGGGCTTCTTCAAGCTCGCGACCAAGTATTGGAAGATCGGCGCGGGCGAGATGTATCGCGACCTCGTGCGCAGCGCATACGTGAAAGCGCTGCAGCGCTACATTCCCGAGCTCAAGCCGGAGGATTGTCTTCCGGGGCCCGCAGGAGTGCGCGCGCAAGCGATGTCGGCCGACGGATCGCTCGTCGACGACTTCGTCTTCGACGGCGACAAGACCGTGGTCCATGTACGCAACGCGCCTTCGCCCGCGGCGACGTCGTCGCTCGCCATTGGGAAGTACGTCGTCGACGAAGCCAGTAAACGGTTCGACTTGACGAAGACGACGGTGCTCGCGTAAGCCGGTGAGCCGCGACGCTTTCATCGAAGTCGCTTGGCTAGCGCAGCATCTGCACGATCCCAACGTCCGTGTGGTCGACGCGCGCAGCACGCCGCATGGTGCGCCGGGACAGACCGGACCGAGTGGGGCCGAACAATACGCGGCGCGGCATATTCCGGGCGCCGTGCATTTGGACTATGCCGATCATCTCGCCGATCCGGCGACGCCGTACGCCGCACGCGTCGCGCCGCCTCAACTTTTCGCCGAGGTGATGGAACGCCGCGGCATCGGTGATCGGACCACCGTGATCGCATACGACGACGGTACGGTGCCGTATGCTGCGCGGATGATCTGGATGCTGCGATACTACGGACACGACGACGCCAAGATTCTCGCCGGGGGTCTGCCCGCGTGGATTGCCGGAGGGCATCCAGTCACCAGCGATGTGCCGACGGCCTTTGCGCCGGCCATCTTCACGCCGCGCGTCCGGCCGGAGCTGCGTGCGTCGCGCGAGGAGGTGCTCGCGGTGGCACGAGGCGAGCGTGACGCGCAGTTGCTCGAGACGCAACGCAATGCCACCTACGCAACCCGCGATCGCGACATTGCCGGCTCCGTACGCCTCTCGGGGAACGACCTGCTCGAAGACGAACGCGGGGGCGCGATCGCGGATCGCGCCAAACTCGACCGGCTCGTCGGCGCACTGGGGCTCGACAAACACAAACGCACGATCGTCTCGTGCGGTAGTGGGGTCTCGGCCTCAGGCTCGTATCTGGCCTTGCTGGAGGCCGGGTTTACCGACCTTGCCGTCTACGATGGGTCGTGGATGGAATGGAGCCACGACGGGCTCCCAACGGTGGTCAAGAGCTCATCGGTACCGGGACACCGGTAGCGGCCCGCAAGCGCTCCCGCATAACGGGATCGATGCGGCGCCTGCACAGCGGCGGCACGTAGAGCGTCGCCATCGGCGGAATCGTCGCCTCACCAAGTTCGTCAAGCCGCAATTTGAGAATCACGGGTTCGGTCACCGCATATACCGCCGCTAAGTACACCACGACTTCGTGCGATCCAGGATATTGTTCCAACAGCAATTCCGTGAGCACCCGTAAGCCACCGCGGTTGACTTCAACGGGGAGTCGGTATTCACCGACCGCGGTTACCTGGTAGAGAATCAGCGCGCAGGTCGAATCGGCGACGCGGCGCCGCAATACGAAATCCGTTGCCTCGAACGTCTGGCAACCTCGGCGCGCTGGGTCGAGCCCAAGATCTGCAAAGAGGCAATCTTCTGTCGAAACGGCCGGTAGCATTCGCGCATAATGACCCTCGGCTCTCGCACGCGAGATCGACTCATGACCGACCGAAGCGAATATTCCCGGATGACCGTAGAGCGCAAGGCAGACATGTTTACCCGCCCGCACGAACGATAACGTTCGGTCCACCATCGACTCGTACGCGCTCGTGCGCTTGCGCGCCGGGTCGTAAAATCTTTCGAGCGACTCAGCATCGCGCGCGCGCTCTTGCAAGAACGCGCGCGTAGCCGGATCGGCAACGACGTATAGCGTCTTATCGGCACGAGCAATGCACGCTGACGCCTCTTGTGTAAGATGCGCGCCGAAACGTATGCCTGTACCAACGACGAGCAATGCGCCCGCCGCCCGGACGACCGTTATTTGTCGTCCTCCTCTTCCTCTTCTTCCTCTTCTTCCTCGGGGGCTTGAACGCAGCAGTGCGTCCCCACGACCAAGCCCGGGTTCCGGCTCAGGATGACTTGCGTAATCCTACCTGCATCGGAGCTCTCGAGGGCCGCGATCTCCTCCGGCAAGAGTCCTGCGCGACGCGCACCTGCCATGATGTCGCCGCGGTCTGGCATAAAAGGGTCGAGCGTTCGATCGACACCGTTCATGAATTCCAAAAGCTTGGTCACAAAGTACCTCCGTCAGCTTGCGCAAAATACTACGATCAGCAGAATATATAAATCATACGATACCCAAGCGTGCCGTCTTTTCTTTCCTACTTACTTCGCTCCCTGGGTAGCCCGCCGCAACAGCCGCGGCGATCACCGTCGACATAAGCTCACGCCCCGATGCCGCGCCCTCGGCCAGAAGCATTTCTAGCTCATCAGCCGGAAGTGCCATCTGAAGACGCCTCATGAGCAACTCGAAGCAAGCTCTTTCCGTCGGGTAGCGCAGCACGCCCTTTCGCTGTAGGTAGGCACCCGTGTAGCCGATCATTCGAGCAGCGCGGCGCACGTCGCCGTGCGCTGCCTCTACGGCAGCAAGAAACTCTGCGCAGTATATCGCAAAGGTTTCGCTTCCTGTCTCTTCTGAAAGGGAAAGCGCCTCGCAGATGCGCTGATACGCTTCACCGAATTTTTCGGCCACGACGTTGTATGCCGCGAGATTAGTAAGACACCAAAGGCGCCCAAGGCGAGTGTCATGGTGACCGGCGCCGTACAGCGTGTACGCTTGATGGGCAAGCTCCAGCGATTCTTCGACGTTGCCCGTAACGGCAAAGCGGCATTCCGCGAGCCTCGCAAGTTGACACGCCGCCTGAACGTCGTCCCCCAGAAGCTGATAGAGCGCACGCGTGCGCTCAGCAAATGCTGCGGACTGCAAATAATTTGCGCGGCGAAAATGTGTTATGCTCTGCAGCTCCAAAACGTTCGCCAACATTCTCGGCCGATTGAGATTCCGGAATATCTCTGTGGCCTCTGTAAAAAAGTGATCCACACTCTCGTCAGCGTCCGCTAACGTGGCAGCGACGGCAAACTCGGCATATGCCAGTGCACGGCCCTGCTTGTCATCCAGCTGCTCGAAGAGCTCGACGGCGCGTCGCGCCATCGCCACGTCGCGAAATTCCATGATACGGGAGCGGGCGATGAAGAGCTGGGCAAGCGTTGGGGTCACGGCAGCGGGGAGCGCGCTCAATGCTCGGTCGATATATTTCTTACCCTGCGCACGATATGCCGTGCTGCACCAAAAGTGCACCAAGCGCCCCGCGATTTCTCCGCCTAGATCATATTCCTGCGATACATCGAAACACCAATGTAACGCATCGAGCAAGTTCTCAGCCTCGGGCATAATAACGCGCAACCACTCTTCAGCCGGAAGAGTCCAGTAGAGATCGTCCACGACGACGGCGATGTTCGCGTAGAATTTTGCATAGCGCAGCGAGGTCTCCGCATGCTCCCCGGAGGTATGCAATCGCTCACGAGCATATTCCCGCGTGGATTCAAGCAAGCGATACCGATCATCGCGCGGCTCGGCAACCACGAGAGACTTGTCGACCAGAGCGCTCAGGAGATCGAGAACCCGTAGTTTTTCGCTTTCGTCTTCCGCGCATACCGTAGTCGCGGCCTCGAGCGTGAACCGTCCCGCAAAAATCGATAGGCGGTGGAATAAGCGGCGCTCATCCTCGCCAAGAAGGTTGTGGCTCCAATCCAGCAGTGCACGAAGTGTTTGATGTCTCAGCAAAGCGGTACGGCTACCGCCGCCTAAGAGCTTGAAACGATCGTCGAGCCGCTCTGCGAGACTTCGTATGCTCAAAACGCGCAGGCGTGCGGCCGCGAGCTCTATGGCAAACGGAATGCCGTCTAGGCGCCTGCAGATGGCAACCAGCGCCTTGCCATCACTTTCGCTAACGTGGAATTGCGGTACCGCTGCGGAAGCCCGATCCAAAAACAGTCGCACAGCCGCCGAGTGTTTGAGATCCTCGATCGTTGGCAGCCGACCGATGGGGACCTCCGGCGTCGACAGCGGCAAAACGTGAAACACCGCCTCGCCGGCAACGCGGAGCGGTTCGCGACTCGTTGCTAAAATGCGTACCGACGAAAGTTGTACCAGGCGATATGCCAGTTTCGCAATTGCCTCCACCAGGTGCTCGCAATTATCGAACACGAGGAGCATGTTCTTGGTCTTTAGCACCTCGACGACGCAATCCGTCAGCGGTACACCGTCGCGTTCATGAATTCCGAGCACGGCCGCCACACTGGCTACAACCAACGCCGGATCGCTGACCGACGCAAATTCGATGATGCGGACGCCGTCAGCGAAGACGTCCACAACGCCGAATGCCGCTTCAATGGCAAGCCGCGTCTTGCCGACGCCGCCCGCGCCGGAGAGCGTAACGAGGGATGTCTGTTTGACCAGCGCCTGGACGCTCAGGACGTCTTGCTCTCTGCCGTGAAGCGTCGTGAGCGATTGCGGCAGATTGTGCGCCACGGTGGCGTGAGCGGTCGAGGGCGAAAGGGCGCTGACCGGCTCATTGGCAGCGACGATGCTTTCGAAGAGTTGCGTCGTCTCTGCCATCGGGGAGGCACCCACTTCATCATTGAGACGGCGCGCGAAGTCGTGGTACTCACGCAGAGCTCCGGCGCGATCGCCTGAATCTCGGCGCAGTTCCATATACAGACGAAGGCCGTCTTCACGCCAGGCATCGTGCTGCAATAGTATCTTCACGTAACCGAGCGC
>DATJTD010000166.1:0-13063 GCA_035503775.1 Candidatus Acidiferrales bacterium
CGGCGCAAGCCGCTCACGTCAAGGACGCCGACCTGCCGGACGATTCCGGTCACTGAGATGCTCGGTGGTCGGGGCGCCTGGGGTAGGCGTGCATCTCTGGTCGTCTTCCTAACGGCCGCCGTCCTCCCCGTGCCGCTATGTGCGCAGACGTATCCGCAGACCCATCCGGTTGCACGTACGACCGATCCCGTAGCGCTTCGAGCATTGGCGACGCACCGTGAGGTCCTCGAACGCTTGCGTATCGGTGTCGGTGAAGAGGAGCGCGGTGACTGGAGCGATGCGACAGCCGAATTCGAACGTGTCCTCACCCTGCACCCGGATGAGCCGCAGGGCTCGACCACCTTCTATGACCTAGGCCTGGCAGAAGCACAGTTGGGTGCTTATGAGGCCGCGGCGACTTCATTCGAGGACGCTATTGCACGTGACGACGGCTTCTTGGCCGCTCGCGCCAACCTCGTGAGCGTCGACCTCTTGCGCGGCGATCTCCCCAGTGCCAAACGCGACGCCGCCGCGCTCTTGCAACGGGCCCCCACCTCCGCTCGTGCGCTCTACGCCGACGGCATCGTTGCGCTCCAACTCGACGACGCGGATACCGCGCTGCACGACTTCGGAGCGCTCTTAGTGCGCAATCCTGCGTACGCGACCGCGCACTACGACCTCGCGCTCGCCGAGATCAGGCGCAGCGCCTCGAAGACGCCGAACGCGAGCTGCGGATCGCACTTACCGACGCCCCTTCATTTGCGCGGGCACGCTTTGCGCTGGCTGCCGTTCTCTTGCGCGAAGGACAACGCGACGACGCACGAATTGCTTTCGATCGCGCCGCGCGCGACGCCGCCGACGCCGCGCTACGGAGCGTCGCATCGGCCATGCGCGACTCGCTACGAAATTAAAACTCGAGGCCGTTCCTAGTGGTCGAGGATGTCGTCGGACTGCACGGCCACGTGCAGCGAACGTGAGACGACACCCTTCGCATTGCGCGCGTAGAGCGTGTAAAAAGTATCGATCTGCGGCGAGACGTTGACACAGCCTGAGCGCGACGACGAGAGGGGACCGACCGGCTCGAGCACGGCGCTGGTAGCGTGTTGCAACGAGAAACAGAGTTGGGTGTACTGCCCTTCGATGATGCGGCGTGCCGTCGTGCTGAAGCGCAGGATGCGGGGCCACTGGAGCGGCCGGCGCTGAACCGGTGCACTCACCATGATTGCCGCGGAGGCGACGACGCGCTGCGATCCGCGAGAAGCGGTGAGGAGATATCGCGTGGTGCGTCGCGGCTCGACCTTCGTACACGAGGCTCCAGGCGCTACGGGACCGAGGTCGTCGATGGCCGCGCTGGACGCATCGCGCACATCGTAGCACAGACTCGTGCTCTGGCCGGCCCGAATATTTGCCGCGGTAGCGGCGAAACGAACGATATGGGGCGCAATTGCGGGCGGCGGAGGCGGCGCTGCCGCTACGGTCGGGGCGCCTTTCTTCGGCGCAAGCGCGAGGGCCGCAGCCGGTGTCTTCACGAGGGCGGGGCGCGGCACCGGCCGCAGTGCCGCAAGTGCAGAGAGATTCCCGGGAAATTGCAATGGGGTATCAGGAGGCATCGCATGCGAGGCGACGGCGACGTGCTTAACGGCGCGCTCGTGACGCGCAACACGGTGCGATGGCCGCCAGACCAGAGAATACACTGCGACGACCACGGCCGCTAGACCCATCGCTGCCACGATCATCCCGAGATCACGACCGATGCTCCCCCCACCCGTTTTCTTTTTCTTCGTGCGTCGCGCAGCGGGCGACGGCTCGCCGCGCACGAGCGCGAGATTTTCGAGCGAGCGGTGCATGCCGTCTTCGTCACCGAGGCGTTCGCGCCGCGAGACGGCAGTCTCCAACCACGTTACGGCATCCGGTTTATCTCCGGTGAGCACCGAGAGCGTTCCCAACTGGTGCGCCGCCCAAGCCTGCATCGCTCCATCGCGCAACTCGTTGGCCGCTTCACGCACGAGCTCGGCGGCTTGGCGCGCGCCGTCTACATTCCCAGCGAGCAACAACGCTTCGCTCAGACGCCGGCTTCCCGCCATCACGGCGGTGTGACGGCTCTTGCTCATCGCAAAGCGCAGACCGACGAGCATCGCCGCGGGATTCTCGAGCAGACCGCTCGGCAACGGCTCTTCTTCCAGCGTGCGGTCGAGGTAATCGAAGAGCGCGTCGTAGCGCATGAGCGACGGCGCAACCTTCGTCACCGAATACATCAGCGGCGAGATCCACAGACGCTCTCCGTCGCGCTCGATCGCGTGACGCGCAACCAGCGAACTGATCACACCGCTCGCGTTGGCGACGCCGGAGACGGCTTCGACCGTCGCTTTGTCGGGTCGCGCACCATTGAATCCGGCGACCGTGGCGAAGACTTGCTGTTCGCCGATAGTCATCCCGTTGAAGACCGCCGCCGCCAAAGTCGCCGCATTCTGAACCGGAGGCAGTTTCCCAGCTCGCGCGAGCGCTGCGGCCTGCAGGATCAGCAGCGGATTGCCTTCGAGCGGACCGCTTACCAGCGCGACATTCGGATCGTCGTCGCCGAGCGTCATCCCCGACGCCCGTTCGAAGAGCTCGCGTGCCGCCGCATCGCGCAGTCCCGTCAACCGTAATTCGGCGACCGAGGGATCGACTAACTCCGCCTCCACCGCCGTATAAACGACGGGGCAGACGTTGAGGGTCTCGACCAGCATCCGCAGATCGTCGACGGTTCCTGCGAATTCGTCGATCACGATCGGCTCCCGCCGCCCCTCGAGCAGCTTGCGCAGACGCTCGGGGGTTGGAACGCAGACGGGATCGGCGATGAATGCGCCTTCGTAGACGCGGTGTAAGACGCCGGCGGCGCTCAGTCCGGCGGCATCCACGTAGATGGCGCCGGGGATTCGGCGCACGAGCGCGGTCTTACCGCAGCCGTTGGGGCCGCAGACCATGACGACCGCGGGTGACGGACCGCTGACCAGCGACTGGAGTGCCGCGAGTTCGATATCGCAATCCAAGAGCGGCGGCGCATCGATGGGCGATCGGGGCTCGCGCGGCCGCGGGTTCGGTTGGCGCGCAGCATGCCGCAGCAGCGCCCCGGAGCGGCGATAGACACAGACGTCGTAGTTGCCTACGACGACGTCCCCGAGGGCGGTGTCCGAAGCGGTTTGCGGCGGCGGCGCGACCGGTGCGATGACGGGACCTCCTGAACGTGATCTTGCCTGGTAAAGCTATCGGCAGTTCAGACTTTCCTCATTCACCCCGGCTACGCTGCGCCCATCATGAAGCTGCGTCTTGCCCCGATTCTGCTGGCCTTCTTCTGCGCAAGCTGCACCCCCGGGGCGTCGGGCGCCGGAGGCGCTCCGACAACCGGTGCGGCCAAGACCATCGACGTCAGCCTCACCGCGTTTGCGGCTGCTCAGACGTCGGCCGGCGCCGGCTACTCCCCCCTGATGCTCACCGTCCCGGTCGGGACGACACTGCGATTCGTCAATACCGACGGCTTTGCGCACACCGCGACCAAGATCGGCGGGACGTCGTTCCCTGGGCCGTATCCGTTCACGAGCGGTGCGCTCACCCAGACCGGAAGCGCGCTCTCCGGTGCCTGGAGCACGGGCGCACTCAACGCCGGCGCCGCCTCGCAAACGTTCATCGCCGACCAGCCCGGAACGTACATCTTCGGCTGCTTCTTCCACTACGAGGCGCCGATGCGAGGAGTCATCATTGTCCAGTAAGACGCGCACCGGGTCCAGTAAGACGCGCACCGGCACCGCGCTCGTGCTCATAAGCGCACTCCTCACCGGCCCCGCCCAGGCGATTCCGATTTTCGCGCAACGTTATCACCTTTCGTGCACGGCCTGCCATACGGCGATCCCGGAGCTCAACACCTTCGGCCGCTCGTTTCGCGAACATGGCTATCAGCTACCGGGCATCACCAGAGACGGCACGACCGTCGCTGCGGTGCGCTTTCAATTCGAGTGGCAACAAGATCCCGGCCCAGGCGACCGTCGCTTCGAACCCGCAGGGGTGATCCTGCCCGACCAAGATGCCGGGAAGATCAATGCCTTCTTGCACTACAGCCTTGGCGCGCTCGGGGGGCCCGGCGGCATCTATCTGGGCTACCTCACGACGTACAACGCGAAGACGAAGTCGCTCTATCGTGTCGGGCTCTTCGAACTCCCGCTCAATCATTCGCCCGGCCAGCGCCTCGACGACCTCGCCGCGTACGGTTACGACCAGACGCACGTCGGGCTCAACGACCTGACGTTGGCGGCTCCCCGCTACGGCCTGGATGCGGAACGTCAGGTCGGCATGACGCGCCTCATGCTGACCCTTACCGACGGCTCCTACCAAGGCGCCGCCTACGGCGGCAAGCCAATTGCAACCGGCGAGATCACCTCGCCGGCGCAGCCCGAGGTTGGCCTCTTCACCCGCACCACGGTGGTGCAGGGCCTCGAGCTCAACACCGACGCCTTGCTGGGCGAACGCAACATTCGCGTCACCGGCTCAACCCCGTTCGACGATGCCTACCAGCGCCTAGGGTGGGGCCTGCACGAGCAAATCGACCGCTTCGACGTCCTGCTCCAGCAGTGGTACGGCCTCGACCGAGACGCCGACGGTGCAGGCGACGCGCTCGGCTCGAGCGGGGGATTCGCGCGTTTGAAATATTATGTTACGCCCCATGCCTACTTCGGGGCTCGCTACGATACGGCAGCCGCCCCTGCCGCCTTGCGCGACTGGGTCTTCTACGTCGGCACCGCCGTTACGCCGCACGCTCGTGTGCTGCTCGAACGGCGCTCGGTCTTCGGCACGCCGGGCGAGACGTGGGAGGGGGCGCTCACGCTCGGCTTCCCCTGGCCGGCCGGGCTCTAGCGGGTCGTAAGCCATGCGCGTCCTGCTCATCGAAGACAACGCCGAGATCGCCGATTCCATCCGCACGATGCTCTTGCGCCGCCGCTACGCCGTCGACGTCGCCGCCGACGGCGACACCGGCCTCGACCACCTACTTCGGGGTACGTACGACGTCGCTATCGTCGACGTCGTGCTGCCCAAACGCGACGGATTCTCGATCTGCCGCACGGCGCGCGCCGAGGGGATCGCGACGCCGCTGCTGATTCTCACCGCCCGCGACGCCGTAGAGGACCGGATCCGGGGGCTCGACTGCGGCGCCGACGACTACCTGATCAAGCCATTTGCCGACGAGGAGCTCACCGCGCGGCTGCGAGCGCTGCTGCGCCGCGCCGAGCGGCCGGTTCAGACCGAGCTGCTGACGGTCGGGACGCTGACCGTCGAACCGACGACCCGCAGCGTGCGCGTCGCCGGAACCGTCCTCGATTTGGGCACCACGGAGTTCCGCCTCCTCGAGTTCCTCGCGCGCAACCGCGGGATCACCCTCTCCCGGGCGCAAATCCTCGAGCGGATTTGGGAATACGACTTCGCCGGTTCGAGCAATATCGTCGACGTCTACGTGAGTCAACTTCGGCGCAAGCTCAAGGCGGCGGGAACAACGGCGCAGATACAGACGGTATGGGGCGTGGGCTACAAGCTCGTCGAGGAGATACCGAAGGCCGGATAACGCTGCGGCTAGCCGCCTCGTATCTCGCCGTCTTTCTGATCGTCATCGTCTCCCTGAGCGTCGTTGCGTACCTGCTGATCTCCGGAGACATACGCGACCTACTCGAACCGGCATTGGCGACGCCACAAGGCCAGCAGGTTTTGCAAAGCGAGCTGCGCAGGGTGATGCTCGCGCTCGTCGCACTCGACCTCGGCCTCGCGTTGATCGTTGCGGTGGCTTCCTACTTGCTCGCGCGCGCGGCGGTGCGCCCACTGGAACTCGCGCGCCGGCGGGAAGAACGCTTCGCCGCCGACGTCGCGCACGAACTGCGCACGCCGTTAGGCGTCATTGCCGGCGTCGCCCAAGCGGCACAAGGCGGTGATCCGGCGTCCCACGACGCTGCCTTTGCAACGATTGCGACGCACGCGCTCGAAGCCGGCGACTGTATCAGCGACCTCTTGACCTTGGCGCGACACGGCGATGCACGCGCGCTCGTGCGCGAGCCCGTCGACCTGTACGCCATCGCCGCACGAACGGTGCAGCAGATGCAACCGCCGGCAGCGCAACGCGGCATCACCGTTGAATTGCAGGGCCCGAGCGTCATCGTCGACGGGGAAGAGGGGCGCCTGCGCCAGCTCTTACGCAATCTGCTCGACAACGCGCTGGAATACGCAGTCTCGAAGGTGACGATCACCATCGGTAGCTACGCCCAGACCGCCGAGGTGAGCGTCGAGGACGACGGCCCCGGAGTGGAGCCGGCGCTCACGACGACCCTCTTCGAGCGCTTTGCGCGTGGTTCACGGTCACGCGGGAGCGGCCTCGGCTTAGCAATCTGCCGCTGGGTTGTACAAGCACACGGAGGGAGCATCGTACTCGAAGGCCGTTCCCGCTTTGTCGCACGGTTACCATTGGGCAACTACCCTGGGACCGAGAGGGTCGTAGCGGAGTGATGCTAGGCGGCCCTCCGATCCACATGATGTGGTCGAATGCGTTCAATCCCGAGCGGCCGACGATCCGGCGCAAGATCGAGTGGCGCCGCATCGGCGCGCTCTTTGGGCCCTATTGGCGCCAAGTCTTGTTGATGTTTGCCTGCATCCTGATCGTTGCGCTCTTGGGCCTGGGGCCACCGATCTTCACGAAGTGGCTCATCGACGACGCCCTCGGACACCGCAATCTGCACGCGCTGTGGTTCGACGTCGGCGGGATGATCGTGACGGCGCTCGGTGCCGGGCTCATCGGCGTCTATCAGGGCTACTTGAACTCGTTCGTCGGCGAAGCGATCATGCGCGACATCCGCACGCGGCTCGTCTCTCACCTGCACCTAATGCCGATCGCTTTTTTCACCAGCACCAAGACCGGCGAGATCATGAACCGCGTCTCCAACGACGTCGACAACATCGACGGCGTCGTCACGGGGACGCTGGTCGGCGTGGTGACCAACGTCGTCACGATGCTCACGACGATCGTGGCGATGTTCGTCCTCGACTGGCGTCTCTCGTTGCTCGCGCTCGCCGTCGTTCCGCTCATGATCCTTCCGCTCTCCCCGGTCGGACGGCGCATGTATATCGTGCGCCGCCTCACGCGCGAGAAGCGCGACGAGATCGAAAGCATCACGCAAGAGACGCTCTCCATCTCCGGTATCACGCTCATCAAATCGTTCGTGCGCGAAGGCTTCGAAGAGAAGCGCTTCTATGCGGCCGCAAGCGAGCTGATGGCTTTGGAGGTTCGCCTCGCGATGGTGGGGCGCTGGTTCATCGCGGCAATCGGTGCGATGGTCGTCATCGGACCGGCGATCGTCTGGCTCGGCGGCGGCTACCTCACGTTGTATGCGAGCGTCTCGATCGGAACGGTCGTCTCGCTCGTCCAACTGCTCGCTCGTCTCTACACACCGGCCTCCGCACTTGCGGGCATACAGGTGCAGATCATCAGCGCACTTGCGGTCTTCGAGCGCATCTTCGAATACCTGGAGATGGAGCCCGAAGGTACGACCCGTACGCAGCCGCCCGTCGAGCTCTCTCACCCGCGCGGCGAGTTGACGTTCGACGACGTCCACTTCTCTTACACGCCGGAGCGAGCCGCGCTCGACGGGGTGACGTTCACCATCGCGCCGGGGCAGGTCGCAGCCTTTGTCGGCCCGTCGGGCGCCGGAAAGACGACGATCGCACAGCTCGCCCTGCGTCTCTACGATCCGCAAAGCGGAAGCGTCCGGTTCGACGGCATCGACCTGCGGGATATCGACCTGCACGAGCTGCGCTCGCAGATCGGCATCGTCACCCAGGAGACCTACCTCTTCCATGATACGATTGGCGCGAACTTGCGTTATGGCCGTCCCGACGCAACCGCCGCCCAGATCGAAGCGGCGGCACGGGCCGCCAACATTCACGATTTTATCATTTCTTTACCTTCGGGTTACGACACCATCGTCGGCGAGCGGGGGCACAAGCTCTCGGGGGGCGAGCGCCAGCGTCTTGCCATCGCGCGCGTGCTGCTCAAGAACCCCTGCATGCTGATCTTGGACGAAGCGACCAGCTCTCTGGACTCCGAGAACGAAGCGCTCATCCAAGAGGCGCTTGTTCCCTTGCTCCAAGGCCGGACCAGCCTCGTCATCGCACACCGTCTTTCTACGATCGTTTCGGCCGATATTATTTTCGTGATCGAAAGCGGTCGCATCGTCGAGAGTGGATCACACGCCGTCCTCTTAGCCAGGAACGGCGCCTATGCACGTCTGTATTGGACGCAGTACCGCGAGGAGAGCCGGCATATCGCAACTTGAGACACCCGTCCTACGGGTCGACGGACTGACGAAGCGCTTCGGTGGGCACCTAGCGGTAAATGGACTTTGCTTCGAGCTCGCCCGCGGTGAAGTGCTCGGGCTACTCGGGCCAAACGGCGCCGGCAAGACGAGCTCGTTTCTCTGTCTCTCCGGCTTACTTCGGCCCGATAGCGGGACGATCGTCTACGAGGGGCGCGCACTCGGCAGCGAGCGCGGGCGGGTGATCGCACTCATCCCGGAATCTCCCGACGTCTACGCGATGCTCACCGTGTGGGAACACATGCTCTTCGTCGCCCGAAGTTTACATCTACGTGGTTGGGAGCCACGCGCCCAGGCCCTTTTGGAACGTCTGGGCATCGCGGAGAAGCGCGACGCGCTCGGGCAGGCACTTTCGAAGGGGATGCGCCAGAAGACGCTGATCGCGGCGACCCTGCTCGCGCAATCGCCGGTGCTCCTCCTCGACGAGCCGATGATCGGCCTCGATCCGCGCGGTCAGCGTGAGCTGCGCGAGCTGATCGTCGAACTGCGCGCCGGCGGGACGTCGATTATGATGAGCACGCACATCATCGATTCCGCAGAAGCCTTGTGCGACCGACTGATCATCATGAAGAACGGCACGGCGCTGGCGAGTGGGCGCACATCGGAACTCCGCCACGCCGCCCCCACCGGTCAGACGCTGGAAGACCTCTTTCTCGAGATCACCGCGTAAATGTACGCGCTCGCCAGGCTCGAGTGGGAGTTTTTGCGCAACAATGTGCTCGAGATCTGCCGTTCGCCGCTACGGCTTGCGCTTTGGGGCGGGTACGGGATCTTGCTGCTGGGCGCGGGTGCCTACCGGCTTCACGCGAGCCTGAGCGCCGCCCCGGAGACGCCGCTGCTCACGCCGGCGCTAGCAACGGCAATTGGGGGCGCGATCCTGGCGATGTTCGGCGGTTCGGTCGCTTGTTACGCCATCGGGCAGATCGGCGCGTTCCGCTCGCGCGCGGAGGCGCTGCTCTTCGTCAACGTCGGGCTCTCCTCACAGATGATTGCCACCTGGCTACAGGCACGCAAGCTCATCTCCACCCTCTCGCGCTGGCTCTGGACGATCATTCTGAATTTCGTGATCTTTCTTCCGGCGCACGCACGCGGCGGCGAACTCGCGCGCGGATTCGCGGCGAGCATCCTCACCGCGATGGTGGTGATGTCGGTCGAGATTCCGGTGTTCTTGCTGGGGCGCATGAAGTTTGGGATGCTCTTCGTGATCTCGGGCGCCTTTGCGACGCTGGTGGGATTCTTCTATCTCGTCCTTGGGCTGGGCGCGACGCTCGGCAACGACACGCTCGTCTCGATTCTCACGCGACTTCCGTTTACTCCGGCGACTCCCGTTTTTACGCTCATCGACGGACCGATCGGCTATCTTGCAGCCTATGCGGCATTGCCGTTCGTCTTCTCCCTCTCGGTTTTCGCACTTGGTCATGACGCGATCCCGGAACTGTACAGTGCCTCGGTGCGCTGGTTCAGCATCGTCTCGCGCCGGCGCAGCCTCACACAGAACGTGCACTTCAACCGCCACCGCGAGATGTTCACGCATCGCTTCGTCGGCTCGGGCCCGCTCGTGCTGATCTGGAAGGACTGGCTCGCGTTCCGGCGCCGCCGCGGCGGAACGTTAGTCTGGCTGCTCCTCTTTGCGATCTCGCTTACGCTCGGTACGACGATGGCGGCGCTGGCGACGCAGACGCACCACGAGAGCGACGGCTGGGCGCTGCTCTCGGTGATGTCGGCATTTATCTATTTCGTCCCGCTCTTCGCCTCGATCGGTCTTGCCGACGACATCGGCAAGCCACTCTTTTGGATGACGACCCCGTCGCTGGTCGCAGCGCTGATGGCGTGGACGTTTGCACGTTCGTGGCGCGGCGCGCTCATCGTCGGCGCCGCCCCTCTGGTTGCGGGCGTGGGAATGGGCGACCGGACTGCGGTGCTCCTCAGCGTCCCACTCACGGTGGTGCTGTGGTTCTCACTCACCGCCGTCGGTGTCTTCATCTACGCCCTCTTCCCCAGCCGCTTCGATGCGCGTGGCCCGCTCTTCTTCGTGCGCCTCTTCGTGGCATTCGCACTTCTGGTGCCTGGACTTTTCGTCTTCACGGCTGCCGTGATCGCCTACCACAATTTCTTCGCAGCCCTGATCAGTACGGGCGTTACCTTTGCGCTCGAAGCGGCACTCTGCCTCATTCTCGCCGCAACGCTACTCCAGCAAAACGGCGCCGGCGTCGCGCTTTTGAAACGGGCTAGTTGAGCTCTGTGTTTGCAATCTTTAGCTTCGTCACTCCGCGCAGGAGATGACGCGAGTCGTAAAGCTGCAGCCAAGAGGTCGAGGCCGAATGCGCGACTACAAGGGGCACATGCCTTCTACGGAACGTGTCGCTGCGGAAACCGCAGGCTGCAACGAATCGCGTGAATATGTGGCGATAAACAAGGCACCGGACGCGAGCGTGAACACCTGTTCAACGACGAGGCGCCTGCCGTCACGCTGGAGCGAATAAACGGCGACGCGGCTGCTGTTCGACAGACATCGTTTGTTCGCACGATTTTCCAATACCGTCACACCTGGTTCGACGTTCTGAATTTCACGTATATTGCCGGCGACATCGCTCGTGACCGATCCAGTCGTTGTGGTCGCTCGCATGAAGTTCACGTTTTGTTTGAACGGCGAGACGGTATCGGGAGGAGCGATCCAGGCGGCAACAACGTTTGGTTCGGCGGCAAACGCACTTTGGGGCACTTGTGTCCAGCCCGCCGGCCCAGCAATATAGACCGGACCGCGCGCATCGCCCCAGGCTGGAGAGCCGAGCGAAAACAAAAAGCTGAGGACCATGGAAACGCAACCAACATGCGCTTTTCTTGCAGAGGTCAGGCGGGGCATAAAATACTCCAACGTCACGATATAGTCTGACACGTCCAACTTAACGCGCAGTTTGCGCAGTTGGCGGGGAATTCACCCGGTGCGCCCATTTTGCGGCCGCCTAAGGGATAAGTATCGTTTGATCAACGAGGACCTATTTACTCAAACGACCAGTAGGGCGATCAGTCGGCGAAGATGTTTCCGCGTCGAAGCCCGCTTTGATTCGTTGCAGCGTTTTCTTGTGATCGAGTCCTTGTTCCTGATGATAGGCGTCAGCAATGTGCCGCATTAAATCCCTTAGCATAATTCCCCACGCCGCGGGATCTTTCCAAAGGCCCATTCTCAAAACCACTTGCTGGTCCTTGTTAGCTATCCAAACGCGAAGAATCTCGCCGGAATTCGGGTCTTGTCTGGCGGTATCCGGAATTGGCAACTCGTCGCGCTCTGACATCTCTTTCCCCTCTGGGTAAATAGCACGGGGAACCTCGCCTGTGCTGAGGCGCCCGCTGCCGCTTCACTTTACTTGGAGTAAATGGCCCCGAAGTCTTCCCGCTTGTGGGAATAATGCTTGCGATTTTGAAACGATACACGTGAAAGGTTCTTTTGCCGCCACAGTGGTGTAAGGTCGCCATCGAGTATGTTGGTCGACTCATAGAACACCACCAATTCTAAGCCCTTCAAATTGTCCAACGGCTTTAGCGATTCGATATTGCCGTCATTGTTCAAATTTAGTTTTCTCAGTCGCGGCAACGAACCAACCTCTTCAATCGAGTCAATGGCCTTGCAGGTGTCTATATTCAAATCTTCGAGATTCACTAGTTTTTCAATCCCCGCGAGCGAGGTGAGCTTTCTCAAATTGGCCAACCGCAGAGAGCGAAGCCGGATTAGATCCCTTAGTCCCAGCAGATTTTTCACTGGCGCATTTAAGATAGCCAAAGATTCAAGATTCACCAACTGCGCAAACGGCGCCGTGTCGTTTCCCTTGTAGCGATTGACGAAAAAATCCTTGAGAGTCACGCAGCTGAACACGGAGGTGGCCTTTGGACGCCATTCGAGGCGACAGGTTTCAAGTTTAGGAAATGCGGCGAACTCGATCTCTGTCGAACAATACGTTGTCACGTTCAGCAATCTTAGGTTATGAAGGTAATGGATGGGTCCGATATCCCGAATAGTAAAGTCGGCAATTCGGAACGCCTCCAACCATGGTACCTTATCCAGAAACGTTAAATTTTGGCCCAACCACCCCTTAGCCTGATTCAATTCCAGTTCCACGACGCCGTTTTCTAGCAGGTATGTGATAAACTGATCTGACCAAACCGAGTGAAGAACGGCACGGCGCCCACAGGTGCCATCTTCTAGAGAAATGGGACCGTTAGCGCGGCGGGAAGTCTGTCCGTTCATTTGATAGAACCCCTCGGTACGAAAACAAACGTAGCCGGTGCAGGCCATTCCATAAAAATTATCGCGCTATTTATAGCCTAGGAGCTCTTGCGCCCACTCAGGTAAGAGGTATCCCCTTGCCGCTCCAATCGGATTTATCTTGTTCGCCAGATATGTTAATACCGTCCTCCTCCTCAAGTATCCGCAATTGTTCGGCAACTTCGCGCGCGGTCTTGCCGCCCAGCACTTCCGTGTATCGCACCGTGTTAAGGTCTTGTGCAAGCAACTTACCAGACGCTAAGTGCTGCAGGATACGTCGACCGACGTTGCCGGACTGACCAATGTACTTGAGGCCATTGGATGCCGTGAACTCGTAGATACCTTCTGACGTTGCCCCGGATAGTCGGGCCGTTTGAGACCGTGGGTTCGCCGGCCGATAGGCCGAAGGGAACCCTCCTATGCGAAAGTCTCGATTCACCGA
>DATJTD010000167.1:0-28564 GCA_035503775.1 Candidatus Acidiferrales bacterium
ATGACCGAGCGAAGCACCGCCTCCGTATCGACATGGTCGGCGAGGGCGCGGTAGTTGAAGGAGATCCGATGCCGGAGCACCGCCGGCGCAACGGCACGCACGTCCTCCGGATAGACGAACGTCCGGCCCTCCAAGAGCGCACGGGCACGGCCCAACGCGACGACCGCGAGGCTGGCACGCGGGCTCGCTCCACGCTCGATGTACTCGTGCGGCCGCCGCGTCGCAGCAACGAGATCGACCGCATACTCGATCAGCTTGCGCTCGACGAAGATCGTGCGCGCGGCATGGCGCCAGCCAATCACATCGTCGGTGCTCACCACCGCCGCGGGGAACGCGGGCGGCTCGCCCGAGAAGCGTTCGACGATCTGCACTTCCTCTTGTGCCGATGGATATGCGACGAGTACCTTCATCATGAACCGATCGGTCTGCGCCTGCGCCAGCGCGTACGTACCGTCCGCATCGAGCGGGTTCATCGTCGCGGTCACGATGAACGGGTCGGGGAGCCGATGGCTCTGCGTGCCGATTGTCACTTGGCGCTCCTGCATCGCCTCCAGCAGCGCGGACTGGACTTTGGCGGGGGCACGGTTGATCTCGTCGGCCAGTAGGATGTTGGCGAAGATCGGCCCGAGCACGGTGCGGAATTCGCCGCTGTGCTGATCGAAGATGCGCGTACCGACGATGTCGCTGGGAAGCAAGTCGGGAGTGAACTGGACGCGCTGCCAGTGACCACCGACGGCGCACGCCAGCGCGCGGCAGACCAAGGTCTTCGCCAGCCCGGGCGAACCTTCCAAGAGGAGATGGCCGCCGGCGATGAGGCCGAGGACGACGGCCTCCAACACCTCGTGTTGACCGACGATCGTCGCTTTGAGCGCGTCGAGCAGGACCCGCGGCATGACGACCGCAGCGCGCGCCGCGTCGTTCACGACGAAAGCATCTGCGGCTTGTCGGCGAGGCGTTCGAGCGCATGCACGGCGTCCTCGATGGCGCTGGGCAGATTGGCGTCATCGATGAAGGCGGCTCGCTCGACCGAACGCATCACGTCGAGCAGCGCCGGATCGGTCGTCGGCGCAACGCGTGCGAAGAGTTCACCGAAGACTTCGTCGTCTCGCGCGCGCACGCGGTCGCGCAGGATCGTGCGCACCGCCGCGATGCTCTGCCGCGTCGGCTTCGCGCTGAGCGCGGCTGCAACCGCGGCCCACCGCGCGCTCTCGTCAACGGGCGGCGGCGCCGGGGCGGCTTCCTCTGCAGGGACCTCTGCGCGGTCGGGCGCCGGGGGGTGCGTCATGCGGCGAACGGCGGCAAAACCCGGGAGGCTCTGGCGGAACCCCCAGTAGACGCCGCCACCGACGATCACCATGAGCGCGATGATGATGCACGTCTTGAGCATCTCGACCAGCGTGTTGCGCAGGATGACACCCGTCTGCAGCGGTGCGTCGAGCACGTGGATCGTCACGGTATTGGTGGAGAAACGCATCGGCCGTGCCGTATCGGCATCGACGGCGTCCAGGATCGCGGGCGCTATCGTACGCCATCCCGCAACCGTCGGGCTCAAGGTCAGGATCTCCGTGCAATCGGTGCCGATCGGCCGCGTGTAGTTTCGCTCCTCTTCACCAAGCGAATCGAAGCCGTAGAAATCAGGGAGTTCGATGTTCGTGCAACGCGAGACCGTGTCGTCGACTTGCAAGTCGATGGTCAGATGGAGCGTCTCACCGACGCGAAGTTCCGTGCGGTCGGCACGCATCGTGAAGGCGCGCACGTGTAACGGCCCAAGGGTATCGGCGTGCGCCGGCGCAGCGACAAAGAGGCATGCGAGTAGCGTGAATGCCGGGAGAAAGCGCCTTAGCGTACTGCGTCGATCCACTGCGCGAAGAGGAACCGCGCGTCGAACGGTCCGGGCGAGGCCTCGGGGTGAAACTGCACCGCCGTGATCGGCAAGGTGCGATGGCGAAAGCCCTCATTGGTTCCGTCGTTGAGGTTGACCATCGTCGCCGCCAAGTCCGCGGGTAAGGTGGCGCCGTCCACGGCATAGCCGTGATTGTGCGCCGTCACGAGCACGGCATCGCGTTCGAGATCTTTGACGGGTTGATTTCCGCCGCGATGGCCGTAGGGCAACTTGAAGGTCGTTGCGCCGCACGCCAACGCAAGGAGTTGGTGGCCGAGGCAGACGCCGAACATCGGCAACTCGCCGATGAAGCTGCGCAGCACCTCGATCGTCCCCGGCAAGTCGGTCGGATCGCCGGGCCCAGGCGAAATCACCAGCGCGTCGGGCTTCTGTTCGAGAATCGCCTCGCGCGAGGCGTCGTAGGGCAGCACCGTCAGGCGCGCGCCGAGCTCGTGCAGATTGCGCACGATTGCGCGCTTGACGCCGCAGTCGAGGACGACGATGTGCGGACCGGCCGGGGTCGCCGTGATCGTCTGAATTTGCCGGGTCGCGACGTCGGCGACGAGCCCCGCGGTGGAGCTCTGCCGCGCGTACGGCGTGAGCGCTTCCTCCATCGTCGCAATCGCGGCGTCACCGACAGCGAGGGCCGCGCGAATCGTTCCGTGTTCGCGCAGTGCGATCGTCAGCGCGCGCGTATCGACGGCGAGCAACGTTGCGACGCGCTGCTCCTCGAGCCACGAACCGAGATCGGAGATCATCGCATGATGCGAAGGGTGCCGCGCGAGGCGTTTGATCACCGTGCCGGCGACGCAGGCACGCCCGTGTTGCGACGCCGCCCCGGAGATGCCGTAGTTGCCGATCATCGGGTAGGTGAAATTGAGAATCTGCCCCGCATATGAAGGATCGGTCAACGCCTCTTCGTAGCCGGTCATCCCCGTGTAGAAGACCGCCTCACCGAGCGCAAGCGCCTCGTGCCCGAGGCCTTCACCATCGAAGCGCGTCCCGTCCGCAAGTAAGAGTGCCGCTGCTTTTCCCACGAGTGGACCTCTTACGTCAGGCTCGCGGAAAAACCCGGTTAGCGCGATGCCCGGAGATGCGTTCGAAGATTCAGACGCGCCGGATCCGCGTCGGTGCGGGCGCCGGCAGCCAGGCGTCGGCGAGAGCGTCGAGTTGCGCCAGAGCCGAATTCAGCCAGGTCTTCAGACGGCCGCGCTGGCTCCAGGGCTGCTGGCTCGCGGGGTCTGCGAATGCCTCGAGTGTGAGGCCGGTGAGTTTGAACGACTGCAGCACGTCGCGGTCTTCGAGCGCCGGGAGCTGCATCTCGAGGGCATTGCGGCGTTGCATCTCCGGGCGCAGTGCTTCGCTGGTCTCGTATAAGGTGAGCGGCCCATCGCGCAGGTTTTTCACCACGACCCATTGCGCCGCCAAGCCGTCGAGGGCAGCTTGGTTGTTGTGCAATGTCGAGAGCGATTCGACGTCGTCGACCAGTACGTACGCGACGGTGAGCCCGACGCTCTTTCCCACCTCGTCGAGAACCGCCGTCTCGCGCAGCGCCCCCATGAGCGTCTGCAGCTGGCCTGCGCCCATGTCGACGACGAAGACGTCGACCCCATCGTCGAGCGCCTCACCGATAGCATCGATGAAGGCGTTGATCGCGGTCGTCACCAGGCGCCCCGAGCGGTCGTACAGCGTGTACGCGCGGACGTTCTGACGGTTGACGTCGGCGAAGAATTTGTTCTCTTGATCGGTGTCGGCCCCGCGCCAATTCACGTTGCGCCGGCGTAGCCATGTGGCGAGCACCTGCGCCGTCAGCGTCTTTCCGACGCCACCTTTTTGTCCCGTGACGATAACGAGTTTCACACGATCTCCTTGGAGCGCCTTAGAACTTCCGTTGAATCATGCCCGATTCTTCTGTGCGCGCAGCATCTTCGGGGAGGGGCTCTGGGGATTCGTGCACTGTATGCGAATCGGTCCGTGACTCCGCCGGTGCACTACTCGGCGGCGTCGGTCCTCCCTGCGGAACGTTGAGCTTCGCTATTCTCTGAAAAAAGGCGCGCACGTTGGTAGCGCTGGTCATAAGCTCCTCGGCGTGCGATCCCGTATGGGCTTGTCGGCAACCCGTCGGACGAGTGATCTGGCGGCGCTAGCTTAGATGCAGTACGCCTAGGCTCCTCGGGAACGTCGCTGCAGCTACATTTCTCGCACGTAATCAAAACCCGTTCGACCTCAGGCCAGCGCCGCGCTCAGGAGCTCGCCGTCGCGCATGAGGAGACGCCCGCCGACGATCGTCGCGACGGCGCGGCGTTCGAACACGGCCCCCGCAAACGGCGTGTTTTTCCCCAGCGAGTGAAATCGGGACGGGTCGACGTGCCAACGCCGCTGTGCAAAGAGCGTGACGTCGGCAACCGATCCGACGCGCAGCGTCCCGCCGGGTATGCGCAAGATTCGGGCCGCATTGGTGGAGAGCAACGCAACGAAGCGCGAGAGCGCAAGATCGGGGAACGCCTGCGCATATGCGCCGATCGCCACCTCCAGGCCGGAGAATCCCACCGGAGCGGCAGCGAGCAGCTGCGCCTTCTCTTCGAGGGTGTGCGGTGCATGATCGGTCGCGAAGACGTCGATCGTCCCGTCACGCACGGCGGCACGCAGCTTGGCCGTATCATCGCTCTCGCGCAGCGGTGGATTCACCTTCGCCTGCGCGCCGAACGCGCCGAACCGATCGTCGTGCAAGAGCAGGTGGTGCGGCGTAACTTCGCACGTCACCGCGATGCCCTGTGCGCGCGCAAAACGGATGAGCTCGGCGCTCATTCCGCTGGAGAGGTGCGCGATGTGAAAGGGCTTCCCCGTGTCGTGTGCGATGAGCAGGTCACGAGCGACGATCACTTCTTCAGCAAGCCCGGGGCTGCCGGCAAGACCCAAGTGTGCGGAGTGCACACCTTCGTGCATCACGGCATCGCCTTTGAGCAGTGCGTCCTCGCAATGCGAAATGAAGACGCCGGGGACGTCGCGCGCATAGCTGGCCGCTTGGCGCAAGACACGCGGGTTCTCGATCGTGGTGCCGTCATCGCTGAAGGCAACCGCGCCCGCGTCGTGCAGCTTCCAGTACGGTGCGAGTTCTTTACCGGCACGTCCGCGTGTGATCGCTCCGATCGGATAGACGCGTGCGAGGTTGGCTTGTGCTGCAAGGCGTCGCACGTCGGCAATGAGCGCGGGCGAATCGAGTGCCGGCTCGGTGTTGGGCATGCAGGCGATGGCGGAGAACCCGCCGGCGACCGCCGCCGCGGCACCGGTGGCGATCGTCTCCTTCTGCGTCTGCCCCGGCTCGCGCAGGTGCACGTGCATGTCGATGAACCCGGGGGCGACGACGGCTCCGGTTGCATCGAATATCTCCGCGCCCTGCGGATCGAGATGCTCGCCGATCTCGGTGATCCGGTCGCCCTCGATGCGCACGTCGCGACGCGCGTCGAGTTCTTGAGAGGGATCGACGACGCGGCCGCCGCGCAGCAAGAGGCTCACCGGTGCACCGCCTCCGGAGCGCGCACACCGTTGACCAAGAAGTCGAGAACGGCCATGCGGATCGGGACGCCGTGCGAGACTTGCTGCGCGTAACGCCACCCGGAGTGCGCGAGCACGTCGTCGGTCAGTTCGATACCTCGATTGTATGGGCCGGGATGCATGATGACTGCCTGCGGTGCGAGCAGGCGCAGCCGCCGCTCGTCGAGGCGATAGTTGCGGGCGTAGTCGTCCAGCGACGGCAAGACGGCGCTGGCGATGCGCTCGCGTTGAATGCGCAGGAGCATGACGACGTCGACTTCTCCCAGGACGGCGTCCAAGTCGCGTTCGATGCGCACGCCGGGGCGTGCCATCGTCTCGGGAAGGAGGGTCGGTGGCCCGACGAGCGTCACCTCGGCGCCGAGCGTGCGGAGCCCGATGATGTTCGAACGGGCGACGCGGCTGTTCACGATATCGCCGACGAGCGCAACGCGCAAGCCGGCGACGCGACCGAACTCGCTGTGCAAGGTGAGCAAGTCGAGCAGCGCCTGCGTCGGATGCGCGTGACTGCCGTCGCCCGCGTTGATCACGTGACCGGCAAACGATTCGGCGAGCCGATACGGAAAACCCGATTCCGGATGGCGGGTGACGACGACGCGTACCCCCATCGCCGCCAGCGTAATCGCGGTGTCGGCGATCGTCTCACCCTTGCCGAGGCTCGACGCCCCCGGCGGCAGCGCGACGACGTCTGCGCCGACGCGCGCCTGCGCGATGGCGAACGACGTGTACGTGCGCGTACTCGATTCGAAAAAGAGATTGACGACGCAGACGTCGCGCAGGAGGTCACGCGGAGCCGGCGTGGCCGCGAAGGCGCGCGCTCGATCCAGGAGATAGTGAATGTCGGCTGCGCAGAGGTCGTCGAGATCGAGGAGGCTACGCTCCCGCATGCTCGGGGTCGTTTCCTGAGATGACGACCCGATCGTCCGCCGAAAACGTCTTGTTCAAAAAGACTTCGATGTGCTCACGACGGCCGGTCGGGATGAAGCGGCCGACGTAGTCGGCTTGCACGGGGATCTCCCGCAATCCGCGGTCGACCAGGACGGCAAGCCGAATCACGCGCGGGCGTCCGAGGTCGGTCACGGCGTCGAGTGCCGAGCGCACCGTGCGCCCGGTGTAGAGGACGTCGTCCACGACGATCACGACTTTGCCGGTGAGATCTTCGAGGATCTCCGACTCCGGGAGCGAGCGCGCGACGTCGTCGTCGCGATAGAGATTGATGTTGAGGTAACCGAGGCCGGGCCGCAGACCGCTGATCTCCTCGATCTTGGCGGCGAGCCGCCGTGAGAGTATCTCGCCACCGCGGCGAATGCCCAGCAACACCACGCCGCCCTGCGCATCCTCGGGTTCGAGGATCTGATAGGCGAGGCGTCCGATGATGCGGTCGATCTCTCGAGCCGACATGAGGGTGCGTTGGCGCAGCGCCTCGAGCGCGCTCTTCATCCGTTGGGCATTCCTTCCGCGGCGAGATTCGCGAGACGCTCGCGCGCTCGCGCGCGATCGCCTTCGTAACCTGCCAGCTTTTCGCGCTCCTTCGCAACCACGTCCGGTGACGCCTTGCGCACGAACTGCTCGTTGCGCAGCTTGCGTTCCAGCCGCTCGATCTCGGCCGCCAGACGTTCGAGCTCCCGCTCGTAGCGGGCGCGCAAAACCCCCGCCGGCGCGCGCATGCTCACCGCGGCAAGGTCGTCGGCTGGGGGCATCCCCGTCGGCATATCGACGATATCGGCACCCGCCAAGCGGGCGAGGAGGGCGCGCCGTTCCGGGTCGAGCCCAGCGGGGACCTCGAGCGTGATTCGCTCTTTGGGCGAGAGGCCCAGTTCCGAACGCAGGTTTCTGGCCCGGGTCACGACGCCAATGACGGCCTCGAAGCGTGCGGCGGCATCCGGATCGGCCGGAACCTCCGCCGGATCGGGCCACGAAGCGGTGACGATCGTGGCACCATCGTGCGGGAGGGCGAGCCAGATCTCTTCGGTGACGAACGGCGAGACCGGATGCAGCAAACGCATCGCGTTGTTGAGGACGAACGAGAGAACGGCTGCGCGCGTCGTTGAGGGCTCTTTGGTCGCCTCGATATACCAATCGCAGAAGCGGTACCAGACGAAATCGAGCAGCGTCTCGGCGACGACGCCGAATTCGAACTGGTCGAGGGCTGTCGTGACGCGCTCGATCGTCTCATGCAGACGTGTGAGGATCCACCGGTCGGCGAGGGTCAGCGTCTGTGCCGGCGGGAGGCGCAGGGCGCTCGGCAAGCCCTCCGGGAGGCTGCTCGCGTAGCGCAACGCGTTCCACATCTTGGTGTTGAAGCGGCGGCCTTCATCGCAGAAGCGTTCGTCGAACCGCAGCTCCTGCGATTCCAGACGCATCTGCCGCACGATCGCGAAGCGAAAGGCGTCGGCGCCGTACGTGCCGGCGAGGTCCATCGGGTCGATGACGTTGCCGAGCGACTTGCTCATCTTGCGCCCCTGCGCATCGAAGACGAGCGGGGCGATGAAGACCGTGTGAAACGGAACGCGCCCAATGAAGTGCAAGCCCAGCATCACCATGCGCGCGACCCATAAGAAGATGATCTCGCGGCCGGTGATCAACACGGAGTTGGGATACCAGTGCGCGAGTTCGGGCGTCTGCTCCGGCCAGCCCAAGATCGAGAACGGCCACAGCCCGCTGGAAAACCACGTGTCGAGCGTATCGGGATCGCGCCGGATCTCCGTCGTGCCGAACTGCGTACGCGCAATCTCGAGCGCCTCGGCCTGCGAGTGCGCGACGATGACGTCGTCACCCGGTGTGTACCAGACGGGGAGCTGGTGGCCCCACCACACTTGGCGCGAGACGTTCCAGTCGCGAATGTTCTCGAGCCACTGCTCGTAGGTGCGTCCGAAGCGTTCGGGGACGAAACGCACCCGTCCATCACGATAGGCTTGCAGCGCCGGCTTCGCCAGCGGTTCCATCGTGCAAAACCACTGCAGCGAGAGCAACGGCTCGACGACGGCACCCGAACGCGAGCTCACCGGCACCTTGTGCCGGTGCGGCTCGACGGCGACCAGGTGTCCCGCCGACTCGAGGTCGGCGACGATGCGCCGGCGCGCTTCAAAACGGTCGAGCCCACGATACGCGGCGGGGGCTTGCGCGGTGATCCGCGCATCGAAGTCGATCACCGTCGGCATCTCTAGGGCGTGGCGTTGGCCGATCTCGTAATCGGTGGGATCGTGTGCGGGCGTTACTTTGACCGCACCGGTCCCAAATGTAGGATCGACGGCGGCGTCGGCGACGATCGGTATGGCGCGCCCGACCAGCGGTAAGATCACCTGCTTGCCGATGCGGTCGCGATAGCGCGGATCATCGGGATGAACGGCGACCGCGACGTCACCGAGCATCGTCTCGGGGCGCGTCGTGGCGACTTCGAGCGAGAAGCGACCATCCTCACCGTCGTAGCGCACGTGCCAGAGTGAGCCGTCACGTTCCTCACTCTCGACCTCCGCGTCGGAGAGCGTCGATTGCGACTGCGGATCCCAATTCACCAAGCGCGTTCCGCGGTAGATCAGACCCTCACGGTAGAGATCGACGAAGACCTTGGTGACGGCCGCGGAGAGCCCCGCGTCCATCGTGAATCGTTCGCGTTCCCAATCGGGACCGAAACCGAGCCGGCGAAACTGTTCGTTGATCGCGCCGCCGTATTCGTGCCGCCATGCCCAGACACGCGCAAGATATTCCTCGCGTCCGAGACCGTCACGGGTGAGGCCTTCGCGTGCAAGCTCACGCACGACGACGGCCTCCGTGGCGATCGCGGCGTGATCTTGCCCCGGAAGCCAATCGGCATTTTCGCCGAGCATGCGATGGTAGCGCGTCAGGATGTCTTGCGGCGTATACGTCGATCCGTGGCCCAAGTGCGCGCGCCCGGTGATGTTGGGCGGCGGCATCGAGACGATGAACGGCGGACGCGCCGGATCAGGCTCTTCGTGGAAGAGACGCGCTGCCTCCCACAGAGCGTAACGCCGCGGTTCGACGACCGACGGGTCGTACGTCTCGGGGAGAACCGGTGGGGCTTGGTTGTGCACGATCATCTGTATGCCGGGCGCCTCGCGCAACCCCGCCTGCGCCCGCCTGCATGGACTGCGCTCATGGGATGCGAAGAGCGGGGTGTTCGGGCAGTGGCGCAGCTTGGTAGCGCACCAGTCTGGGGGACTGGGGGTCGCAGGTTCAAATCCTGTCTGCCCGACCACTTCGGCACGCAGCCGTTACGAGAAGCCCCGCGGTCGGTAGACGGCGGGGCTTCTCCACTCTTCGAACCTGGCCGCCGCAGGTTAGCGCTTCGCCGTCTTCTTCTTCGCTGTTTTGACGGTTTTGGAGGCTTTGGCGGCACCCCCGACTGCATCGCGCAGGCCCTTGCCGGCTTGGAATGCGGGGACTTTGCGCGCGGGGATGATCAATTTCGCGCCGGTCTTCGGATTGCGTCCTTCGCGCTTCTTGCGCGCGCGAACGATAAAACTTCCGAAGGGGATGAGCTGCACTTTTTCGCCCTTGCGCAGTGCGCCCGTGATCTGTTCGAGCAACAGTTCGACGATATCGCCGACCTGCCGTTTCGAAAGTTCTGCCTCCTCGGCTAGGGCTTCAACAAGTTCGGCTTTCGTCAATGTTCAATTCTCCGATATGAATACGGGTGATCATACCTGATCGAGAAAATGGTATTGGCAGGCGAGCGGAGCGCTCCTGCTCCAAAGCCCGGAAAGAGCGCGACAAACCAAGACGTTATGAGGCTTTGCGCGCGAGAAGTTCAGCCAATGCCCGCAGTGCCAGCAGGTACGAGACGTGACCAAACCCGGCTATCGTCCCGCGACATGCCGGGGCCACCACGCTGGTCGCGCGAAACGACTCGCGTGCGTGGACGTTGCTGAGGTGCACCTCGATCGCCGGAATCGGCACCGCCGCCAGTGCATCGCGCACGGCATACGCGTAGTGGGTGAAAGCCCCAGGGTTGATGATGATGCCGTCAACGGTGCCCACGGCTGCCTGAATCTCGTCGATGATTGCGCCCTCGGAATTGTGCTGAACGCAGCGGACCGTCATCCCCAAAGGCTCGGCCTGCACGCGGATCTGAGCGTCGATCTCGGCGAGCGTCGTCGTTCCGTAGGTCTGCGGTTCGCGGGTTCCAAGCATGTTGAGGTTCGGACCGTGGATGACTAGCACGTTCACGCGAGCCGCGTTCGTGGAGGAAAAGCGGTCGACCTCGGAAAGTGCGAGGCGATGCCCGACCGGATCGTCACCGCCACCACCGCCGACGGCAGCATCTCCATCGTCGCGGGTATCACGACCGAACTGGTGCGCGAGACGCAGCGCCGGCACGAACTCGCACCGACGGCCAGCGCCGCGCTCGGTCGCCTTGTTACGGCAGGCGCACTGCTCCGCGCGACCCTCAAGGGCTCTGAGCGCCTCTCGCTGCAGATCGTCGGTGACGGTCCGCTGCGCAGCCTGGTCGCCGAAGTCTTCATTCCGGCACCGCAACATATCGGCGCGCGCGGCTATACGCAGGTCCCTCAAGTCGACCTCCCGCTCAACGCGCAGGGAAAATTCGACGTCGGCGGCGCGGTCGGTAGCGGCCGGCTCCAAGTAACGCGTTCGTACGAGGTAGGACAACCTTATATGGGCGTCGTGGCCCTCGCCACCGGCGAGATCGGCGACGACATCGCAGCGTACCTAGTCGACTCAGAACAGATCCCCAGCGTCGTCGCGGTCGGCGTCCTCGCGAACCCCGCCGGCATCAAAGCCTCGGGCGGCGCAATTGCCCAAGTGATGCCGGGCGCCGACGAATCGACGATCGACGCGCTCGAAGCGCACGCGCGCCGGTTGCCGCCGGTCACCACGCAGATCGACGGCGGCGCGAGCGCGGAAGATCTCGCGCGCAGCCTCGCCGGCGCACTGGACCTGCGGATCCACGGCGCGTTCGACGTCTCGTTCGCCTGCCGCTGCACCCGCGAGAAAGTCGAAGTCGCCCTCCTCGGTCTCGGCCGAGACGAACTCGCCAAGATACGCAGCGAACAAGAACAGACCGAAGCGACCTGCGAGTTCTGCAAACGGCGCTACGTGCTCACCCGCGACGAGGTCGGCTCGCTCATCGGACGGCTCGAACAGCGCGGTACGTAGAAGGCCGAGCGGAAGCCCTGTCTACAGGTCCATCGGCGGAGCGAAGTCTTCCATCAGCTCGCCCTGCGGCCCGATGAAGTAGCGCCACCCACACTCGCAGCGGACCGGTTTGTCTGCCTTGGGGAACGGGTGAACGCGGCCGCAGCGGGGACAGGTCAGCTTTGCGCCATGGATCGGGGCCTTCTCGGCGTAGGTCTGAGCGGGCATCTCTCTACTTCTTCTTCCTTATGTAGTGGGATTGCAACAGGGTCGGTTAGGGGACGAGCCGCGCATGTTTGCGTGCGCCGACGGAGAGGACGGCGCCGTCCTTGGGCGCCCAAGGCGTCGCGGTATCGGTGATGACGCTGCCGTCGAGTTTCACGCCGCCGCCGGCGATCAGGCGCTCCGCTTCGCGCTTGCTCTGCGCAAAGCCCGCGAGCACGATCACGTCGACCAGTTTACGCGCCTGCGCCGTCCGCACCTCGGGCATCTCCTCCGGGAGCTCCCGCCGCTGCACCGTACGTTCGAAGTTCTCGCGCGCCGCTCGAGCCGCGTCGTGCCCATGATAGAGGGCGACCAGCTCTTGGGCGATCTTCTTCTTCTCGTCCATTGGGAGAGCTCGGCCGTCGCGTAAGGCCTGCTTCAGCGCTTCCACCTCGGGCTGCGAACGAAAGACGGCCAGCCGCGCGTAGCGGGGGATGAGCTCGTCGGGGATGCGCATCACCTTGCCGAATTGATCCTGCGCAGACTCCGTCAGCCCAATGTGATTGCCGACCGATTTCGACATCTTGACGACCCCATCGAGACCTTCGAGCAGCGGCACGGTCATGCATATCTGCGGTGGTTGGCCCGCACGCTCTTGATACGTTCGCCCCATGAGCAAGTTGAAGAGCTGATCGCTTCCGCCAAGCTCAACATCCGCGCTCAGCGCAACGCTGTCGTACGCCTGCGCTACCGGGTATAGGAACTCGTGCAGTGAGATCGGTGTGCCGGCCGCATAGCGCTGCGCAAAGTCATTACGGTCGAGCATCCGCGCCACGGTCGTTTGGCTCAGCAGGCGAATCAACTCGTCGAGCCTGAGCACGCCCAGCCACTCGGAGTTGTAGCGCAGCTCCACTTGCTCCATGTCGAGCACCTTTCCGGCCTGCGCAGCATACGTCTGCATGTTCGCAGCAATCGCTTCTTCCGAGAGCGGGGGCCGCAGTATGTTCCGCCCGCTCGGATCACCGATGCGCGCGGTGAAGTCGCCGATGAGCAACGTCACGTCGTGGGCCTGTTCGACGAAGTCCTGCAATTTTCGCAAAACGACGGCATGCCCGATGTGCAGATCCGGCGAAGTTGGATCGAGACCGAGCTTGACGCGCAACCGTTTAAGAGGTTTGTCCGACGGCCATGTCTCGACGGCGGCTGCGGTAATCTCGGCGAGGTGCTCGGAATATGGCGTTCCAGCTTTCGACGACATTCCGGCGAGGCGCGCTTCCAGCTCCGCAACGGTCTCGACGTGCTCGCAACCGTCGGCGAGTGCTTCGGCGGCCTCCCGTGGATTGGACATCCGGGTCACCGTAGCTCGACGACGGTCACGCCGCTACCGCCTTCGTCGGCGTCTCCGTAGCGGACCCCACGCACCTCGCTGTGCCCGCGCAAGAACTCCTGAAGCCCGCGCCCGAGCAGCCCCGTCCCCTTCCCATGGATCAAGCGCAGGCGCGTCATCCCGACGAGCTTCGATTCGTCGATCCAGCGGTCGACCAGCGGCTGTGCTTCGGCGAAACGCCGCCCGCGCACGTCGAGTTCGGCGCTCGCGCTCGCCGCCGCTTCCAGGGTCGACTCGCCGCTCACGGCCGTCGCGCGAACGCGGCGCTCCGCGGGGCGCACCAGGTGGAGCTGCCGCTTCGAGACGACGGTCTTCATCGAGCCGATCGCGACCAGCGCGTTCTCGCCGTAGTCGTCGACGATCGTCCCTTCGCTTCCGAGCGATTCGACGCGCACCACGTCGCCGACACCGACGCGCCCCTGCTCTTGCGCGGTTACCGGGGCCGGGCGCAAACCGAGGTCCCGATGCACCTCGTCGAGGACGTGCCCGAGGAGTGCCGACTGGCCAGGCGTCACGCGCGGGCGCGCCGCCGCCGTGCGCGCCGCGTTGCGCCGTTCGAGTTCGGCGGTGAAATCACGCAACGCGCGGGCGAGACGCTCATCAGCGGTCTTTGCGAAGGCGCGACGCTCGCGTTCAAGCGCCTCGGCGCGGCGGCGCGCATTCTCCTCGAGCGCATGCACGTGCGCACGTTCACGCATCAAAGCATCGCGTTCGCTCGTCGCCTGCGCACGCATCTCGCCCAGCTCGCTGAGCGCACGGTCGTAGTCGCGCTCGTTTTCCGAGAGCAACGCCTGTGCGCGCGAGAGGATCGTCTCGGGTATTCCGCGGGCGGCTGCCAGCACGAACGCGAGCGATTGACCCGGAGCACCGATGTCGAGCTCGAAGCTCGGCCGATACGTCACCGGATCGAAGCGAACGTTCGCGTTGCGGACGCCGTGGGTTGCGTGAGCGAAGAGTTTGAGTTCGGTCGCATGGGTGGTGACGATGCCGTGCGCCCCAGCGGCGAGCAGATGCTCGACGAGTGCGACCGAGAGCGCCGCCCCCGCCGCAGGCTCCGTCCCACTGGCGATCTCGTCGACGAGGATGAGCGTGCGTTCGTCGGCAGCATCGACCAATTCGCGCAGCCGGTCGAGGTGCGCGGAGAACGTCGAGGCGTTGCGCGCGATGGATTGCTCGTCTCCGATATCGACGCCAACGTTGGTGAAGCGCCCGATTGTCGTCCCCTCGGCGGCCGGCACGTGCAAACCGCACGCCGTCATCACCACGAACAGCCCGACCATTTTGAGGGTGACCGTCTTCCCGCCCATGTTGGGACCGCTGATCACGACGAAACGGACGTCGTCGTCGAGCGCAATCGACTGCCCGATCGCGCGATCGCCGAGCAACGGATGGCGTCCCGCGTGAATCTCGAGACGCGCTTGGTCGACGAGGATCGGGGCGACGGCACGCATCGCGTCCGCGAGTCGCGCGCGTGCGAGGATCGTGTCGACGTCGGCCAAGACGTCGAGGTCGCGCTCGACGTCGGCCGCGCGCGAACCGACGAGCGCGGAGAGTTCGGTGAGGATGCGCGCGACTTCGTGTTCTTCCTCGATGCGCAAGGTGCGCAGGCGGTTGTTGACGTCGAGCGCACCGAGCGGTTCAATGAAGAGCGTCTGGCCGCTGGCGCTGGTGTCGTGCACGACGCCGGGAATCTGCCCCGCGAGCTCCGCCTTCACGGGGATGACGAAGCGCCCTTCGCGCACGGTGACGATGGCATCTTGTACGGCCTTGGCGCCGGCGGTGGAACGCAGAATCGCCTGGCAGCGGCCACGTGCCTCTTCGTATGCCTGCGCAACGCCCCGACGAATGCGCGCCAACGCGGGCGAAGCGCGATCGAGCACCGCACCGTGCTCGCCAATTGACTCGTCGATTCGCGCGACGACGTCCTCCAAGAAGACGGCTTCCCGACAGCGCAGCGGTAAGGCCGGTGCCTCACTTGCACGGATGCGGCGTACCGCTGCATGCGCCGCTCCGAGCGCGATAGCGATCCCCTGCAGCTCGGCCCCCGCAAGCGAGAGCCCCCGTGCGGCGCGAGCCACCGCCTCACCGCTCTCGGTAACGCGCGGCAGCGAAAACGAACCGCCGGCAACCAGAGCGCGCATCTCGCGTGTCGCGGCCTGCTCTGCGCGCACGATGTCGAAATCGCCGCCCGGCGTGAGCTGCCGGAGTCGCGCTGCGGCCCGATCGGTCATCGCTTGCGCCGCCAACGCTGCGCGAATCGCCTCGAAATCCAGGGCCTCCAGGGTTCGCTCATCGGCCAGCATCAATGTCGTATTATACGCAAAGGGGGAGAGATGCTCAAGAGGAGTCGGCCATCGTGAATGGGATCGTGATCCGCGAAGCAACACCGGGCGACCTGGATGCCGTCTGGCCGATCTTCCACGCCGTCGTCTCCGGCGGCGACACGTACCCCTACGCCCCGCAGACCACGCGCGCGCAGGCCGAGACGCTCTGGTTCGGTTCCCCGGCACGCACCTTCGTCGCCCTCGCCGACAATGTGGTCGTCGGAACTTACCGGTTGGTACCGAATCAGGTCGGGTTGGGCGACCACATGGCCAACGCCGGCTTCATGGTCGACCCCGCCTTTCGCGGGCGCGGCGTCGCAAGCGCGATGTGCACCGACGCGCTCGCGACCGCACGTGCCGCGGGCTTTGCTGCGATGCAGTTCAATTTCGTCGTCTCCACCAACGAGCGCGCCGTCGCACTCTGGAAGCGCCACGGGTTCACCGTCCTCGGCCGCGTGCCGCAGGCCTTTCGTCACGCGAACCTAGGGCTCGTCGACGTGCTGATCATGCACCGTTTCCTCTGACCGGATTTCGGTCGACGGGATTTCGGTGCGTAGTGCGGAACATTTTCGCGTTGGAAACCTCCCGCGCGCCGCGTAACCGGCAAGCCTTTCTCAGCCCGCGACGGAGCTGCCGTTGTTAGGCCGGCTCTTTGGATCGGGCTCCCGGCGCGAAGAGGAAGAGGCGGCAGCGGCGGCAGCGGCCGCCGAAGCGGCCGAGGCACGCCGGCGCGAGGACGAGCTTCGCGAACGCGTCGCCATGTTCGGCGACGTCTGGGGCCTCGAAGGCGCTGCCGATCTCCTCGTCTTTCTCGAAGAGGGGCTCATCAGCGACATCAACGAGGCCGCCGTGCGTGCCTACGGCTACCGGCGCGACGAACTCTTTGGGCGGCTCATCTTAGACCTCGTCGCAGCCGAATACCGCGACGAGTGCCGCGCGATCATGGACCGGCGCGACCGCACCACCCACTTCTATCCAACCGTGCACCTGCGCCGCAACGGGCAGACGTTTCCCGCGGAGATCCGCTTTCAGTCCTCCATCGTTGCGGGCAATCGCATCATCCTCGCATTGATTCACGATCTCAGCGAGCGAGCCGAAGCCGAGAACAAGTTGCGCGACGCCCTGCGCCAAGCCAACGATGCGGCGCGCTCGAAATCGAAGTTTCTCACCCAGATGACGCACGAGATCCTCAACCCGCTCCATGCGTTGCTCGGCATGACCGAATTGCTGCTGGCGACCCCGCTGGACAACGATCAGCGCGAGTATGCTTCGACCGTGCAGAATTCCGGCGAACTCCTGCTGGAGTCGTTCGGTGCGATACTCGATTTTTCGAAGATCCAGGCGGGCAGTGTCGACGTCGAAAACATCGACTTCAACCTCGCCGATTGTATCGAGGCGGCCATCATCATGCGGCTGCCGGAGGCACAACACCGCAAGCTCGATCTGCTGCCGTTCATCGATCCGCAGCTCCCTGCGCGTCTGCTGGGCGATCCGGTACTGATCGGCCAAATCGTCACGCACCTCACGGTCAATGCACTCAAATACACCACACAAGGCTCGGTGCGCGTCTCGGTGACGCTCGAGAAAGACGACGGCCGCACGGTCAACATCCGTTTCGGCGTGAAAGACACCGGCATCGGCATCGCTCCCGAAGCGCAGCGCCGCCTCTTCGATGAGCCGGAAACGCCGGCAACGCCAGAACCCTCGGCGCTGAGCCTTGCCGTCTGCAAACGCCTGGTCCATCTCATGGGGGGCTCGATCGGCGTGACCAGTGAAGCCGGCGCCGGCGCGACCTTCTGGTTTCGCCTCACGCTTCCGGTGAGCGCGCGCGAGCACGTGCCCCGGCGCGTGCTCCAGGACGCGCGTATCCTCGTAGTCGATGCACACGAGTTTGCCCGCAGTATCACGTCGCGCTACCTGAGCGGGTGGGGCGCGACGATCGAGGAGGCCGCATCCGCGCGCGACGCGCTCCACATCTTGCATCAGCGCGCCGAGGACGGAACGCCGTATCCGGTCGTCCTGCTCGACGACAACCTCCCCGATCAAGATGCGTTCGCCCTCGCTAGCGCGATTCGCGGCAACAAGAATCTTCGTGCCACGCAACTGGTCATGACCGCAGGCGAAGACGCACCCGACCTCGGCAAACGCGCGATCGACGCAGGGTTTGCCGCCTATATGCACAAGCCGCTTCGCCAGCAGCGCCTTTTCGACTGCGTCGCCTCCGTCGTTGCGGCCGCAACGAGCGGCGCCGAGCCGCAGGCCGCTCCGTCGCCGGTACGCACGGTGTCATCCGGCGTTGCCGAACATGCGTCGTATCGTGTCCTGCTCGTCGAAGACAACCCCGTCAACCAACGTTTGGCGCGCAAGCAACTCGAGACGCTCGGATGCCAGGTCTCGGTCGCCGAGAACGGGTTGGTCGCCGTGGAGATGGTGCGCCATGAGCAATTCCACCTGATACTCATGGATCTGCAGATGCCCGAGATGGACGGCTTCGCCGCCACCAAACAGATTCGCGACGACGAACTGCGAACCGGTGCACACACCGTTATCGTCGCGATGACGGCGGCGGCTCGTCCCGAAGATCGTGCCGCTTGCCTCGCCGCCGAGATGGACGACTACCTCTCGAAGCCGGTGCGTCTGGATGCACTGCGCGCAACCTTACAGCGATGGGTCATCGGCAAGCGCAGCTGACGAGGCCAACGTTACTGAAAGGCGGAGAGCTCCACCGCAACCGCCACCCCGATCACCGCAACGACGATGCTTGCGCCGATAGCCGCGCCGGCAGGCATTGCGCTCATTTCGCCTCGGCGCAGCGCAGCGTCGCTTGCGACGTACCGGAAGGCTCCATACGCGCCGACCAAGACACCGGCTATCGCCATCGCCGTCCCCAAGAGCGTGGACGCATGCTGGTTCGGTGTCGCAATGTGCGCAACGACGGAGATTTCACGTTGAAAGAGCGAGAAGCGCGCGATCACGAAGCCCAGCGCGATGAACGAGATCGCCGTGCGCAGGTATGCAAGAAAGGTTCGTTCATTCGCTAGGACGTCAGTTGGGCGCCGGCCATCGCTCTCGCTCACGCCGCTCGATTCGCTAGATCGTCGGGAGCGCCTCGCGCGCATCGTCGTCGGCGGAGAAGGTGCCCTCGAACGCGACGCCGGGCGCTTTGCGGTGCGGTTCGAGACGTTCGCGAATCACCGCGACGGCGACGTAGAGCACCGGGACGAAGATGAGATTGAGCAGCGTCGAGACGATCATCCCGCCGAAGACGGCCGTCCCCAGCGATTGCCGGCTCGCGCTGCCGGCACCGCTCGCCCAAACAAGCGGGAGTATCCCGAAGATGAAGGCGAGCGATGTCATGATGATCGGGCGCAGCCGCGTCTCTGCCGCCCGTCGCACCGCGGCTTGCGGCGAGAGTCCCTGCGCCCGCAATTGGTTGGCAAACTCGACGATGAGGATGGCATTTTTGCTCGCGAGGCCGATGAGCATCACGAACCCGACCTGCACGAAGACGTCGCTCGGGATACCGCGTACGCCGATCGCCAGCAGCGCCCCCAAGATCGCCACCGGCACCGCCAGCAGAATCACGAACGGATCCCAGAAGTTTTCGTACTGCGCCGCCAAGACGAGAAAGACGAAGACGACGCCGAGGCTGAAGATGAGTGCGGCGAGGTTCCCGCCCTCGACCTCGTCGCGCGAGAGTCCGAACCACGCGTAGCCCATCCCCGCCGGTAGGTTCTGCTGCGCGAGGCGTTGCACCGCGGCGATCACATCACCGGAACCGACACCGGGCCGCGGCGCTCCGTCGATCTCGATCGAGCGGAAGAGGTTGAAGTGCGTGATCTCCGAGGGGACCTTCACCGAGGATGTCGTGAGCAGGCTCGAGAGCGGGATCAGCCCATTGGCCGAGGAGCGCACGTACATGTGCGACAAGGCCGCGAGATTGCTCCGGTACGGTGCGTCGGCTTGCACGTAGACCCGATAGGAACGGTTGCGGAAATCGAAGTCGTTCACGTACTCCGAGCCGAGGTAGATGCCGAGCGTCTGCGCCACATCCCCGAACGGCACGCCGAGCGACTCGACCTTGTCGCGATCGACGGATAAGTCGACCTGCGGCGTGTCGTTTCCAAAGCTCGTAAAGGCCGCCGCGATATGCGGATCGGCGTTCGCTGCACCGATCAGTGCACGCGCCGCCGCGGCCTCTTTGGCGAAGCCGAGATCGCCTTCGTCGAGCAACTGGAACTGAAAGCCCCCGAAGTTGCCGACGCCCTGTACGGACGGCGGATTGAAGGCGAAGATCTGTGCCTCCGGCTCCGAGCCGATGATGGGATAGAGGCGTGAGAGGATCGCGCTGAAGGTGTGCTGCGCTCCTCTGCGCTCACTCCACGGCTTGAGCGGCAAAAACATGATGCCGCGATTCGGTGCATTGCCGGTAAAGCCGAATCCATCGACCCAGAAGACGCCTTCGACTTCTGGTACCGCACCGGCGATCCGCGCCGCTACGCGAGCGGCAACCCGACGTTCGAAGTCGGAGGAGACGCCGACGGGCGCCTGGAGGACGACGATGAGATAGCCTTGATCTTCGTCGGGTATGAAGGCGCTGGGCGTGCGGACATACGAGAGCGCCGTCGCGCCGAGCGCGAGCACGAAGAGGCCGAGAACGGCCCAGCGCCAGCGAAAGAGGCGCGGGAGGAGCGCACGGTATCCGTTGCGCACGGCGCTGATCGCTGCGTTGATGAGCCGGAAGAGCGGGGCGCTCGGCGCGTGACTGCGCCCGAGCAGCAGCGCCGAGAGGGGCGGCGTGAGCGTGAGCGCCGTGAAGAGCGAGATGGAGATGGAGCAGGCGATCGTGATTGCGAATTGCTTGTACAGCAGCCCCGTCGATCCGGGGAAGAACGCCACCGGAACGAAGACGGCGAGCAGCACCAGTGAGGTCGCGACGACGGCGCCTTGAATCTCGCGCATCGCGGCCTCCGCTCCCGCGAGCGGCGGCATCTTCTTCTCTTGCACGAAGCGGGCGATGTTTTCAATCACCACGATTGCATCGTCGACGACGAGCCCGGTTGCCAAGGTCAAGCCGAACAACGTCAGCGTGTTGATGGAAAAGCCGAGCGTCTTCATGAGTGCGAACGTTCCGATCAGCGAGATCGGAATCGTGATCATCGGCACGAGCGTCATGCGCCAGTCTTGAATGAAGGCATAGATCACCAGCACGACCAGGATGATCGCGATGCCGAGCGTGATCGCCACCTCCTTGATCGATTCGCGCACGAAGAGTGTGGCATCGAACGGAATGACGTAGCTGACGCCGGGCGGGAACGTCGTGGAGAGCTGAGCGAGCGCCGCCCGGACCTGCGTCGCGACCTGCAGCGCGTTGGCGTTTTGCGCCTGAATGACGCCGAAACCGACGCAGTCGTGCCCGTCCCAGTGCGCCGATCCCGTGTAGTCTTCGGCGCCGAGCTCGGCGCGACCGATATCCGACAACCGGACGTGGCCGCCGTCGGGGGTCGTCTTGATGATCAGCCGCTCGAACTCCTCAGGCGTCGTAAGGCGCCCTCCGGCGTTCAACTGGACTTGATAGAGTTGATTGCCGGTCGTCGGCGGGGCGCCGATCGCGCCGGCGGCGACCTGTACGTTTTGGCTCTCGAGCGCCTGAACCACGTCCATCGCCGTCACGCCTTGGTATTCCAATTTGTCCGGGTTGAGCCAGAGACGCATCGCGTAGCGGCGCAAGCCGAAGATGCGCACGTCGGCGACGCCGGGGACACGTTTGAGGGTATCGATCACGTGGTGCTCGGCGAAGTCGCTGAGGTCGCCCTCCGACATCCGGCCGTCGGAGAGGATTCCGACGCCAAGGATGATCGCCGCCGACGACTTCTTGACCGCGACACCGGTCTGTTGCACGGTGAGCGGCAGACGCCCGGTGGCCGTGAGGACGGCGTTTTGGACGTCGGACTGTGCGGCGTCGAGATCACGTCCGAGATCGAAGGTCACCGTGATCGTCGAGGTGCCGTCATTGCTGCTGACCGATCGCATGTAGCGCAAGCCTTCGACGCCGTTGATGGCTTCTTCGAGCGGCGTCGTAACCGCGCTTTCGACGGCCTGCGCGTTCGCGCCGATGTACTGCGCCGTGACGGTGACTTCCGGAGGCGCAACCTTCGGATATTGAGCAATCGGCAGCGTCGGAATCGCGATCAGACCGGCGATCAGCACGATCGTCGATGCAACACCGGCAAAGACCGGGCGGCGCAAGAAAAAATTCGTCACGCTCGTGCACCGTCTTCCGGAATATATTTGTCAGTCGTCGTGATCATCAGCTTCCCTGACGAACTCAACCGAAGCCCTTTGCGCCGGGTTGCACGGGGTGGAGAAACGGCGAGACTCCAGAAGTCACGCCTAGCGCGATGAAGAGAAGGAAGGCGAAGGAGCTGTTGGAGCAGGCGTGTGGGTATCCCACGACGCTCATTGCCTGTCCGGACTTCGTGTTGAGCACGCTGGCGATGAGCGTGACCGAACTGCTCGAGGAGGCGATCGCGCCGCTCGGGCTGCGCCTGCGTCACTACCGCCTCGTCCGTCTGCTTTATTTCGAAGGCCCGCAGCCGCAGAGCAGCCTACGTGACGCGCTCGGCGTCGATCGCACGACGGTCGTCTCGCTCGTCGACTACCTCGAACAGCGCGGTCTCGCCAAGCGTGAACGCTCGCCGCACGACCGGCGCGCCTACATCATCACCCTCACGCCCAAAGGCGGGCGGCTCGCGAAGAAGGCGACGGCCCTGATGGCAACCGCCGAACAGCGCATGTTCGCGCCGCTCGACGGCGACGAACGCCGCCTCCTCCGGCAGCTCTCCACGCGCTTACTCGGCAACCCCGGCCCAATCGCGGAGCGCCACCGCTCCGGCCAAGTAGCGAGCCGCCGCTTGCCGTAAGATACTGGCAAGCTTGCAGCGCGAGCATACCCGGGCACGCAGCAGGGTATACGCCCAGTTGGCTTCGCTCGAGAAGGAGGCGGCACATATGGTCAAAGTTGGAATCTTCGCGGCGCTGCTGATCGCGCAATCGCCCATCGTGATGGCTCAGGCCTGTCCCGATTCGGCTCCGACAATCGAATCAGCGACGGTTGCGAACGTCCAAGATAACGGCTCCCTCAAGACATACATTGTAGAGGGCACCGTCGTGAACCCAAGCGATCAGTCGGAGGCGGGGAACGTTTTACAATCCGTCGATGTTCTGCAAGACGGGCAAAAGGTCAACGAGATCGGCATTCCACCGCTAGCCGCGGGACAGTCCTACGAGTTTCATCAGACGGTCGTTCGTTCTGCCGAGGCCGGCAACAAGACGACGCGTCTCACCTTCCAGTTGCGCGTTCATAGCCCGCAAAGCTGCGCAGCAAACGTCTATCATCTGCAGGTGTAGCGCGTAGTTCAGACCATCTCACCGATGCACGCAACGAGGCGTTCCCCGATCACTTTGGGGTTCGCCTCGTCGCCGAAGGAGATTGCGGTGTGCGAGCAAGCGCGCCGGTCATTCCTGCGCAGGCATACTTGCGCCGCCTAATGGGTATGCGAGCAGTCGGCTTCGCTTGAGAAGGAGGGCTCGTATGCTGAGAGTTGGTTTTTTCGCGGCGCTCTTGATCGCACAATCGCCCCTCGTGATGGCTCAGGCGTGTCCTGATTCAACCCCCGTGATCCAATCGGCCACAGTCGGCGGCGCGCAAGACAACGGCAACACCAAGACCTACATCGTGCAGGGGACCGTGGTAAACCGGAGTTCGCACAAGCAGGCAGGGAACGTGCTGCAGTCGATCGAGGTCCTGCAAGACGGCCAGAAGATCAACGAGATCGGCATCCCGCCGCTCGGGCCAGGGCGGTCGTACGAGTTTCACCAGAGCGTGGTGCGGTCCTCAATCGCCGGCAAAGGGACGACGCATTTGAGCTTCCAGCTCCGCGAACACAGCCCGCAGAGTTGCACACAAGAGAACGTCTATCACCTGCGCGTGTAGCAGACTCAGGCTCACCGCTGCCTCTCTCGACGGTATCGAGGCTAAGGAAGGGCTGCACTCACGAGTTCAGCGGCGGCTTCGTCAGGGAGCCCCATGCCATTCGTCTCGAGCCGGCTTCACTCTCAAGCCACCTCGGCGATCCGCGCGATGAGGCGTTCCTCCACGAGTTTGGGGTTCGCCTTGCCGCGGCTGGCTTTCATCACCTGACCGACGAGAAAGCCGATCACCTTGGTCTTGCCCGCCTTGTAGTCGGCGACCGTCCGTTCGTTCGCCGCGATGATCTCGTTGACGATCGAATCAATTGCTCCGAGGTCGCTCACCTGCGCTAATCCTTCAGCATCGACGATCGCGCGCGGCGAGCCACCTTGCGTCCACAGCCGCTCGATGAGATCCTTGGCCGTCTTCGAATTGATCGTCCCCTCTTCGGTCAGCATAACGAGCTCCGCAACGGCGGCGGCCGTCACCGCCGACCGCTCCACCGGCATGCCGTGCTCGTTCGCTAGCCGTGAAAGATCGCCGAGCAAAAAATTGATCGTCGCCTGCGGCCGTTCGCTGAGCTCGACGCACGCATCGTAGAACGCCGCGAGCCCCGGCGTGTCGACCAGCTGATGCGCCTGCACGATCGAGAGCTGATCGCGCAAGATGTACCGGTCGAGACGTGCTTGTGGAAGCGCACCTAGCTCGTCACGTAGCCGTTGCACCTCGTGCGGTGGGAATTCGATCGGCGTGAGGTCCGGATCGGGGAAATACCGGTAGTCGTGCGCCTTCTCTTTGGAGCGCATGAGGTGCGTAACGCCTGCCGCTTCGTCCCAACCGCGTGTCTCTTGCAAGACGCGGCCGCCACCCAGCACGATCCCGGTCTGCCGCGCGATCTCACTCTCGATTGCGCGCTGCACGCTGCGGAACGAGTTCATGTTCTTGATCTCGGTCTTGGTGCCGAGTTCGGTTGTACGCGCCGGACGGATCGAGACGTTGGCATCGCAGCGCAGCGAGCCCTCCTCCATCTTCACGTCGCTGATACCGAGCGCCACGAAGGTACGCTTGAGCGCCTCCAAATACGCGACCGCCTCGGCCGCCGAATGCAGATCGGGCTTCGAGACGCACTCCATGAGCGGGACGCCCGCGCGATTGAAATCCACCAGCGAGTAGCGGCTCCCCGCAATGCGCCCGTCGGAAGACCCCGCGTGCGTCGACTTTCCGGTGTCCTCTTCGAGATGAATGCGCTCGAGACGGCAACTGCGCTGCGATCCGTCGGGCATCCAAAACGAAACCGTTCCACCTTGCGTGAGCGGCATGTCGTACTGCGAGATCTGATAATTCTTCGGCATATCCGGATAGAAATAGTTTTTGCGGTCGAACTTCGAGAACGCCGGAATCTCGGCACCGAAGGCAAGCCCCGCGCGAATCATATGCTCGATCGCCAAGCGATTCGGATACGGCAACGCCCCCGGAAGGCCCAAACAGACCGGGCAGACGTTCGTGTTCGGCTCACCGCCAAAAACGTTGCGGCAACCGCAGAACATCTTGGTCTCGGTCTTGAGCTCCACGTGGCACTCGATCCCGATGACGGCCTCGAAGACCGTGCTTGCCTGCGCCGACGACGGCGTTGCCATCGTACTCATGCGCTGACGGCCTCGAGATTCGGCAACTCGACGCGCGTGGCGTGCCGCGTCGCACGTTCGTAGGCGTGCGCGGCGCCGAGCAGCCGCCGCTCTTCGAACAGCGGTGCGGTTAGTTCCAGTCCGAGCGGCAAGGGGCGCAGACTTCCCGGCGGCGTCACGTACCCGCACGGCACCGAGAGCGAGGGCAAGCCGGCGAGCGACATCGGAATCGTGTAGTAGTCCATCAAGTACATACTATAGGGATCGGATTTCGCGTTGAATTCGAAGGCGCCCGAGGCCGCTGCCGGGTTGGCGATCACGTCGCACTGCTCGAAGGCGCGCGCGAAATCGGCGGCGATCAACGTTCGCGCCTTCTGCGCGCGAACGTAATAGGCGTCGTAGTAGCCGCTCGAGAGAGCGTGCGTTCCGATGAGGATGCGCCGCTTGACCTCATCACCAAAGCCCGCCGCGCGCGTGCGCTCGTAGGTCAAGGTCACGTCGCTCTCCTCGCGGCGAATGCCGTAGCGAATGCCGTCGAAGCGTGCCATATTCGACGAGCATTCCGCCGGCGCAATCAAGTAATACGTCGCTAGGCCATACTCAGCGCTCGGAAGCCCCACCTCCACCAGGGTCGCACCTAGCCGCTCCAGATCCGCATAGGCCTTGGTATACATCGCACGCACCGGCTCGTCGAGCTGCGCGAGATCGAACTCGCGCACGATCCCGACGCGCACGCCGGTGAGGTCCTCGCGCAGATGCCCGTGTGTCGCTTCGACCTCGCGATCGACCGTCGTCGCGTCGTACTCGTCACGCCCGGCCATCACGTCGTAAACGAGGGCGGCATCTTCCACCGTCTTGGTCAACGGTCCGATCTGATCCAAACTCGAAGCAAACGCGATCAGCCCGTAGCGTGAGACGCGCCCGTAGGTTGGTTTGAAGCCGACGACACCGCAGAAGGCCGCCGGCTCACGAATGGAGCCGCCGGTATCGCTCCCGAGTGCGACCGTCGCCATCCCAGCGCCGACGGCGGCGGCACTTCCGCCCGATGATCCTCCCGGGACACGCGCCGGGTCCCAGGGATTGCGGGTTGTCTGCAAGGCGCTGTTCTCGCACGAGCTCCCCATTGCAAACTCGTCGAGGTTCGTCTTGCCAACTGGCAGCGCCCCCGCCGCCAGCAGACGCTGCACCGCGGTCGCCGTGTACGGAGCAATCCAATCACCGAGAATCTTCGACGCGCACGTCGTGCGCATCCCAAAGACGCAGAGATTGTCCTTGATCGCCAGCGGCACGCCGGCGAGCGGCAAGCGCTCACCACGGGCGAGCGCGGCATCGACGCGGCGCGCCGCCTCGCGTGCCTCGGCCGGTGTCTTAAGCAAAAAGGCGCCGACCGCCGGCTCGCGGGCCTCGATGCGCGCGACGGCTTGCTCGGCAATCTCCAAAGCCGAGATTTCGCGCGCCCCGATGGCGCGCACGATCTCAGTTGCGCTGCGGTCGATCAAGCCTACTCCTCGCTGATGATGCGCGGGACGCGGAAGTACCCGCGCTCGACGCACGGTATCCCATTTACTTTGGGCGCACCCGCCATCACCCGCTCGTGCGGCAGCGAAGGACGCGCGACGTCATCGCGCGCGACGTTGCGCGACGGGATCACTTGCGCGGTCGCCGCGACGTCTTCAAGCGGTAGACGTTCGAGCATCGCGACGTGTTCGAGCAGACTCGACAGCTGCGTGTCGAATTTTTCGATCTCGTACGAGGTCAGCTCCAGACGCGCGAGTTTCGCAACGTACGCTACGTCGATGTCACCCGATGCCACGACCACTCCTTCTCAACTTGCACGGTCACGCTCCACGCTTAGCGGTGCAGCGTCGCCAGCGCTTCGATGTGCCCGGTCTGCGGGAACATGTCGAACGGCTGGACGAGATCCAACTGGTACCCGCCGCGCACGAGGTGCGCGAGATCGCGCGCCAAGGTGGCGGGATTGCAGGAGAGATACCACACGCTGGGGACCTGCGCCTCGATGATCGCCTCCAAGGTCGCCGCGTCGCTCCCCTTGCGCGGCGGATCTAAAAAGACGACTTCGGCACCCGCGAGCGCCTCTGCTCCCGGGCTCGCGCGCAGCATCCGCTCGACGCGCCCGGCGATGAAGCGCGCCCGCGACTGCACGGCGTTGAGTTCGGCATTTGCGCGCGCCTCGACGACCGCGTGCGGATTCTCTTCGATTCCAACCACCTGAGCGCCGGCTTTGGCAAAGAAGAGCGCAAACGTCCCCGCGCCGCAGTAGAGATCGACGACGTTCGGCTTCCCCACCACCAGCGGCTTCATGAAAGCGAAGATCTTCCCGACCATCTCGCTGTTGATCTGGAAAAACGACCCGGCGGAGACGCGAAAGCGCACCCCGTCGATCGCCTCCTCCATCCCCGCGTTGCCGACCAAGAGATCATGCTTGCGCCCGATCACGGCATTTGGGCTCGCCGGTTCGAAAGAGTTGCTCAGCCCGACGAGGCCTCGGAGACGCTGCGCGATAGCCCTCGCCCCGGCGGCGAGGGTACGAGACGGCTTCTCGCTGGTCACGGTGAGCACGGCCTCACCGGAACTGCGCCCGACGCGGGCGACGACGTGCTTGGCATCGTCAAAGGCATCGCGCGTCGGCGGCTCTTGCGCGACGTCCCACAAGGTGGCGATGTACTCGTCGAGTTGCGGCAGCACGATCGGGCACTCGTGCACGGCGACGACGTCGTGCGAGCGCGGCTGGTAGAAGCCGAACTCCGTCCCTTGCGCACTCTGCGAGACCACCAGCGACATCTTGTTGCGGTACGCGCGCGGATAGTCCATTCCGATCGGCATGGCGACGTGCGTCTCTTCGATGCCGCCGATGCGCCGCAGCGCACTGTGCACGATGTTCTTCTTCCACGCCAGTTGCGCTTCGTAGGCGAGGTGCTGCACTTGGCACCCACCGCAGATGCCGAAGACGCCGCAAAACGGCTCCACGCGTTCGGGTGCCGCTTCGAGGAGCTCGACCATCTCGCCGACGGCGTACTTTGGTTTGACCATCTCGATGCGCACGCGTGCGCGCTCACCGGGCAGCGGACCCCATACGAAAACGACCATCTCGGCGATGCGCCCGACGGCCTGTCCGTTGTCGATCAGATCGGTGAAGGTGACGTCGTGGACTTCCCCGCGCGCGAGCCGGGAGATCGTCGCCGTCGCCGACTCGATTTCGGCGTCGTCCATCACGTCGAGCACATCGCCTGTGTCAACCAGGCTTCTTGTCATCGAGTTCCTGGAGGAGCCGGTTTGCTTCGTCGATGAGCGACTGAATGCGCTCGGTCGTCGGATCGACCGGGGCACGGGTCAGGGTCGCGCGCACAACTGCAAACGCGATCCCGGCGGAGACGGCGACGAGCCCCACATACACCAGGCCCCAGCCGATCTTTGCGCGGCGTGAGACCGACGTGGGGGTCGCCGCTGTGCTCGCCCCGTTGTCGCCGGGGATGGCTTGCGCCT
>DATJTD010000168.1:0-8750 GCA_035503775.1 Candidatus Acidiferrales bacterium
CCCGACGAGTAAAACCAGGCTCGCGATGATGAGGGCACGGATGACCGCAGCCAAGAGAAACCCGGTGACGATCTCGCCGGCCGAGAGCGGCGCGATCAGCAACTCCTGGATCGAGTTCAGGAACCGCCCCTGGAACACCGAGCTGCTCGTCTCGTTGTAGGTGCCGTCGATGACCTGCAGCATGATGAGCCCCGGAATGAGATACGCCGCGTAGGGGACACCTTGGATGGTTTTGATGCGCGGACCGAGAGCGAGCCCAAAGACGCCGACGTAGAGGAGCGTGGTGATGACGGGGGGCCAGATGACTTGGTTGATCACCTTATAGGTTCGCACCATCTCGCGCTGCACGAGCGTCCACAGCCCCACCCAGTTTACGAACGTCATCGGCGGGTGAGATCCAAGAAGACGTCTTGCAGGCTCGCGCGGGAGACCTCGAGATCTTCGACGGCATAGCCGGCGCGTTCGAGGTCGGCGAGGAGGCGTCCAATCTCCGCCGGAGCGACGCCTTCGATCCGGAGCGTCCGCGGCGAGCCGTCGAGGTAGGCGCCGTGCGCCGCAAGAGCCGGTGGCAGCGGGCTGAGCGGACGATCGACCGTGAGGGTCAGCGAACTGCGTCCTTGCCGCGCGAGCAGGCTCTTCGTCGGCTCGTGCGCGACGATACGCCCCCCTTCGATGATCGCGAGGTTGCGGCAGAGCAGCTCGGCCTCCTCGAGATAGTGCGTCGTCAAGATAATCGTCATCCCTTCGCCGTTGAGCCGGCGCAGCAGATCCCACAGTTCCAAGCGCAACTCGACGTCCACGCCCGCGGTCGGCTCATCCAAGATGAGGAGCCGCGGCGAGTGGATCAAGGCGCGCGCGAGGGTGAGCCTGCGCTTCATCCCGCCCGAAAGCCGCGTGAAGACGTCCTTTGCTTTCGACTCCAATCCGAACCAGGCGAGCAGTTCGTCGGCGCGCGCGTTGATCTGCGGCCCGCGCAAACCGAAATAGCCGGCCTGATAGATCAGGATCTCGCGTATCGAGAGGTACCGGTCGAAGTTGTACTCTTGCGGCGCCAGCCCAACGAGCGAACGTGCCTGCCGGTACGCCGCGACGTTGTCGTGCCCGAAGATATCGATCGTCCCCGCGTCGCCGCGCGCAAGACCGACGATGGCGTTGATCGTCGTCGTCTTCCCCGCACCGTTGGGGCCGAGCAACCCAAAGAAATCGCCGGCGGCTACCTCGAACGAGAGATCGTCGACCGCGGTGAGCGCTCCGAAGCGCTTGGTGAGATGGCGTACCGCCAGCGCAGGCAGCGCGGCGTTCAGGGAATTCGTACGGTCAGCTCCTTGTACCGATGGCGGCGCAGCACTTTGATGCAACGGCGCGCATTGGGCATCCGCGCCTTCTCGATATCGCGCACGACCTTTTCGACGTCGAAGGCGACACGCCGCTGCTTGACTTCCCAGCCACCCGAACGCCGTGTGAGCAGGGCGTAGTTCGCACGCGGATCGCCGTCTTTGGGAAGCCCCGCGGAGGCCACGTTGACGAGCAGGCGGTCGCGCCAGAGCCGCACGTAGGGCAGATGCAGGTGACCGAAGACGATCGTCTTCTCCGCGACACCTTGCAACATCCGGTCCAAAAAGACGTCGTCGGCGTCGGGCCAGATGTGAACGTCGTCGCACCGGGGGTTGGCATGCACCACGAGCAGCGCCTCGTCGCCTTCCCCCAGACGAAGTGAGAAAGGCAAGTCGTGCAACCACTGCAGCCAACGCTCACCCAACTGGGCTCGCTGCCAGCCCAGCGCCGCCCCTTCTTCATCGAACTCGTGCGCATCGGCCGGTTGCTGATCATCCTCGTACTGCACGATGTACCGGTCGGTATTGCCGCGCACGCAGCGTGCGCCGATCTCTTGCAATCGTTCGAGCACCTCACGCGGCCGCGGCCCATCCATGCAAAAATCGCCGACCCCGACGATCACGTCTGCCCCGCCTTGCTCCGCCAGATCCGCCAAACATGCGTCCAGCCCCCGAATATTCCCATGAATATCCGAAAAGAAGGCTGCGCGCAGCGGTGCGCTCGCGTCGCCGGACACGAGCCGCTCTCTTACGCTCGCTTTAGGGCGAGCGCGAGCGACGACGGGGTGATCCCGACTTTTCCGAACTCCCACAGGTCGATCGCGTCGACGCTGATCTTGGCTTTGCGCAGGAGCGGCGGCACGGTACGAAAGCGGACGTTGGCGATCACACGGCGATCGCCCAGAGACAAGACGCCGGCACCGTAGTCTTCGCCCGACGGAACTTCGATCGTCTGCAACTTCTCAAAAGCGGCGCCGTCGACGAGGGCCGGTGCGTAGAGAACCGTCTCGCTTGCGACCAGCGAGACCACCGAGCGTAGGCGGCGAACCGTCGAGGACACTGGAACCTCGACCGCCTTGAGGCCGCGCAGCGCCGCGAACGACGCCAGCTGCGCGCGCCCGTACGCATTGCCATGTGCCGGACGCGCGACGCCCGAGAGCGCCCTGCGGTCTTGCGGGACGCCGACGAAGAGCGCGTTCGCGGTAATGATGACGTCGCCGCCGTCGAGGAGCCCCGGTGGTTCGATGCGGCCTAAAATCGGAACTTTTGCTTCCTTGAGAAAGGCCTCACAGGCCGCGACCTCGCGCCGGCGGCCGAGGTCGGAGGGACGCATGAGGACGGCACCGTCGGAGAAGACGACCGCGAGATCGTCCACGCACGACGAAAGCGGAAGCTCCGCCGTCGGCTCGAGCACCGTCGCCGTCACACCGAGGGAGCGCAAGCGCCCAACGAAGATCTCGTGCTGCTCCAGCGCGCGATCGGCGATCGGACTCGATTCCCCTTGAATCGGCGTCTCGTCGACCAGGACGGCCGAAGGACGAACGAGGAGCGCGGCTGCTAGCCGATCCGCATCGCTCTTCACGAAAGGAGACGTGAGGGTGCGCTGTGTTTCGGTCACTTCGGCGCCTTCAGCGAACGACGGCGAGAGCCTGCTCGTACAGTGCCTGCTGTGCCGCCGTGTAGGCCGCGGCATCCATCACCGCGCGGCGCTTGGCAAGAACGTCTGCCTCTCGCGCCAGCTCGGCCAACGCGCCGGTAGCAACGGTGTCGGCGCCCGGCCCCGACTGATCGGTGCGCGCGAGCAGCGCGAGGATCCGGCTCGCTTGCGCACTCGCTTGCTGCGGGGGAGCATCGGTGTGGACGTACGGCGTGAAGTCGGGCTTGCTGGTAAAGAGATCGCGCATATCGGTTGCCAGCGTATCCCCGAGCGAAAGCGCCGGGAGCCCGAGCAGTTCCTCTTCGGTCTTGAGGACGCTGGTCGTCGAGAGATGCTGCATGCTGACGTAGTGATGCTTCACGTACGGCGAGATGACGATGGCATACGTGCGATGTTCGCTCACGTGATCGCGCGTCGACTGCGCGTCGTCGGGCGTCACGAAGATCGCCGTATGGTGCCACTCCGGGAGGTGCGTGAGGTAGTCGACGATCTGGCCGAGCGCACGATCGCCGTCCGCGACTTCTTCGGGGAGGGGCGGAATATTTGCTCCCGAGCCGCCATGGTCGTCGGGCAACCAGATGTACGTGAACGCCGGCATGTGACCGCTGCGCACGAGCGGATCGAAGTCGCGTATGAATTCGGCGGCACGGCGTACGTCGCGAATACGCAGATTCCAACCTGGATACTCCCGATCGAGATGGCCCCGGAGGGCCCCGAGCGCGGGGACGTCGAGGCGATACGTTCCGCCAAGACCGGCCGTCGGTGCCGCCGTATCGCCATCACCCGCAAAGTTCGGATCGTCGGTGAGCGGATCGGCCGATGCGCCTTCATCGTAGCCCGAGACGCGCACGAAGTCGCCGTAATCGCGATACGATTTCCCCGCAAGCGCGAGGCTGTCGAAGATGTAGCCGGCACGTGGATAGTCTTCGGGATCTTCGTTCTCGTCTGCCAGCGGCTGGCGCCCACCCTTTACCGAAAGCGTCTTCTCGGTGTAGACGCTCGCCGTACCGGCGGCGGCGAACTGGTGTCCGGCATCAGACTCCTCGGCATCGGCATAAAAATTCCCGGCAAGCCCGTACGTGCGCGCCAGCGCGTGCAAGTTAGGCGTCACGCTTGCATCGTACGCCACCAGCGCCGGATCGCCCGGACCATAGGGATTCCCCGCGGCATCGGTGAGATCGCCGAGCATCGAGTCGTACGTCTTGTCCTCTTCGAGGATGAAGACGACGTGCTTGATCTTGGTGCTCCCCTTGGTCGAAAACATCTGCGGAACGATCCAATTGCTGACTAGCGGGCGCGTCACGTGCTGATAGGAGAGCGTCGCACGCGTCGTGAGACGCAGGTTGACCGCCGAAAGATCGATGCGCTGTAAGGTCGACCAGATGGCATTGGAGTCGGCGGCTACTTGGAGGACGCGGTCGCCGCCGCGCACCACCGGGATATCGCCGGTGAAGCCCGGGTCTTCTCCAAAGCCCTTGGCGTTGGCGACGAAGAGGAAACGGTCGTCGCTCGAGAGCGCAAGCGCGCTCGGATACCAGCCCGTGGGAAGGAGACCGACGCGGCGCAGATGGCGCGGATCGGTCGTATCGATGATGGCGACCGCATTGAGTCCGGCAAGCGCAACGTACAATCGTTTCCCATCTCGGCTGAGGGCGAGGGCGTTGGGCTGTGTGCCATATGGCCCGCGTCCGTAGAGGCGCAGCTCTGCGCCGCCGATGACGTGCGGCTCCGGCCGCAAAGCGACGGTGGCAATGCGGTCGACGTTCGCCATCGCAACGTAGGCGTAGGCTTGATTGGGAGAGGTCACGATCGCGCACGGATGCGCACCGCCGACGTGAAGCAGACCATCGGGCGCCGGGTCCATCGGCACGTTGGTCACGCCGTACGCAAGCGTTCCATCGGAAGCGATGGGAACGGCCGAGAGCGACGAGGCGTGCGCAAGGTCGGGCGTCACGTTGCGCAGCGGCGGCGCATCGGCGGACGCCGGCAACTTGGCGTAGCGCATCAAGCCCTCATTGGTAACCAGCACGCGCCCGCCGGCGATAGCGATGCCGTACGGAAAAAACCCGACGCTGGGCGAGACGCCGGCCAATTCGCGGCTTGCCATGTCGATCGTGCTGACGCTTCCGGCGAGTTCATTGACGACGTACGCATGCGCACCGTCCCGCGAGACGGCGATCGATCCCGGAAAGGCGTGGCCGTCATCGGCGAAGGCGGGGTCGGTAGCGGTCGCAGCGGCGATCACAGGGTGCGGATCGGGCGTGAGCTGTCCGTTCGCATCGATATCGAAGACGTAGATGTCGTTGCTCGCGCCGCCGGAAGCAAGCACCAGCGTAGCGGCCGGATCGGCGGGATCTGCGAGCGCAACGACGCCGACGAAGAAACGTTCCTGCGGATTTTGGTAACGGTCGACGACCGTCATCGTTCGCGTATCGACGACCGCGAGCGAGTAGCCGCCATGCGTCTCTCCGTCGAAAGTGCTGACGGTAGTTGCTTGCCGTTCGTCGTCGTTGCTCACGATCGCATACCGGCCGTCGGGCGTGAGCGCGACGCCGAGGGCGTTCATACCAACGACGGCGCTCGATCCGATCGGATTGATGATGCGCCCCGACGGCAAGATCTGCGCAAACGGGCTTGCCGGTGTGAGCGGCCCGGCCGGCCGCGTCCCCGCCGGCGCATCGAAGATGAGTGTAGGCCGTGCGGGCGTCGACGCGCCGAGCAGCGTCAAACAAAGGGCGAGAGCACAGAGGCGCCGATTCATGCGTGGCGCATACGGCGCCTTTGAACGTGCTCCTGTTCCGCGGGCGCAGTCAGCGCTCGCCTGTGCCAACTGGCGTGTCTTGCGCTCGGCTCAGGTGTGTGCCCGGCAACGCTCGAGCGCGCGAGCGAGCCGCGCGACGCCTTCGAGCGCCGTCGCTTCATCGAGATCACCGAAACTCAAGCGAATCGCCGCGGGACCGGAACGCGTGGGATACGATGGATCGGCCGGCATGACGAGCACGCCTTCGCGCGCGCACTCTTCGAATGCCGCTTTCGTCGAGATGCGCGCCGGCAGTGGAAGCCATAACGTCACGCCCGCCGCGGGTGCGCGTACCTGCGTCCATGGAAGCGCACGCTGCAGCGCGTCGACGAAGGCGTCACGCCGCTCGCGATAGAGTGCCTTGGCACTACGCAGATGTTTGGCGGCGGCAGCCGACGTCAGAAAGCGCCAAAGCGCGCGCTGCGTGAGCGTGGAGGTAAAGGAATCGGTGCGCATCTTCGCCGATTCGAGCGGCGCGCGCAGGTTGCGCGCAGCGAAGAGATACCCGATGCGAAGCGCCGGAAAGACCGATTTCGAGAGGCTTTCCAGCAACACCACGCGCCCGTCGGCATCGTGCGCGGCGAGCGGCGCCGGGGGAGCCGCATCGTAGGTGAAGACCCAGCCCGTCTGATCTTCGAGAATTACCACGTCGTAGCGGCGCGCGAGCGCGACGATCGCTTTTGCACGGCGCTCCGGGAGGAGTGCGCCGGTCGGATTCTGCGCAAACGGGTTGACATAAAAGAGACGCGGCCGGTACTCGGCAAAGACGCGCTCGACGTCATCGAGCCGCACCCCGTCTTCATCCGCAGCGATCTCGACGTAGGTTGCGCCCCGCGCATCGAAGACGCCGAGGGTCTGCGCATACGACGGGCTCTCCGCTGCCACGACCGAGCGCGACTCGAGCAACGTCGAGGCGACGATATCGGCTGCTTGTTGCGCTCCGGAGCAGACGATGATGTCGTCCGGCTCCGCTGCGACGCCGCGCGAGCGCAGGGTGCGCGCGAAGGTCGCTCGCAGGTCGGCGTCGCCGCTGCCGGAGCCGTATTGCATCATCTCCGGCGGATCGTCCAGGAGCGTCTTGTGCACGCAGCGCCCGAACTCGGCGAGCGGAAAGGTCTCAGGCGCCGGGTGCCCGGTCGCTAGCGAGATCACCCCGGGAGCATCAGCGCGCGCCAACCGTTCGAGCACGCCGTCCATCCGCGCTCCCGCGAACGCACCAACGTCCGGCGACCACCGTCGTGAAGGTGAGGCAAACGAGACCGGCTCGCGCTGCGGCTCGACGAAGGTGCCTTTCCCGGCCCGCGTCACGACGCGTCCGCGCGCGGCGAGCGATTCGTACGCAGCCGAGACGGTGACGACGCCGCAGCGCAGGTCGGCCGCGAGTTCGCGTATTCCGGGAAGCCGCTCGCCCTCGCGCAAGGTTCCGTCTTCGATTTGCGCCGCGAGGGCGTCGGCGATCTGCACGTAGAGCGGACGCTTTTCGCGCGGATCGAGGGTGAGTTTAGCCGTCGAGACGGTAGCCGATTCCCCGCACGGACGAGATCTGCGGCGAGGCGCCGATCTCCGCGAGCTTCTTGCGCAGCGCGGCGACGTGTACGTCGACGACGCGCGTCGGCACGCCCGAGACGTCGTTCCAGACGCGTTCCAAAATCTGTGCGCGGGTCAAAAGCTTCCCTTCGCCCTCGCCCAGGAACCACAGCAGACGAAACTCGAGTGCGGTGAGCGGCACCGACTTTTCGTCTTTTTCGAGCGTATGGAGATCACGAACCAGCGTCGCGTCACCAACCTGCAAACGACCCTCCCCCGAACGTGAGCGGCTGCGCTCGCGCCGGCGCAGAAACGAAGTCACCCGCGCGACGAGCTCGTTCGAAGAGAAAGGTTTGGTGATGTAGTCGTCGGCCCCTAGACCAAGCCCCGTGAGCTTGTAGTCCTCGCTCGCATGACCGCTCACCAAAAGGATGAAGGCGTCGGCACTCTCGGCGATCGCCGTGCAGACGTCCAGGCCGGACATGTCCGGCAGACCGATGTCGAGCAAGACGACTTCGGGGTGGTATTCGTCGAGGAGCGCCAGACCCGAGGCCCCCGTGGAGGCATGACGCACGTGGTATCCGGCTCTGGTCAAGACGATCTGCTCGAACTGCGCGATATCTGCGTCGTCCTCGATGATGAGGATGCGCGCCGGTTGAACCGACGTCGACGTAGCGGTCGCGCTAGACGGCTGTTGCTGCAACATCTTCTCCCTCAGGCACCGCGAGTGCGCGGCGCGCGACACCCTCCTCGGTGGCGGCTAAGCTGACGGCTTTGGCAACCGCATCGACGACGCGAGCGTCGAAGACACTGGGAATCACGTATTCCGGGCCGCGCTCGTCGTCGGTGATGATGGCCGCGATCGCGCGCGCCGCCGCCAGCTTCATCGCCTCGGTGATGCGGCTCGCACGACAGTCGAGCGCACCCCGGAAGATGCCGGGGAAGGCCAAGAGATTGTTGACTTGGTTGGGGAAATCCGAACGGCCGGTAGCCATGACGGCGACGTAGGGCGCTGCCGCGTCGGGCATGATCTCCGGGGTGGGATTGGCCATCGCAAAGACAATCGGGTCACGTGCCATACCTTGAATATCGGTCGCACTAAGAATTCCTGGAGCCGAGACCCCGATAAAGACGTCGGCGCCCCGTAGGACCTCCCGCAGCGAGCCTCGCCGATTTTCACGGTTCGTGTTCTGCGCAAGCCAGGTCCAGTGGGAGTTTTCGTAGCGTTCATCGCGGTTGAGGGCACCCGCCCGATCGACGGCGATCACGTCGCGAACCTTCGAGGCCAAGAGCATCTTGATCGTCGCGGTCCCGGCGGCACCGCTCCCGGTGACCACGATCGTGAGGTCTTCCATTCGTTTTCCGACGACTTTGGCGGCGTTGAGCAAGGCGGAGAGGATCACCACGGCCGTGCCGTGCTGATCGTCGTGCA
>DATJTD010000169.1:0-6149 GCA_035503775.1 Candidatus Acidiferrales bacterium
CTTGTTGGCCGTGCCGACGCTTTCGTCGGCGGCGAGGATGCCCTTTCCGGGGGCGACCATCGCCTTGGCGACGGCGGCGAGCGGCGACTGAGGACTCATGAACGTAACTCCCTCTGCTCGGAGATCACGGAGAATGAAGAACTGAAACCGTTATGCCCAATGAACTTCGCGAAGATGCCGAGATCGTGGGTCGTCTCGATCGTGCGTGAGGTGTGGGTCAGCGACGAGATGATGAGGGACTGAGTGAAGGCACTTCCGCGGACGTATCGTACGCCTTCGAGGAGCTCTCCGTCCGTGACACCGGTCGCAGTCAGGATCGCGATCTCCGAGCCGCAGAGGTCTTCGAGCGTCAAGACCCGCGCAGGGTCGATCCCCTCGTCGCGAGCGATCTGGTCGTCGCCTGGCCGCAGCCAGAGGCGCCCTTGCATGTCGCCGCCCAGCGCCTTGACGGCACAGGCGGTGACGACCCCCTCGGTTGCGCCGCCGATACCCATGAGCATGTCCACCCGGCTGTGGTCGGCGAGAGCAGCGATGAGGCCGTTGGCGATGTCCCCGTCGCCGAAGAGGCGGACGCGCGCACCCAGGTCGCGCAGGAGCTTGACCTTCTCCTCGTTGCGCGGACGCTCGAGGAGGGCGACGGTGATCTCGCTCACCGGGCGGCCCATCGCACGAGCGACGGCTCGCACGTTATCTTCGACCGACGCCTCGATCGAGATCACACCCCGCCCCGCCGGCCCAACGACGATCTTGTCCATGTAGGCGACATGGGTGTGAAAGAGCGAGCCACGCTCGGCTGCCGCCACCACCGAGATCGCGCCGTGACCGCCCTTGGAGGCCAACGTCGTACCGTCGATGGGGTCGACGGCAACGTCGACCCGGGGGCCGTCGCCGGTGCCGAGCTCTTCTCCGATGTACAGCATCGGAGCTTCGTCCTTCTCTCCCTCGCCGATAACGACGACACCGTCGATATCGACATCACCCAAGACCGCGCGCATCGCATCGACCGCTGCTTGGTCTACTCCGTTTTTGTCTCCGCGCCCCACCAGCTGGCCGGAGACGATGGCTGCTGCTTCCGTCGCCCGCAAAAACTCGAACTCGATGCGAGCGTCAATACGCCTCTTCATTCGAGTGCGCTATTCCCCGCGCAGGCACCGGTTCCCACGATCACCTGTTCAATGGTATGGTATAGGAATACAGCGGCTGGGCGAGTGACAGACAGCAAGTAAGTGTGAAGCATACCCATTGACCGGGAAAGCGGCACAGTGCTAGCGTCCGTAGCGTCACCCTCTTCGAGCCGAGTGGGATATCGATATGCCCAACGACCTACTTGGAAGTGTTCGACGTGCGCTCCGTGTCTTGGACTACATTGCCGAGGCCGGGGGCAGCGCGGCGCCACGTGAAATTGCTGCCGCCACGGGCAGCAACATCAGTACCGTCTACCACGTACTCAATACACTCGCCACCGACGGATACGCCGAACGCGACGACGGCACGGGCCGCTACCGCCTCGGTCGTAAAGTCGCGCCCTTGGGGAACGCGTTCATTCGCAGTCTGCCCGTGGCGCCGAACCTCTATCCGGTGGTGCGGCGCCTCGCCGAGGCCGCCGGTGACGACGCCTACCTCGCGATCTTGGCCGGAGGCCATGTGGTCATCGCCGAGATCGTCGAGACCAGCAAACATCCGCGCGTCTATCCCGGCTACACCGCCCACCTGCACGCGCGCGCGATCGGCAAGGCCGTCCTCGCGTACTGCGACGCCGACTTCGTGCGTGCGCACTTCGAGGATTCGCCGCCGCAGCGGCTGACGGCACGGACGCTGACGACGCTGCCGGCAATCGAAGCGGAGCTCGCCCGCGTTCGTGCGCAAGGCTATGCCGAAGACATCGAAGAGTTTGCCGACGGCGTCTGCTGCATCGCAGCTCCGGTCTTCGATGGGCGCGGTGCGGTGTACGGCGCGATCGCGGTCTCGATCCCAGCGCTGCGCTACCGGTCGTCGAGTGCGACCGCGCACGACGCGGTCATCGCCGCCGCAGGAGCAGCAACGGCCGCTCTTACCGACGAGGTCCGGCGCTTCGCCGCCGGCACGCGAACCAGCTAGTCGCTCGGATCAGTGGCAGCATTCGGCGTGACCGTCTTCGGGTGAAGGCGCGCGCGCCGCATGTTGCCGGTTGAGCCAGACGACGCAGAGCGCCAGGGCCCCGAAGAGGACGTTGAGCCAAAAGGTCGCGTCGAAGGCAACGGCGCCGAAGGCGGCGGGCGCCGGACGAACGTTCGGGATCACGTGCGCCGCACGAAAGATCACCTCGACGAGGAGCGCGGCGAGCACCATCGAGACGTAGAGGACGGCCGTCATGTAGGCGGCCATCTTCAGCCCGTAGGCTCGCCGGTAGACGTCGAGCAGCGGCACAACCAGCAAATCCGCATACAAGAAGGCGATGACGCCGCCGAAGCTGATGCCCGAAGCCCACAGCGCCGCCGCCATCGGGACGTTGCCGATGGAACAGACGAACGAGATCATCGCAATGAGCGGTCCGATCAACGCATTCCCCACGATCGCGGCACCCCCGCCCGAACCGTGCAAAAAGAGCGCGTTCCACACCCCGGCAGGGACGAAGACCACGAGCGCCCCCGCCACGAGAAATCCGACGAGCAGATCCGGCCACAGCATCGCTACGTCCGCCGCCGTGTGCGCGGCGACGGCCCGTAAGGTCGCCGGATCGCGCAGCCGGCGTGCCGGCGGCACCTCTTGCACATCGACTTCGTCGGCGTGATGCCCGTGGCCGTGAACCTGCGAAACCGATGCAGCGTGCGCTCGCGCCTCCTCTATCAAGTGTGCCGGGTACGTCAGACGCACGATCGCCGCCATGATCGCGACCAAGAGTGCGCCGCCGGCCCACTGGGCGAGGGTGAATTGCCAGCCGAGCAAGACGTAGAGTACGATGCCCAGCTCGATCACGAGGTTGGTCGAAGCAAAGAGAAACGCCAGCGACGCGATGAAGCCCGCCCCCCGGCTGAAGAGCGACTTGCTCAGCGCCGCTGCGGCGTACGAACAACTCGAACTCGCTGCGCCGAAGACGGCTGCGAGCGCGATCTCCCGCGGGCCGTCGCCCCCGAGAAGGCGGCGCACCTTCTCCTTCGGCACCAGCGCCTGCACCACACCCGAGAGCACGAAGCCCAAAACCAGGCTCCAGAAGACCTGCCAAAACATCGCCAGCGCCGTGAGCAACGCGCGTACGACGTCTTGGAGAAAGAGGCTCATGCCCGCCCGAGGACGCCGATCATCTCGTCGTGCACCAACCCATTCGAAGCGAGCGTCGAGCCCGCTTCGAGCGCGAAGGGCGTACCGTCGATCGCCGTCGTCTTCCCACCGGCTTCGCGCACCAGCAGCGCACCGCACGCGATGTCCCACGGCGAGAGATCTCGCTCCCAAAAAGCGTCGAAGCGGCCGCAAGCCGTGAAGGCGAGATCGAGCGCTGCCGAACCGTCACGGCGCACCGCTTGCGCGGTCCGCGACATCGCGGCGAAGAGCGCGCCGTTGCGATCGTAGAAGGCCGGTTTGAAACCCGTGCAGACCATCGCGTCGGCGACGCGGTTCACGGCTGAGACGCTGATCGGTCTGCCGTTGAGGGTGGCACCGGCGCCGCGCTGCGCTGCAAACAACTCGCCGATGGCGGGTGCACAGATCGCTCCGCAGACGACCTCCCCGTCCCGCTCGTAGGCAATCGAGACGCAGTAGAGCGGGTAGCCGTGGGTGTAATTCGTCGTGCCGTCGAGCGGATCGATGATCCAGCGGCTTGCGCTGGTCCCGCTGTAGACGCCGCCTTCCTCGCCAAGGATCGCGTCGGCTGGAAAATCGCGTCGCAGACGCGCTACGATGAGCGCCTCGCTCGCGCGATCGGCCGCCGTCACGAGGTCGCCGCGCGTGCTCTTCTGTTGCACGTCGAGTGGCTCGGCGATACCTTGCACGAGCAAGGCGCCGGCCTCACGTGCGAGTTCAATCGCCAATGCTAGCGGGTCCACACGGCTCCTTCGTCGCACTTTTCCGCGATGGTCCAACGAATCGCAGCGGCAATCGAAGTCCTCGCACTGGGCCTGTGGATTGGCGCCCTCGCCGGATTCGCCTTCGTTTTCGCGCCGACTGCATTTTCCGTGCTGCCCAATCTCAATACGTTCGCAGCACTCATCGGCGCGACGCTGCGTGCGCTCACGACGACGGGATACTTCCTCGGCGCCTTCGCGCTGCCGGCGGCACTGATACGTGGCGCACGCTCGTGCGCGTTGATGATCGCCTGCATGCTCGCGCTCAGCGTCTATCACCTGCAGGTGGTGATGCCGGCGATGGAGGCGGCCCTGCACACGTTCACGGCCCCGATCGCGCGCACGCCCAAAGACGATCCACGGCGCGTGCGCTACGACGCCGAACATCGCTGGTCGAGCACCGTCTACGCCGTCGTCCTACTCCTGGGTCTCATTGCGCTTGCGGGCGCATCACAACCGCATACGCCTCGCACGGATGCGCGCCGCTGGTCGCCGTCGGATATCCTCGATCGATTCTTCGTCGCCTCGGACGAATCATAATGCCGCCCGTTCGGTGCTCTTTAGGCCGCGTACTCCACGGCACTGACCCCGACACGCTTGCGCGCGCGAAGGCGTCCGACATACGGCGCGCTGTAGACTCCCGACGTCGGAGCGACGTCGGCGTAGTCGCGGCCGACGGCGACGACGAGATACCCCAAGGTCGTACGACAGCCATGGGTCGGATCGAACGCGACGACCAGCGCCTGATCGCCCGACGGTATGAGCACTTCTACCCAGGCGTGCGTTCCGGCCTCACCAAGCAGATGACCCGAGACGTACCGCGCCGCCAAGCCGCACGTTCGCGCGATTGCCAGCATCACGTGGGCGTAGTCTTGGCAGACACCGCGGCGCAGCGCGAAGGCGGCCGCGGCCGTCGTCGAGACGTCGGTCACATCGGCCTTGTACGACATCGTGCGGTGCACGAAGGTGTTCAGCGCGTTCGCCAGCTCCAGCGGATCGGCATGCGCCGCCCGCAGCGTCTGCGCGGCTTCTCGCAACTCTGCATCGGGCCGGGTGAGCTTGCTCGCGTTCCGGTAGCGCGGGTCTGCGAGCTGTCCCGCGGTGACGCGGTGTTCGCCGTGACTCGTGTTCCGCTCGACGACCGACCAGTGCTCGAACTCGAGTGTCCCCTCGACGTGCGGCAGCGCGACCAGCGCGAGTTCATTCCCGAAGGCGTCCTGACCGAGTACGGCTCGTGCATCGGGGAGGATGTCGACGCGTTGTACGATGCGCCGTTGATCGCCATGCCGAAGCCGCGGCACGATCATCAGGCGATGATCGAGATCGCGAATCGGCCCGGGATATTCGTAGCGGAAGTGCTGGTGTATGAGGTAGGTCGCTTTGCGTGCTCCGCACCAGTTCAGGGTCGCGTGGTCCATCAGTTCCATTGAGGCCAAGGCGGATTTAGTCAGTGAATCTTCCTCCTACAAGGCGAGCTTCGTCTGCCCAAACGATCATTTTCTCCAGTATCGGCGCACCATAGGTGGTGACCATAGCCACGTCGAGCGCGTCGCGGCCGCGAGCGATCGGGACACGGCCCTTGCGGCGCTGGTTGTTGCGCGGATCGAAGGTCCACCAGCGGCCGCCGAGGTAGGCCTCGAACCACGCGCAAAAGTCCATCGGCGCATCCGGGGGCGGGACGTCGATATCGGGGATATAGCCGAAAACGTAGCGCGCGGGGATGTTGAGGGCGCGGCAAAACGTGATGCCGAGGTGCGTGAAGTCGCGGCAGACACCGACGCCCCGCTCGTACACGTCGAGCGCCGTCGTCGCCCGCGTGCTCGTGCCGTAGGCAAACTGGACGTGATTGTGCACCCAGTCGGAGATCTGCTGCACGCGCGCCCAGCCGGCGGGCATGTTTCCGAAGAGCTCCCACGCACGTTCGCTCAACACGTCCGAGAGACAGTACCGGCTCGGCAGCGTATAGACGAGCACGTCGTCGGGCAAGTCCGCGACGGCGAGTTGCTCGGCGCCGAGCTCCACCGGGTCGGGCTCGTCGGGCGTCGCGACGAACGCGTCGTAGGAGAGGTGGAAGGAGCCCTCCGGGAGCGTCAGCCGGCGGCAGACGTTCCC
>DATJTD010000170.1:0-10043 GCA_035503775.1 Candidatus Acidiferrales bacterium
TCGTCGGCGGTCCGGAACGTCATCACCGAGAGGACCGGCCCGAAAATCTCTTCCCGGGCGATCCGCGCCGAGGGCTGCACCCCCGTGAAGAAACTCGCCGGAAAGAAGAAGCCTCGTTCGGGCAAGGTGCAGCGTTGCTGCACGAGCGTCGCCCCCTCTTCGATTCCGCCGCGCACGAACTCGGCGATGCGGTCCCGCTGCGCACGCGAGTTGATCGCACCGATGTCGGTGTTCTTGTCGAGCGGATCACCGAGGCGTAGGCGGTCGATGCGCTCCTGCAGCCGTTCGCAGAGCTCATGCGCGATGCGCTCTTGTACGAGCAGCCGCGAGCCCGCACAGCAGACGTGTCCTTGATTGAAGTAGATCGCTTCGACGATCCCTTCGACGGCTTGATCGAGCGGTGCATCGTCGTAGACGATGATGGCGGATTTGCCGCCGAGTTCGAGCGAAAGCTTCGTCTTGGTTCCCGCAACGGTGCGCCGGATCTGTTTGCCGACCTCGGTTGAACCCGTGAACGTGAGCTTGTCGACGTCGGGATGCTCGACGAGCGCAGCACCGGTCCGATCGTCGCCCGTCACCACGTTGACGACACCGGGCGGAAGATCGGCCTCCGCGATGATCGAGGCGAGCGCAAGGGCCGTCAGCGGCGTCGTCGGTGCGGGTTTGAGCACGACGGTATTGCCGCAAGCGAGTGCCGGCGCGATCTTCCAAGCCGCGATGAGCAGCGGGAAATTCCACGGAACGATCGCGCCGACAACGCCCAGCGGCCGTGCGCGCTGCGTCCCGCTCAGCGCCCACGCGAGCTTGTCTGCCCAACCGGCATGGTAAAAGAAGTGCGCCGTCGCTTGCGGGACGTCGAAATCCCGCGACTCGCGTATGGGCTTGCCGCAGTCGAGGGTCTCGATGATGGCGAGTTCGCGCGCGCGCTCGCCGAGTGCTCGCGCGATCCGGTATGCATATTTCGCGCGCTCGCTGGGACGAATCTTGCGCCAGTATTTGTCGAAGGCGCGGCGCGCGGCGCGGACCGCTTGATCGACGTCGGCCGCGCCCCCGTAGGCCACTTCGCAGAGTGCCTGCTCGGTTGCAGGGTTGATCGTCGTGAACGTCTTGCCGTCGTGCGCGTCGACCCACTCCCCGCCGATGAAGAGCCCGTACCGTTCGCGCAACTGAGCCGGCGCCGTCGATTCGAGTGAAGGCGCGTAGTCGAAGGGCGGGGCGGCGAGTTCAGACGCTTGCAACATATGCCCGTCCCGCGTACGACCCGCTCTGCTCTTTGAGGCGTTGCATCAGCAGATCGTCGAGCAGCGTCGAGGCACCCAGGCGCAGCCGCTGCGGGGTCAGCCATGCGTCGCCTAAGGTCTCGTTGACGATCGCGAGATACCCCAGCGCCTGCTTTGTGGTACGAATACCGCCGGCGAGTTTGAGTCCGGCGCAGCGGCCACTGCGGCGGAGATGATCGCGTATCGCTTCGGCCATGAGTAAGGCCGTTGCGGGCGTCGCCGAGACGCCGATCTTGCCGGTTGAGCTCTTGATGAAGTCCGCGCCGGCCCCGAGCGCGAGATCGCAGGCGAGCCGAATGGCAGCGTACGATCCAAGCTCCCCGGTCTCGAGGATGACTTTGAGCTGCGCGCGGCCGCAGGCCGATTTGACTTCTTCGATCTCACGCACCACCTGCGCAAATTCACCCGAGAGGAAGGCTCCGCGGTCGATCACCATATCGATCTCATCGGCGCCGGCTGCGACCGCAGCGCGCGTATCGGCTAGCTTGACGGCGAGCGGCGCCTGGCCCGAGGGAAAGGCCGTTGCTACCGAGGCGACTTTGACGCCGCTTCCGGCCAGCGCCGTGTGAGCTACCGCTACCAGCGAAGGATAGACGCAGACGGCGGCGACAGGGCCGACGCCCGGAGCGGGACGCTGTGCGCGCGCGCAGAGTGCCTGAACCCGGCCCGGCGTGTCCTTCCCCTCGAGGGTGGTGAGGTCAATACAAGCCAGGGCAAGCTCGATACCAGCTTGCTTTGCAGTCGTCTTGAACGAGCGTTTTGCAAGCAGGGCAGCGCGCGCTTCGAGCATGACGGCATCGACGCGAACGGGCTTCGCCATGAGGTGGCTTTTCGCCATCGCGGAACGCCCCTCCGTTGCGGGAGCATCGCTGCGACGGATTATTCAGCGGGGATAACGACTTGCGCCGAGAGCGCCCGGTTCGCATCGACTTGCAGCGCCTCGAGGTGGGCGCGGGTCTGAAGGTCGATCCCAGATGATGCTAAGTCGTGCTTGAGATATCCGGTCAACGATGTCAGTTCCAGGCGTGCGAGGGCTTGTGCGTCATCCGGTGTCCCCGGCTGCGGGCTCGTGATCATCGAGGCGAGCATGCGCGTGTACGCGCGCTGCGTATCGCGCCGGATGCTCGTGGTGGGATAACGGCCATTTGCCAGATCACCGAAGATCGCGTCCTGCGTCCACGAGAAGAGGTCGGCCAAGGTCATCGTCTCCCCGGGGCGCGCTTTGTACGGAAGATCTTCGAGTCGCTCGAGCAGCAGTGGAGTGAAGAGGTAATTGAGCTCCGACTGCACGATCGCCGACGCAAGCTGCGAGATGGGGATGTCATGGCGTGGGCTCGGATCGTATCCGAAGTCGCTGAGCGGCGCATATTCCGTATAGACCAGCCGGCGTAAGGTCTCCGGCGAGATTCGCCATGCATCGTCGTCGAGGAGTGCGTGGCTGAAGATCGTGAAGGCGCGGTATTCGAGTGCACGCGGCACGGGGGTGAGCGGCGTCGCCGGCGCGTTCGGGTCGCCACGCCGCGCGCGCGAGAGATATTCGCCCGCGATGTAGTGCGTCATCGAATCGGCGCAGGTGACGTAGTGATTTACGATCGCACCAAACGCGACGCGTTCGTCGTCCCAGGGCTGCTCGAGGCGCGGGAAGCGCTGATCGAGCGTCGCCAGCAGTTGGCGGTTGAGTGCGAGCTGGGTCCGGCACCAGTCGATCGGTGTATTGGTGAGCATGAACGGCGCGACGCGCGGGTCGACGGCGTGCCCATCGTACTCCGCGTCCTCGTCACCTGAGAACGCGAAGAGCGGATTGGTCGCTTCCGACGCCCAGCGGTCGAGGATCGGTGTCTCGTCTTCAGGCGTCTTCGCCCCCGGGATGCGTGCGTATCCCCAATGGATCACATGATAGTCGTACGGTCCGATCGTCGCCGGCCAGTAGGTGCCTTGCGGCGTCCCCTTTGGCCAGAGATTGAGGGGCGAGTACTCCATGACCGACGACGCGACGCCGTGGCGCTCGGTGAAAGCCAGGCTCTGCAGCTCTTTTGCGGTGAAGGCGTCGTGGCCGCGGAAGTTGTGCGAGAGCCCGAAATCGTGGCCGATCTCGTGCAGCACGACGGCCTTGAGATAGTCGCGCCAGAACGATTCGGGCAACGGACGACCGGGGTACATGAGCGAGAGCGCGGTCGCGCCGTATTGCGCCTGGGCCATCATCCCGGTGCCGTAGTCGTCTTCTGACGCCGAAGGGTGATGGAGCTTGGCGACCGAGGCGATGTACTTCTGGTACATGAACTTTGCGCTGCGCACCAGGTTGCTGTCGAGCAGCACGCCGCCGCGCAGAATCTCGCCGGTGCGCGGGTCCCAGATGATCTGCGCCTCGGCACCAAAGGCCGACTGGGCGTCGGTGACCCAGCGAATCACGTTATAGCGGATGTCGTCGGGGTCCCAGCTCGGATCGTTCGGCGCATCGACGACGGTCATCGCGTTGGAGATGCCGACTTTCGCGAACGCCTTGTTCCACTCGAGGACCGCAGCGCGGATCGGCGCCCGGTACTCGGTCGGAATCGACCGGTCGAGATACCACACCAACTGCTTATTGGGCGGCGAGAGGGGCTTCGACGGGTCGGACGGCTTCAGATTCCAGCGCACGATGTACTGCAGATAGGGATCGCGCCGGGTATCGTGGCCGAAGTCGATGTGCGGATCGGTCCAGAAACCGACGCGGTCGTCGCCGAGACGCGGCATGTAATCGGGCGAACTCAGCAGCTGCGCGAAGTTGTACTTCACGCGAAACTGGATGCTGCGGGGTTCCGTGACCGTATCGATCGCCTGCGCATTCGATGAGGCAAAGGTCTGCTCGGTCTCGATGACGACGTTTTCGGGGAAGGCTTTGCTCGGGCCGAAATAGCTGCGCGACGAATCGAAATGATAGGCGTCGTCGCCGGAGTCGTTGACGACCGCATTGAGCGCGCTTTCGAGGCCGATCGTATCACTGACCAGCGGCGAGAGGTCGACTAGCATCAGGCCCGACTTGTTCTGCGCGACGATCGGAAGCAGTGCTTGCACTGAAGCCGCGGTCGATTCGCCGACGGCGGTGGCCAGCGGCGTTCCGGGCCGCGCAAGGAAGCGCGTCTGCGGCCACACCACCGCGATATCCTTACCGGCCAGCGTGAAACGCACGATGCGTGCCGCTTGGGCCCACATGTCACCCGACTCGAAACCGAAGCCGCCGAGGCCGTTCGCGGGGACGACGTGCTCGAGAAAGTCCTGATCGAGCTGGTCGGGCCGTAGCTGCGCATAGACTTTGCCGTCTTTGCGGTCGAGTGTGAAGAGCCCGGGCTCTTCCTCCGCGTCTTTGGTGAAGCGCGCGACAGTCGGTGTCCCGTCGCCCAGATCTTCGTCGTCTTTGGTAGGCATCGCGGTCGGCGTTGCGGTCGGTACCGCGGCGGGAACGTGCGGCGCCGCCCACGCCAGGTTGGTAGCCGCGAGTAACCCCGCGACCATGAAGATACTCGCCTTGCCGTAGACGGGACGCCAGCAGAATTGCATTCGCCGAATTACCGGCGCCTCACGCCGGCGACCTGCTGTCCTCGCTCAGCGAGTGTAGCGGACCTTCCTGCTACGGGGCGACCGGCCGCGGGGGAGAGGTCGTGCGCGCGTCGACGTACTGCTCGATGCGCGGCAGTTGAAGGTTGGTGCGCATCATGTTGACCAGAATGCAGCCCTGCTCGATTGCGTCATCGAGGGCGACGTGCGTGTGCGGCAAACCGGGATCGATCCACTCCGGCGGGTACTGGCGCTTTCCGACTTGACGATATTGCTTGCGCAGCACGGCCGCCGCGTAGCTGCGCATGTCGAGGCTGGCGAAGCCGACCGGGCTCTCGCCGAGCATCCGCTGGAAATAGTAGTAGATGAAGGTAAAATCGAATCCGCTGGGAGCGCCGCAGATGACCGGGCGCCCAAAAGCGCGCATGCGTTCGAGCCAGCTGCGGCACTCGGTCATCGCCTGCAGCGGGGGGACGAGGTCGAGGCGCGAGCGCTGATAGGCCTCGGCGTTTCCCGGGAGACGCCACCATGCCGCGGTACGTTCGTCGACCTCGGCACCCGGCAACACCTCGAGGTTGCGCGAGAACGTGCCGACCAGTTCCTTCTCGATTGTGAATGCGGCCATGCCGATGCTCAACATCGAGTGAAGCCCAGGACATGGTCCGTCGGCTTCGATGTCGGTCGAAACGTAGAGTTCGGCTATCGGGCCCTGGTCGTGTGCGATGATTTGTGTATTAGCCGCGAGGGAGGCTTGCTACTCCAAGCCAATCAAGCTCCACAGCAGGAGCAAAAGGAGGATTACGGATGATAAACAGCGCGCTCCGCATGTTTTTGCGAGAGCTCGTTGACTTTGACGGTCTGCGGCCACCCGCAGCGCTGTCGGTCGACGAGGCACTGCGCGTCTATCTCCGCGATCGGAGCAGCCCCGAGGCTTGGATGCTCGCCCGGGTCGTCGTCCCTGCTTCGAATTTGGAACGACTTGTCGAGAACCCCCTACTACGCGACATTCGTCTCGCCTGCGACGGTCAGCCGCTCCCCGTCTGCGTTCTGATCAACAGCCCCGATCCGCGGGTGGACTATACGCTCGTGGGGCGCTATGTCTACGGGGAACGCCAGCCGATCGCCGTGCGCGCGCTCGACGTCCCGATCGTCAAGGCGGGGGCGGCGGATGCCGGCGCGCGGGTCCATGCCGTCGTGCAGAAGCTCGCCGTCGCCGAGCTTCCGTACACGATCCCCGTCTTTTTGGAGATGCCACATGACGCGCAGCTGCTCGTCGGTGATCTGCTCGATGCGATCGCGCGCGAACGCCGTGCGGGACGTACGATGCTCTGCGCTGCCGTTCGTTGCAGCGGGCCGGCCGACGTCGTGCTCGACTGTAGCGACGTCGCCTTCTTCATCGCGACCGCGCGCAAATATGAGATTCCGATCAAGGCCAACGGCGTGCAGGCGCCCCTGCGGCGGACGAACCCACAGACGGGTCTCCCCGAGCACGGTCTACTGAACGTCTTCGGCGCCGCGGTCCTCTCGTTTGCCTTCGATCTCGACGTGCAAGAGCTCACCCAAATTCTCCTGGATGAGAAGGCGAGCAATTTCCGCCTCGATCAAGAGAGTTTCTCTTGGAAAGACCACCGCGTCAACCAAGCTGCGATCTTCAACGCGCGCATGTCGCTCGCGCGCACCTGTTCCACGATGCGATTTCGCGAGCAGGCCGATGCGCTGATTGCACTGGAGATCCTGCCGAGCCTTTCGAGTTGACGCGCCGGTCAGGTCTCCTCGACGGCCTTGGTGGCCGCGAGAAAGCCAATCTTCGAGTGCGTCCCGTCGCAAAAGGGCTTCGTGGTCGAAGCTCCGCAGCGGCAGAGCGCGATCGTTGTGCCGGGAGCTTGCAGAACGTTTCCCTGCGAATCGCGCAACTCGACGGGCCCTTGCACGATGTAAGGCCCCATCGGGCGGATCGTAATCGTGACGTCGGCCACGGCTCCTCCTCGTATCGCTGAAAGTAGCGGCGAACTTATCGCTAAAAGTAGCGGCGGACTTATCGCTGAAAGTAGCGGCGAACGAAGAGGGCGTAGGGCGTTCCCTCGACATCGAATCCCGCCTCGTCGATCTTGCGCAGGGCTTCGTCGGCCGAGGCGCTGGTCTTCTCCGCCGAGATGATCGCCGCCACCACGGCCGCACGCGTACCCCCGGCGCAATGAATTGCAACGGGCCCTGCGCTCGACTCGACAGCGTCGCGAATGCGCTTCACGTGCTCCTCGGAGAGCGTCGAGGCGGTGAAGCCCGCCTCCGCGTAGCGCAGGCCGGCGGCCGTTGCTTTGGTCTCCTCCGGCTCGTCGAGCTCGCCTGCGGCCCGAACGTTGACCAGCGTGGTGAACCCACGTGCCCGCAAATTGCGCAGTTCCTCGTCGGTGGGCTGACCGGCGACCGTGATCCCGCCGATGACCGCTTCGTTTTTCATCAGGTAAGCCGGTACGACAGAGGCGCGGCGCCTCCCCTCCGCCTCGCCTTTATCGATCGATCTGCGCCATCCGCGCTGCGTTGTACCGCGGCCCCGCGATCTTTTCGGGCGCCAGCGCCTCGTCGAGCGCCGCTATCTGTGCGGGTTCGAGCTTGAATGCGGCGGCAGCTATATTTTCCTGAAGATACGTGCGGCGTTTGGTCCCAGGAATTGGGACGATGTCTTCGCCGCGTTGTAGCAGCCAAGCGAGTGCGATTTGGGCGGGCGTCGCATGCTGGCTCGCGGCGATCTCGCGCACGGTCTGTGCTGCCTGCACGTTGGCGTCGTAGTTCTCTCCCTGGTAGCGGGGATCGCCGCGGCGGAAGTCGTCGGGCGGATACTCTTCGGCGCGCTTGGCATTTCCGGTCAAGAACCCGCGCCCCAGCGGCGAGAAGGCCACGAGCCCAATGCCGAGTTCGCGCAGCACCGGGAGCACGTCACGTTCGAGATTGCGCTCCCACAACGAATACTCGCTCTGCACTACCGAGACCGGAAAGACCGCATGGGCGCGGCGGATGGTGTTGACCCCGGCTTCCGATAGACCGAAAAAACGGACCTTGCCGTCGGCGATCAACTCGCCGACAGCGCCTGCGACCTCTTCTATAGGAACGGCGGGATCGACGCGATGCTGGTAGAGCAGGTCGATGTAGCCGGTGCGAAGGCGGCGCAGCGAGCCGTCCACGGCGAGCCGGATATGCTCGGGGCGGCTATCGAGCTCCATCCCCGCAGCCTTGCCGCCTTCGAAACGAAAACCGAACTTGGTGGCGAGGAGCACTTGATCGCGCCGCCCTTCGAGCGATCGGCCAAGGAGTTCCTCGTTGGTAAAAGGGCCGTAGACTTCGGCGGTATCGAAGAACGTGCAGCCCAGCTCGATGGCGCGATACAAGGTGGCGATTGACTCTGGTTCGTCGGCGGCACCGTACGATTGGCTCATCCCCATGCAACCGAGGCCGATCTCGCAGACGGCGAGTCCCTGCCGTCCAAGGTCGCGAATACTCAATCTCACGCTATGAGAGACCGCGAGGCTCGCAAAAAGGTTCGGCTCCGCGGCGCCGGCTACTGGACGATGTGCGGGGTGATGAGGAAGACGACGTCGTCCTTGAGGTGCGTGTGCTGGCGATCCTTGAAAAGCTCGCCGAAGATCGGGATGTCGCCGAGGAAGGGAAACTTCGTGATCGTCGTCGTGTCGAAGTCGCGCAGGAGCCCGGCGATGACGACCGTCTCGTCTTTTTGGATACGTAACGTCGTATCCACTTTACGGTCGGAAATTTGGGGCGCACTCGAACCGGCGCTCTCCACGATCGCGTCGAGGGTGCTCAGTTCGGGGTGGAGTTCGGCGATGATGCTGCCGTCGGCGCCGATGGTGGGGGTTACGCGCAGTTTGACGCCGATGTCGACATAGCTGATGTTGACGTTCTGGCCGCCGCTGTTGGAGGTCGTCGTGACGATCGGGTACTGGGTGCCGATCAGGATAGAGGCTTCTTGGTTGTTCAAGGTCGCGATGCGCGGTGTCGCTAGCAGGCGTGCTTCGCCGTGGGAAACCATCGCGTTGAGTTGCGCGAACACCCCGATCGTTTTACCGACGAACGGCGTGATCTGGTAGTTGAATTGTTGGGGAGTTTGGACCGTTCCGGAATTGGAGACGCCGTTGATCGTGTTGTTGACGGACTGCAGCCCTCCGAAGATCGCCCCGACGTTCGAAGAGTCGTTGTTGCTCATGATGTCGGCAACACGTACTTCGAACATGACCTGCGGTGAGGGAACGTCGATCGCCTGGATTAAGGCTCTGGCAGTTGCCAGCACGGCGGGGGGACCCGTGACCAAGATGATGTTGGCGCTGTCGTCGGCGCTGTAACTGTCGTCGGGCAGTATGCCTTTGAGCTGCTTGGCCGCTTCGTCTGCTCGGGTGAAGTTCAGGTGAATCGACGTTGCTTGAGAGGAGCTCTGCCCACCGAGCGGCGCGTCGAGGGCGGCGATGAGGCGCCGCGCGCGCTGGATCGTGGGGGCGTCACCCGTGATGATCAACGAACCGGTCCGCCGGTCGCCGACGACGACCGTACCCGCTTCGAGCGCCTCGGTAAGCGGCTTGACCAAATCGTCGGGGCTCGCGTTTTGAACCGGTATGACGACGGTTTGCGCAGCGAGCGGACCGTTGTCGTCACCGTACTTGCGGTTCATCGAGGCACTCGAACCAACGATGAGGACGCCGTTTTCATTGCGGACTTGTAGATCGTACGCCTGTGCCAACACGGTGAGCGCCTGCATGAAGGTCACGCCCTCCAAGTGCAGGGTGACTTTGTCATGTGGCACGGAGTCGTCGGTGATGATGCTGGCGTCAGCTTCAGTTGCGAGCAGGCGGAGAACGTCGATGATATCGGCGTCACGCACGTCGATGGAGACCCGCGGCGCGGCGGCCATGACCGGGCTCGTTGCGATCGGCGCGGTTGCCAAGATGCAGGCGAGGGCGAAAACGAGCGGACGTCTCACTCGGGTAACGGAATCGTGGCGTGCGATCCATCGCTGAAGGTGATGCCGCCCGCCGTGATGCGCGCGATCGTATGCCCTTGAAAACGGTCGCCGGTACGGACGATACGCGTCTCGCCTTGATCGCTCACCAGTGCAAAGGCGCGTTCGCCGACGACCACCCCGAGGAGTTCGTTTTGCACCGGTTCGGACGCCGGTGTTGCGGCTGCGGGGACGTTGGGTGCGGGCCCTCCCTCGGGCGCAAAGGC
>DATJTD010000171.1:0-13000 GCA_035503775.1 Candidatus Acidiferrales bacterium
ACGACCCTCTGGCTCGGTTCATACGAAGCTCAACGCCTCTACGGGCTCGATGCGAGCCGGGGTTCGGTCACCGAGGAGGCTGCGACGCCTGGCAAGCCCTACGGAATTACCGTCACCGGCGACGAGCTGCGCATCGTCTGCGGAGATGAGCCGGACGACAATCGCTCGATTCGCCGTTATATCGTTGGACACGGATTCAAGAACGGCGCAGTCCCCTGCCCAAACGATACCGGCTCGTTCCTCGCGTACGACGGTGAGTCGCTCTTTCTCAGTCAGCGCTACGACAAACGCATCCTCGAACTCGACGGCACGGGCGCCGTCCGGCGCACTATTCCGGTGCCACGCGAGATCACGGGGATGGTGGTCGTCGACGGCTACTTCTTCCTGGTGACGACGGAGAGCCGCGAAAGCGACGACTATCGCCTGCTCCGCCTCGATTTGCGCGCCGATCCTTACGAAAGCCTCGAGCTTGCCGCGATCCCGTTTCGTGCGCGTGGACTTGCGTATGACGGGCAGCGTCTGTGGACTAACGACCGTTTCAAGAACACGATCGTGGCTTTCGCGCGGCCGGACGCCTGAGAGCGGCGGGTTCCGTATGATGAGCCGCGTCACGCGCAACGCGATCAGCTTCGCCTTGCTCGTCGTCGCGCTCATCGGCCTGGGCGTGCAATATCGTGAGATCCGTGAGGATATCCCCGGACCGCACGCGTTCGTCATCGCCGCCTACGTGGCGGTCGTGATCTACGCGAGTGCCTCGATCGTCCTGCGCATACGCGGCGCGCGCGGCTAGTATCGCGCGCGCTCAGCAATGGAAAGCGCGGCTGCATCACTTTTATGATCCCACTCCCCTCGTGCAACACTTCGAAGCTTCGGTCGTCTGACGCTCAGCGAAGCTCCGAGACGCGCGCCTCCGCTTCGCGTTTGAGGGCGGCGAGCATCATCTCGCTGTTCTCCTGAACCTTTTTGTGCAACGTGGGGCCGATCAGCTCGGCGAGCGTCGGCACGCCGAAATCGTATTCGACGCCGAGGGTGACCTGCGTCACGCCGGCCTCTTCGACGAACGTCCAGCTGCCCTCGAACGTATCGAGGTCGCCTTCGATCAGGCGGTAATCGATGCGAACGTTGGCGTCGTCGAAGAGGTCTTCTTCGGTCCATTCGATCGGCGCCTCTTCGACGAGCGTCTTCCAGCGTGTGACGGCTCGGTCGCCGCTGCGTTCGAGGACGGTGACCGATTCGACGTCGGGCATGAACTGCGGAAAGCGCTCTTGATCTTTGGCGAGTTCGTAGACGTCACGAGCCGGCGCCGCGATGACGATCTCGGTTTGGACAAACGGCAACGCGAGATCAGCCTGTCGTGGTATCGGGAAGGACGCCGAGCTTAGCATGAGCCGCATGTACGCCCGCGTGCAATGCTTCGAGTGCCCGCGCAACTTCGGGTGCGGTCACGATCAGGGGCGGCTCCAGCCGAATGACGTTCTGACGGTTGAGCGTCCAAGCAGCCGTCACGCCCGCACGCAGCATCTCGGGAACGATCGTGCCGCCGTAGCCCTCATTGCGCAGCTCGACGCCCACGAGCAGACCGCGGCCGCGCACCTCACGAATGACACTTGGAAACTCCGCCGCAATCGCGCGTGCCCCCGCGATAAGCTGCTCGCCACGGTCGCGCGCATTGACGACGAGTTGCTCCTCGCGCAGGACGTCGAGCCCGGCGAGTGCGGCGGCGCAGGCGAGCGGATTTCCGCCAAACGTCGAGGTGTGGAGCAGCGGGGCTTGTCCGTATGCAGCATTCCAGACCGCGGGACGCGCGATCGACGCCGCCACCGGAACGACGCCACCCGAGAGGCCCTTCGCCAGCGTCATCACATCGGGTACGACACCTTCGAAATTACACGCGAAGAGCTCGCCGCATCGGCCGAGCCCCGTCTGTACCTCATCGGCGATGAGCAACGCCCCGGCCGCGTCGCACAACGAACGTGCACGTGTCAGGTAGCCGTCGGGCGGAATCGTGACGCCGCCTTCGCCTTGAATCGGTTCGACGATAAAGGCCGCCGCGCCGTCCAGCGCGCCCTCCAAGGCAACGGCGTCGCCAAACGGCACATGCACGACATTCGCCAGCAGAGGCGCGAAGGCGCCCTTGAACGTATCGCGACCGCTCACCGAAAGTGCGCCGATCGTTTTGCCGTGAAAGGCATGCGTCGTCGCTACCAGTTTGGTGCGTTTGGTCGCCGCCCGCGCGAGTTTGAGGGCGCTTTCGACGGCTTCGGTGCCGCTGTTGGATAAGAACGAGATGGCCAGATCGCCGGGCGCAATCGCTGCGAGCGCTCGCGCCAGCTGCCCCACCAACGGATTGAACATCGTCTTCCCCGAGAGTGACATCAAGTCGAGTTGCGCTTTTACTGCTGCAACGACGCGTGGATGCGAGTGTCCCAGCGTGAAGACGCCGTAGCCGCCCGCAAAATCGAGGTAGGCTTTGCCCGTATGATCCCAGATGGTCGTGCCGCCGGCGCGCACTTCCACCGGGCTGCCGGAGAGTTTCATCACACGCGCGAGCGCCGGGTTCACGAACGCTTTGTAGTTGCCGTACGTTTCGCTGTACAATTCCTGCGGTGACGACGCACCGTAGAGGTGCTCGAGCGACGTCTCGCTGCTCACTAGGCGGCGACGGTCTCGTGCGTCTCGAGCCGCGCGATCGTCTCCTCGACGGCGGCGATCGTCTCGGCCGCCGTCAACGTGCGCACCACGCGCTCGCGCAGCTCGCTTGCGCCCGGGAAGCCTTTGAGATAGTAGCCGAGATGCTTGCGCATCTGCGGCACGGCACGCGTCTCGCCCCACTCCAAGATCATCGTCCGGTAGTGGTGCAACGCGAAGCGCAGGCGTTCGGGAGCGCTCGGATACGGCTGCGGATCAGTGCCTTCCATTCGCGCGCGTATCTGGCTCACAAGCCACGGATTGCCTAGCACGGCGCGGCCGAGCATGATCGCGTCGACGCCACTTTCGCGCATGCGTGCCAGTGCGAGCGACGCGTCGCCGAGATCACCATTGCCGATGACCGGGAGATCGACGGCGCGCTTGAGTTCGGCGATACGTGCCCAATCGGCGTTTCCACGATAGAACTGTTTGGCGGTGCGCGCGTGCAAGGTGACGGCTTGCACCCCGACACTCTGTGCACGGCGTGCGACGTCGATGAAGACCAAGCGATCTTCGCTCCAACCCAGGCGCATCTTGACGGTCACGGGACAGTCGACCGCCTCGACCACGGCTTTCATGATCGCTGCGCAACGGTCCACATCACGCAGACAAGCGCTGCCTCCCTCGGTCTTCGTCACCTTGGGTGCGGGACAGCCGAAATTGATGTCGACGATATCGGCGCCGCACTCGCGCACCAGCTTTGCCGCGCGCGCCATCAGCGCCGGATCGCTGCCCCAGAGCTGCGTGGAGACCGGCTTCTCGACCCCGTGCTGGTCGATCATCTCCATCGTGCGCTGGTTGCCGTACTGCAAGGCGTTGGACGAGACGAACTCGGTCACGGTCAGTCCGAAACCGAAGGGCTTGTAGAGGGCCCGCAGGGTGCGATTGGTCACCCCCGACATCGGCGCGAGCACGATGGGCGGCCAGATCGAGAGGGAGCCGATGTGGAGCGGCGCAAGCGCGGGCATCCCGAGCAGTATACGCCATCGGCGCCCGGAGAACCAGGTGCGCCGGACGTGCCTAGACCGAGAAGCCGATCTCGCTCTCCACGTAGCGGTGCAGGCCCAGTAGGACGAGGTGCGGCTCGACGTGGTCGATGGCGCGCGTCTCACGCGCGACGATGTCGGCGAGGCCGCCGGTAGCCACCACGCCCGCATCGTCGCCCAGCTCGGCCTTCATGCGCGCGACCATCCCCTCGGTCTGGCCGACATACCCGTAGATGATGCCGGATTGCAAGGCGGAGACGGTGTCGATGCCGATGGGAGAACTTGGCGCTTCGAGTGAGACTTGCGGCAGTTTCGCCGTGCGCGCAACGAGCGCGTCGATCGATATTTGAATGCCGGGCGCGAGCGCTGCGCCGAGGTATGCGCCGTCGCGGCCAACCGCACCGAAGGTCGTAGCAGTGCCGAACCCGATGACGATGACCGGCGCGCCGTAGAGGGCAACCGCGCCGATCGCCGCGGCCGCAAGGTCGGAGCCGAGTTCTTTCGGGCGCTCGGTGCGCACCACCAGCAGCCGCTGTCGCGCAACGTTGAAAAAGTGCGGTTCGCAGTTGAAGTACAGCCGGCATGCTTCGGCGAGTGCTTTGTCGTTTTGCGGAACGACGCTCGAGACGACGATTGCGCGCACGGCTTCGAGCGGAATCTCCGCGCGCCGGAAGAGCGCTGCGAACAAGACGCCGAACTCGTCTGCGGTCCGCCGGCGCGCCGTCGTGACACGCCAGGTGCGGGTGAGCGTACCGCCGCCGACGCCGTTGCTGGTACGTGCGAAAAAGCCGAGCTTGGTCTCGGAGTTGCCGACGTCGACGGCGAGCAGCATCTCAGCTGCGCTGCTTTCGAATATCCAGCAGCACGTCCCACAGCGTGCGAGCGAGTGTGCGCTTGTGGGCGCGGGCCAGCGCCGCGCGCCCGCTCTCGCCCCACAACACCACGAGCTCGTTCTCGCCGGCCCCAAAGCCGACGCCGTCGCCCGAGACGTCGTTGACCGCGATCGCGTCGAGGTGTTTGCGCCGGAGCTTCTCACGCGCATGGGCTTCGTGCGCCTCGGTTTCGGCGGCAAAGCCGACGAGGAAGGCGCCGCTCTTGCGCTCGCCGAGGGCCGCCAAAATATCCGGGGTGCGCTCGAGATGCACGACCGGATCGCCCTCTTCTTTGCGCACCTTCTGCGTATACGTCCGGGTGGGGCGCCAATCGGAGACGGCAGCTGCGGCAATCACGATGTCGGCTTCGTTCGCGCTTGCGAGGGTCGCCTCGGACATCTCTTGCGCACTCTGCACCCGCGTCACGCGGGCGGCTTCCGGTGGTTCGAGGAGCGTCGGGCCAAGCACGAGATCGACGTGGGCTCCGCGCCCAAGCGCCTCGCGGGCGAGCTCAATCCCCATCGTCCCGGTCGACGGATTCGACAGGAAGCGAACCGGATCGATCGCTTCGCGCGTCGGTCCGGCAGTGACGAGGACGCGTTCCCCTTCGAGGTCGCGTACGCGAGTGCGCGCCGCATCGATGGAGGCCAGGATCGTCTCCTCGTCGGCGAGCCGGCCGATGCCGCTCTCGCGCTCGGCGAGAAAGCCGACGCCGGGTTGGACGATGTCGTATCCCCGCGCGGCTAAGGTTCGCAGGTTCGTGCGGGTCGCCGTATTCTCGTACATTGCCGCGTTCATTGCCGGCGCAAGCACGATCGGAACGCGTGCCGCTAGCGCCGCATTCGACAAGAGATCGTCGGCGATACCTTGGGCGAGTTTGGCAATCATGTTCGCCGTTGCCGGAACGATTGCCAAGACCTCGGCCTCGCGCACCAGCGAGATATGCGGAATCGTCTCGGGCGCACCCCACAGCGAGGTATGCACCGGGCGATGCGTGAGCGCGCTGAAGGTCAGGGCACCGATGAAGTGTTGGGCCTCCTCGGTGAGAACGACGTCGACCTCATCGCCGCGTTGCACGAGGGAGCTGACGAGTGCCCCCGCCTTGTAGGCGGCGATACCGCCGCAGACGCCGAGCAGGATGCGGCTCACGACCGCAGGTTCGTGCGGGGCGAACTGAGCGGCGTGAGCACGGGATCGACGCCGTCGCCCGCTGGCACCGTGAGGTTGTCGAGCAGCCGCGTCGTTCCGGCCCGAGCGACCCCGACGATGACCGCCGGCGGCTTTGCGCTCGCTTGCACGGCGAACGTCTGCGGATCGACGATCGCGAGATACTCGAGCACCAGCGGCGGTTCGATCAACGCCGCACCGTGCGCCCGCAACGCCACGGTGTCGGTCTCGCCGGCGGCAATGGCCGTGCGAACGGCACTCAGGGCGCGATAGAGGCTGGGCGCGGCCCGGCGCTGCGCGGGATCGAGATAGGCGTTGCGGCTGGAGAGCGCGAGCCCGTCGTTTTCGCGTACCGTCTCGCAGACGACGACGCACGTCGCCATGTCGAGGTCGCGAATCATCGCGCGCAACACCGCGGTCTGCTGCACGTCTTTTTGGCCGAGGTAGAGCGATGTCGGCTCAACCGCGTGGAGCAGCTTCGCAACGACGGTCGCGACGCCCAGAAAGTGACCGGGCCGCGCGGCTCCCTCAAAGGAATCTCCGAGATCGCGCACGCTGATGCTCGTGCGAAAGTTGGGCGGATACATGCGTTCGACGCTCGGTGCGTAGAGCAGCTCCACCCCCGCGGCCTCGAGCATCTGGGCATCCTGCTCGAAGCCGCGCGGATAGCGCTCGAAATCTTCACCCGGCGTGAACTGCAGGGGGTTCACGAAGATGGAGGCGGCGACGACCGCATTCTCTGCACGAGCGCGCTCGACGAGCGAGAGATGTCCGCGATGCAATGCCCCCATAGTAGGGACAAAACCGACCGGCCGTGGGAGTGTCCGCGCGATCGCACGCGTGGAACCCGGCGTCCGCACGACGTGCATAGGCTTAGAGGCGGACGACCCGTAGCTGCGTCCGGCCTACGACGAATCGTTCGCCGAGCGGAAGACGTGTCTCGGTGGTCACGGCGCGACCGTCGACGACTTTGGTGCCGTTGCGACTGGAGAGATCGGCGAGGATGACTTGGTCCCCCGTGCCGCGTAGTACGGCGTGTTTACGGGAAATGTATCGGTCGAGCGTGATGCACGCCCCAGCAACGGCATCGTCACGTCCAATGACGATCTCTTGCTCGAATTCCCAGGTCTTTCCGTCGAGCGGACCGCTCATCACCTCTAGGATATACACAATTGAGACTTTAGGACTAATGGCCTCGGGTCCCCTGGGGGAGTAGGCAGTCCAAGAGCTAACGTAAGCCCCCCCGGCTGACGATAGTATGGGAGGAGTGGAAGATCAAAATTTCGGTAGCTCGCATGAGCAAGACTTCGCCAAACTGGACGATCTCATCCACTTGATGGAGATCGAGCCGGACTCGTTGCGCGAGGCCGAATTCGTCCAAGCTCAGATGATCCTCGATACGCTTGTCGGCGAGACGATCACGGCGGCAGCCATGGAAGAGACCCGCATCGTGGTTGAAACCGCGAGCGGCAATCGGTATTTCTTCTATGGCTTCATGGGCAGCGGCAGACCGCGCGAAGAGGAACACGCCGCCGCCCGTTAGGCGCGCCGACCTCACCGCTCGCTAGTCGCTGCGAGCGAGCGTCGCTTCGATGAACCGAACGATCGCCACTTGATCGTTGGGATCGATCTGCGTGAATGCGATGCCGTGGTAATACTGCTTCGACTCTGCGTTGTAAAACGAGAGCACGATGCGTCCACGTGCAAGGAGATCGCGTTCGCCGTCAGGGAGACGGAAGCGTAAGAGAAACGATGCGCCTTGCGGCAGATCTTCGTAAGTCGCCAGACGCAGACCGCCGCCGCCGAGATCGACGGCTTGGCCCGTGCTGCGATGATCTTCGTTCTCGCGAACGTACTCAACCGGCATCGAAACCGGTGCGCGGACAAACTTTCGGGTGTGCGGTCGCTGACCGTTACTCGCCATCATCGCCTCTCTTCGCAATCGGGAGTGCGCTTTCATGCGCGAGCCGGTCGGCAGCAAAAAGTGCGCCCAGCGCCACGTGGCGCCGGGAGGTGCCTCCCTGCAGATACACCTCGAACGGCTCGCGCAGCGGAGCGTCGCACGAGAGTTCGATGGTCGCCCCGCTTACGAATGCACCGCTCGACATGATCACGGGCTCGGCATACCCGGGTACCGGGCCGGGCTCCGGGGCGAAGCGGGCGTCGAGCGGCATCGCACGCTGCAGCCCGCGCGCAAAGTGGCATAAGGCCGAGGGACTACCTAGTCTGATCGCCTGAACGATGTCGTACCGCGGGCCGCCGGGAGCCGGATCGACGGGAAACCCGAGTTCGGCGAAGAGGGCGGCGGCGAAGTCCAGCCCGGCAAGCGCCTCGCTCACGATCTGCGGCGCCTGGAAGAGCCCCTGCACGAAGGCGCGCCCGAAACCAAGAGACGAACCGACTTGTGCGCCGAGGCCCGGGGCGTAGTGCCGCGTCGCCACCCGTTCGACCAGCTCGGCGCGCCCGGCCACGTATCCGCCGCCCGGGGCAAGGCTTCCGCCCAGATTTTTGATGAGCGAGCCGGCGACGAGGTCGGCGCCGTGCTCGGTGGGTTCGGTCAGTTCGACGAGTTCGCCGTAGCAGTTGTCGACGACGACGACGGCGCCGGGGGCTACCTCCCGGACGACGTGTACGACCTCGCCGCAAGCCGCTGCGCTGAGCGAGGGACGCGGGCCGTAGCCGCGGGAGCGCTGGACGAAGACGGCGGCGGTTGGGCGCGCACAGGCCGCACGCAGTGCCTCGAGGTCGACCTGGCCTTTTGTGCCGAGCGGAACTTCTTCGTACGCAATGCCTTGCGCGACCAGCGATTGCGGTGCATCGGCGATCGCGTTTCGCAGCGTATCGTAGGGGCGGCCGGTGGCAGCGACCAGACGCTCGCCGGGCCCGACGCAGGCGCAGAGTGCGGTCACGATGGCGTGCGTTCCACTGACGAGCGAGAGGCGCGCGAGCGCGCGCTGCGCTCCGAGCACGCGCGCCAAAAGCGATTCGTAACAATCGCGGGCGGCATCGCCGTAGCCGTATCCCAAGGTTCCGGCGAGGTCGCTCTGCGCGATGCCTTCGTCCACAAACGCTTGCAGCACCTTCGATTCCACGCGATCGCGCAGCAGCGGATCTGCTGCGGGCCGCGCCGTGCGCGCGACCGCGCGCCGCGCTGCCGCGGCGACATCGGGATGAACGCGAAAGCGTTCCAAGAGTGGTTCGATCACGACGCCTCACTCGTTGCGGCGGCACGCTTCGCCTCTTGGTGCTCATACCGTCGCACGAACGGCGCGTAGAGCAAGAACGCGAGCACGATATTTGCGACGACGAGAACCTCGGCGCGCCAATCCTTCGTCGCCAAGATGACGGCGAGCGGCTGTGGGATCCAGGAGAAGAGATAGACTGCCGGCCGAGCGACCCATCCCCACGACATCGCCACGTACGTCGTCACACTCAAGATCAAAGGGACCGCAACGAACGGCACCGCGAGAATTGGATTGAGGACGATCGGCAAGCCGAACGTCACCGGTTCGTTGGCGTTGAAGAGCGCCGGTACGAACGAGGCGTACGCCACGGTGCGCAGTCGTTGCACGCGGCTACGCAGCAGCAGGACGACCAGCGGGAGCGTCCCGCCTGAACCGCCCGGCGTGATGAAGAGAAAGAACGAGGTGACGACGATGTGCGGCAGCGGCTCGCCGCGCGCCAGCGCCGTCGTGTTCTCACTCTGCAAGGTGAGGTACACCGGCAGAATCACCGGTGCAAGCAGCGCTGCGCCGTGAATGCCGACCAGCCACAGTAGTTGCTGGACGAGCGTAATGAAGAGAAGTGCCGTGAGACTGTCGCCCAGATGTCCAAGCGGTGCGATCATCGCGTTCAGCCGCGCGCTGAGCGAGACGCCGGCAACGGCAAGCACGACCGCCGTTCCAACCAGAATCAGGCTCACGAGCACACCACCGGGCGCCCCAAATCGCCGGCGTGCGAGGCGCAGGGCGGTGACCGTGCCGAGCGCCGCGCCCATTGCGAGAAAGAGCCCGCTGCTCCCGAGCGCGTGCGTGAAGGCGGCGAGCGATGCCGTTTGGCGCAGCGGCAGGAGCAGCGCGAACGTTGCAAGTGAAACCGGGAGCGCGAGGGCGATCGGTACGTCGCGACGCCGCGCCAGATCGATCGTGAGCAAGACGACCAGGACGGCGGACATGACCGAAAATCCCTCGATGAAGGCACCCGCAAACCGTGTGATGAGCGGCCCGGGCGGCTGCACGAAGACGAAGGCGACGATGCCGACGACGAGGCCGACGAAGCTGTACGACAGCGTCGTCTGCAGGGCAACCAGCTCCGGCGACTCCGTGACTTGCCGTAGCCGCTGAATGAAGGCTTCGATCGCAGCCCCCGCTACAGCTTGCGGATAACGGCCTCCACGCGCCCTACAATGGTCACGTCGTCGGCGTAGATCGGCTGCATGCTCGCGTTTTCGGGCTGCAACCGAATACGGCCCCCTTCACGGAAGAAACGCTTGACGGTCGCATCGCCGTCGAGCATGGCGACGACGATCTCCCCGTTCTTCGCGTCGGGCTGAGGCGAGACGACGATGAGGTCGCCGCTGAGGATGGCGGCATCGACCATCGAGTCGCCCTGGACACGCAGCATGAAGGCGTCGCGTTTGCGGACCAACTCGAGCGGCACCACGAGCTCGCCTTCGATGTTCTCCGCCGCGGTAATCGGGACGCCGGCGGCTACCTTGCCGACGATCGGCAGGACTCCGTACTCGTGCTGTACGGCCGGCGCCGTACGAGGAGCCTTTCCGCTTTCGGACGCCGTGAGGGCACGAGGCTTGGTGGGGTCGCGATGGATCAGGCCGCGCTTCTCGAGGGTCTTGAGGTGCGACTGGACGGTGGACGACGACGACAACCCGACGCGTTCGCCGATCTCGCGGACCGACGGCGGGTAGCCGTGCTCCGCCGTAAAGTCGCGAATCACCTCGAGGATACGCGACTGGCGCTCCGTGGGGGCTCGATCTGCCACGAGAACCTCCTTGGCAAAAATGCGTGCGCAGACGCGCTCGCGATTGGCTCTCACACTACCATGGCCGAAGGCAAAATGCAAACATATGTTCGAAAATGACTTGACGACAGCCGCCTTACGGGCGTAAAATGTGGTGGACGAACACTCGTTTGGCCCAATATATGGGAGGGAGCGCACAGATGTACAGGATTAGGCGCAAGCGGTTCACCCTGATGCCGGCCGTCGCCCTCGCCGCGCTCGGCGCGCTCGTCGCGATACCGACCCTCTCCACGTCACGGCTCTACGCCGCAACCCCCGAGCACTTCACGGCCGTTGTCGTGCGCCCGGGGGACAGCCTCTGGACGATCGCCGAAGCCAACACCGCCTCCGGTGGCGACGTCCAAGAGACGGTCGACACGATTGCCGCTGTCAACCATCTCAGCGATGCGACAATCGCCCCCGGAGAGCACCTGCGCATTCCGAGCCAGTAAACTTCCACGTCCGCCGCGAGGGACAAAGAGCGCCGATGGATCGGCGCTCTTTGTTTTTTGGCTTCGGCTATTGAGGATGGCCCTCGTGACCTCCGGTCACTCGTTCGGCCAACTTCATCTTTCGTGTTCAATCAAATCGAGGAATTCCGGCGGCACGAGATCTGCCAGCCATACCTTCTCATTGCCTTCGTAAAAAACTACGCCCGCGTTCCAAGCATCCTCTGCTCTCACGGTGATAATGATTGGATCATTCGATTTTCGCCGGCCGACGGCAACGGCCGTCTCCAGATCAAGGGAGAGATGGACGTACTGCCGACCCATCGGCAACAAACCACCTTCTCGGATCTTCAGTATAGCAGCCGGCGACGTTCCATGGAACAAACGAGGCGGCGGCAACGCGGGCGTTCTGCGAAGTTTGCCGGGCAGCGAATGACCGTAGCGTGCACGAACACGCCCGTTGACCAGCTCGTGTCGCTGCTTGGAAGAGGTGTGGATCATCTCCGCTAGATCGAATTCCGTCAAATTCGACCAGGCTGCCGACTCTCGGCGTAGGGCCGCCAGCGTCGCGCCGACATCGGCCCAACCCTCCTCATCCAGTTCAAGTTCGTAAAGCCACGGTTCGTGACGCAGAGCATGCGAAAGAGCGCGACTTAAATTTTCATAGGATCTGGCCATGAACCGGGTTCTTCTGGAAGAACTTCCCACGACTCGGCAATGACTTCGAATGTTCCCGAGCTATCTAGGTAGATCATATAGTGGTGTAGCTCCCTTGTCTCGCCCGTTAACTTGAGCAGGGCCGCCATGTCTGCTTGAATTTCCTCGACCCACGCGGAGTTTTCAATTTCCACCAACGTATCGTAAGCCTCAATATGCTAGACCTTAGACGCACTTTCGGAACGAGTCCGGGTTGCGGGAACCCGTTTGAATTCAATACCGCTTCGATAACGTACGCCTTCGCGCCAATAGTCGTAGCGAATCGTGCCGAGAAGCATATATGCACCTCCCCATCAAATGCGGTCGATGTTACGGGAACGGTATAAAGAATTCTCTTGGAAGAAGGCATGGTCACCGCCTGTAGGGGGGCGTCGCCTGTGTAGCTGACGATGTGCCTTGGCTGGTTAGTCCATTGTTTTGAAGCTGGCGGGTCAGTCGCGCCTCCGCGTCGGCATCACCCGTCATATTGACGGCATTCCACAGTGATCTTGGGATTCCAGCCTGCTCGAGAGCCTGAGCAGAACGCGTATTTAAGATCAGCGTGTTGCCATCTCGGACAATGTATTGTATCGGAACGTCTTTGGGGGTAAGCGCTCCTGATTTGAGAGCCTCGGCGACGTCACTAACGGTTTTCCCCGAAACAGCGCGTCTTGGCGGTACGAATTCATACATTGTCAAGGCCCAGGTCAAGCAAATTTTGCTAAAGGATTTTTCCTGCTTCGCCGTGCTAAACTGCTTCGGGCGTAGCAAATCCTTATAAAGAGTGACGGAGCCCTGCCCGGTCCTTGGCGTCGAGTAGGTGTCGCGTAAACACAACAGAACGCCAAACCTGTCGTATCCGCATGTTGCGGGTGAAGCGCAGGTTCATTCCCGGTGAAAGAAACTGGCGCGTCGCTCATCCGAGTGTCCTAAACGGGCAGTTGAGGCAGATAAGACCATACATCTCAGCGCCATATTATACATTCGGAGTTGACCCGGTTCCGTGGATACTTTCCTTCTTACGGAGAAAGAATCCACCATGGCAAAGCGCCGTACATACCCGCCGGAGTTCCGGCGTAAGATCCTCGACCTGGTCCGCTCCGGCCGCAGCGTAAACGAGGTCGCT
>DATJTD010000172.1:0-20229 GCA_035503775.1 Candidatus Acidiferrales bacterium
CGATCTCATCCCGGAGATCGAGCGCGTCGTCTTCATGCGCGAAGGGACGATTATCGCTGACGGCGCCAAGGAAGCGCTGTTGACCGACGAACGGCTCTCCGATCTCTTCGGCATCGCCGTGCAGACCACGCGCAGCGGACCCTACTATACCGCCGTCACGCGGTAGGTCACTCCACCACTTCGACCCGCGTGCTCCGCGGGAGGCCCGTCAGGTGGCCGTCTGCGTTGACGAAGAGCAGGTCGACACCCAGCGGATGATTCGCGCAGGCGCGATTGCGCGCGTGGATCGCGGGGCGCCCCAGCGGCACTGCGGCGATGAACGGCTCGCCGATACCTGGCCCACTGAGGCGCGCACGTGTGGAAGAGATCGTACCGAGCGCGATCACCGTTGCACCGTCGTCCGGCGCGGCGTGCGTCCCGATCGGCAGGGCCGCGACCTGCTCCGGTGTGAGATCGCCCTTTACGACGGCGACTCTTTTGGCATCTTCGCGTACCTGCAGCAACGACGCGACCAGCAGTCCGGCGGTGAAATAGACCGCATCAGCGGTGCCGGCGAGGGGCCCCGCTTGCGGCGTCCCCGGTCGCTCCATCGCACGTGTGCGTGCATCAGAGGCCGATGAAGCAGGGTCTCTCGCGATGCGGCGCGAGCGGCGCTCAACCCGGCGAGCATGCGCCCATTGTGCCAACGAAAGATTAAGGGGACGTTAGCATTGCGGTATCGTTACGTTACTTTCGCGTGGCGAACGTGCGCACGAAGAGTTCTTCGACCATAGCGGCACTTGCACACGCGACCAACGGAAGTGTTATGCGCGGATCGGGAACGAGGAGAGGCAATGCGCCGTCTTCGCCCACGACGTGAGCGCCGCTCTCCTGGAGAACCGCGAGCGGCCCGGCGAGATCATGCACGTGCACGACCGGGCGATCGAGCGCAACGAAGCCGCCCAGTGTGCCGTCGGCTACACGACAGAGATCGACCGTCGTGCTTCCCGAGATACGAATGCGCTGTGCATCGCCCGGCGACCGGGGAATCTCCTGGCCCGGCGTTGGGCTCGGATAGCCGACGAGCGTCCCACGCCGCGCGTGGATTGGCCGGCTGTCGGCGAAGGCGCCGCGACCGCTGATTGCCCACCAACGCCGGCCGGACGTGAGTTCGCAGACCAAGCCCACCCGCGCCGCGCCGTTGACGACCAGACCGAACGCCGTCGCGTACGGTGCATAGCCGGCACGAAAGTTGCGGCTGCCGTCGAGTGGATCGACGGCGATCCACGGCTCATCAGACGCAGGCGCAGTACCAACGAGTCCGCGCTCCTCGCTGACGATCGGCAGGCCCAGGGGTGCGAGCAGCTCGAGCGCAGCCTCTTCGGCCGCTTGGTCAGCGGCTTCGGTCGGTGCGCCGTCGGCTCCGATGCCGACCGGGTTCGCTTGCGCAAGACCGCCGATCACCATGCCGACGGCACGCGCGGCCGCAGCGGCCGCCTCGAGGAAACGCTCTTCCATACTACGGGCCTGCGAGATCACCGGACGTTCGAAACGCAGGGCGGGCGTCTGTTCCACGAAACGGCGCGAACGATAGAAGCGATGCGCCTCGTCGCGCCACTGCGAGCTTTCCAGCACCACGTGCGTGCAGCCCAAAAGTGCAGCCTCGCGATCGACGGCGGCGAGCAGGTGCGTTCCGACACCGGTTCCGCGAAGTTGCGGGTCGACGGCGAGCGCGCCCAGCCAGCCTTCGCAGCGATCGTGGATCGTCGTCGCACGTGCCTGCAGCTCGGCATATCCGACGATGCGTCCTTCGCGCTGCGCAACGAGAAGACGCGCCTCGCTCTGCTGGAGCGCCGCTCCAAGCGCCCGCATCGGTTCGGCGTGCTCAGCGAGATCTTCGTGGCCGCCCATCAACAGCGCGAGGCGTAAGATCGCGTCGCGGTCGCTGTAATCGGCGAGGCGAACGACGATGCTCACGGTCGCGCGGCGGCAGCGCTGTACCGTTCGTAAATGCGGACGATCTCGTTGATGCTGGGCGTCTGTGCGCCGGGCACTTTCGCTCGGTCGTCGTAACGCCGCAGACGCAGTGCTTCGTCACGGTACGGCAAGGCCCCGAACTCGGCCAACTCGGCGCTGGACAACGGACCGCCCTGACGCTCGAGCGAACGGATCGACGTCTCGCTGAGCAGTTCGCGGTACTCCGCGTCAACGGCGACGAGGTAGCGTTTGGCCGCAACGTGCGCGCCGACGAGAGCGGCAGCGCGGGCGCCGAGTACTTCGTCGAGAAAACGTTCGCCCGCGCGTTCATGCGGCAAATTCGGCAGACGCGCTGCGACGCTGGGCGCACGGCCAACGTCGTGCAGCGCACACGCCAAGACGAAGGCGTCGTCTTCTCGGGCCGCGAGTGCAAGACCGGCGCACTGCAGCGAGTGTTCGCGCTGATCGATCGCCTCGCCGTCGTAGGGCAAGCGCGAAAAGCTTTCGAGCAAGGCCGCCAGTTCGGTACCCGTCATACGGCCAGCGCCTGCGTCGTCTGCAATCCAAGAACCGGTACGCCCGCAACCCACGCCTGGCGCACGACCGGATGCGTCCCGCGCGCATCCACGGCGACGAGATCCGCACGCAAGCCCGGCTCGATGCGGCCGCGATCGTGAAGTTGAGCGATGCGTGCGGGGCCGCTGCTGATCAGTGCGATCCCCTCGGCCCACGAACAGAGGCCTTGCCTGATCAGCGTGTATGCCGCGGCCGGTAAGGAAGGCGGATGGTAATCGCTGCAGAGCGCGTCGAGCAGCCCCGCCTGCAGCGCCTCACGCGCCGAAAGGTTGGAGACGTGCGACGAGCCGCGCAAGGCGTTGGGCGCACCCATCAGCGTCCCTTGGCCCGCGCTGACGGCGGCCCGCGCCGCTTCGAGGTTGACCGGAAACTCGGCGATGTTCACCCCGAGTGCGAGCGCACGGTCGACCGAAGCCTGCGAGTCGTCGTCGTGCGATGCCAGGGCCGCCCCGATGCGCCGTGCGTGAGCGGCGACGCCGCTGCGCGTCGCCTCCGCGCGCGCTTGACCGGCGCGTTTCCGCGCGAGGGTGAGGTCCAACTCCTCGCTGCTCGTGTTGCGGCCGTAGTAGCGCCGCCACTCCTCCTCGGTTGCATACTGACCACCGCCCGGCGTGTGATCCATGTACGAAAGCAGTGCGACGGAGGCACCGCTGCTCAGACGTTCCATGAGCTCGAGCGCGTCGGCGGTCACGTCGACCCGCAGATGAATGCGGTGATCGGCGCGCAGCTCCGGGCGTAAGCGCCGCAGCGTCTCTTCCGTCTCGATCGAACGCTCCATCGTGCGCCACTTGCGCGCGTCGTCGTCGAGATTCAAGCACAGGAAGTTGGTGGTGATGCCGTGCGCGACGACCAGCGCATCGTATTCGAAAAACGTGGCGGCCAGTGGAAGCTCTGCCGACGGCCGCGGATGTGCGAGCTCCTCGAGACAATCGGAGTGCAAATCGACGAACCCGGGGAGCAGTTCCAAACCAACGAGGTCGACACACTCGGCACCGGCAGGCGGCCGTGTGCCGACCTCGGCAATCGTCGTTCCCTCGATGCTTACCCAGTAGTCGCGCTCTTCGCTCGCACCGGCGAGCACGCGATCCGCACGGAGCGAGATCATGACACCATCCTTCCATCACGAAGCGTAACGACACGATCGACGAACCCGGGGGCCGACGGCAGGTCGTGAAAGATACACAAAAAGGCGACGCCGCGCGCCTTGCGTTCCAAGAGCTCGTCGAAGACGAGTTCCCGCCGGCGCGGGTCGAGCGAGGCCGTCACTTCATCGAGCAGTACCAGCGGCCGGTGGCGCGCCAACGTCAGCGCCAAATTGACGAGTTGCCGTTGACCGCCGGAGAACGTCGCCGGCGGCATGTCGTGGAGTTCTTCGGGCAAGCCCAGCCGCGAGAGCAACCCCGTCGCCGCTTCGCGTTCTATCCCTTGCGCGCAGACGAGATCGTGCGCACTGACCCGCGGCACGACCGAGAGAAACTGTGTCGCCATCCCCACGAGCGTGCGCCGCGCGGTGAGGATGGTGCGTTCGTCGGCCGTCGCTACGTCGAGCGACTCGCCTTCACCGCCAATCGCGATCGACCCGCTGTCGCAGCGTGCGCTTCCATAGACGCAGCGCAAGAGTGAAGATTTTCCCGATCCGCTGGGGCCGCGCACGACGACGCAACTCCCGGGCTCCACGTCGAGATCGAGGCCGTGCAGGACGGGCATACGGCGCCCATCGCGCAGGTGCTGCGTATAGCTTTTGGAGAGCCCACGCACGCGCAAGACGGCGCTCACGCAACCACCAACTGCGAACTCACCAACAGCTGCGTGTACGGATGTTGCGGATCGCCCAAGACCCGATCGGTGAGACCGTGTTCGACGATGCTTCCTTGGTGCATGACGATGAGCCGCTCGGCGAGCATGCGAATCACCGCCAAATCGTGCGAGACGACGAGCATCGCGAATCCGTGCTCGGCTTGCAAACCGCGAATGAGGTCGAGGATGCGGGCTTGTACCGAGACGTCGAGGCCTGAAGTCGGCTCATCGAGCAAGAGCAGCGGCGGATTCGTCACCAGCGCCCGGGCGAGTTGCACGCGCTGGCGCATTCCGCCCGAGAAAAGCCGTGTCGTCGTGTCGAGCCGGTCGGCCGGAAGCTCCATCGCGGTGTGATACTGCAGCGCCCGCGCGCGCACGTGCTCGTACTCGCGGAGACCGGCGCCCAGCATCCGCTCGGCGATATTCCCACCGGCAGTCAGCGAGAGATCGAGGCCTTGCTGCGGCGTCTGGTAGACGATGCCGGTAGATTGCGAGCGCACGGCGCGGCGCTGCGCACCTCGCAGCCCGGTGACGTCTTGCCCGAGGATCTTCACGGTTCCGGTCGTCGGGGCGAGATCGAGGTTCGCACAGGCGACCACCGTCGATTTTCCCGACCCCGACTCGCCGACGATGCCGAGCACCTCGCCCGGATAGAGATCGAACGAGACGTCGCGCGCCCCCCACAGTTCACCGTAGCGCACGCCGACGTCGCGGAGTTCGAGCACGGGCGTCATCGCGATTTCCGTGCGCGCGTGCAGTGGTCGACGTCCGAGCAGATCCACTGATGCTGCGCCTGCGAGTCGTCCTCGACCAAAAACGTATCGGATGCCCCGCAACGCGCGCACTTCGCACCGGTCTGTTCGATCTCGAAGGGCCGGTCGTCGAACGAGATCGGCCGCACCGCCGTGTACGGCGGCACCGCGTAGACCGTCGCCTCGCGCCCCGCACCGAAAAGCGAGAGAAATGGCGCGCGGTCGAGCTTGCGGACGTCGTGTTTGGGAATCGGCGTCGGACTCATCACGTACGATCCGTTCACTTCGACGGGGTGGCTGTGCGAGAACGACGAGAGATCGTGGCGCGCGAGGTCTTCGTACAGGTACAACCAGATCGGCGCATAGTCCCGTTCGGCGTGTAAACGGCGCGTAACCGAAGGCCGCGCATCGACGATGCGCAGCGGGTCGGCGATGGGCACTTGAAAGACGACGACTTGGCCTTCGTGCAACGCGTACTCGGGGATGCGATGCCGTGTCTGAATCAGCGTCGCTTCGCGCGCGTCGGTCGTCGTCGCGACGCCCGTCGTGCGCGCGATCAAATCGCGAATCGCCACCGCGTTCATGCTTTGATCGTCGCCCTGATCGTAGACCTTGACGACGTCGGAGGGTTCGATCACCGAGAGCGTCACCTGCAGACCGCCGCTGCCCCATCCGCGCGCGACGGGCATCTCACGTGAGGCAAACGGAACCTGATGCCCCGGGAGACAGACGGCCTTGAGCAGCGCGCGCCGCACCTCGCGCTTGGCGCCGGGATCGAGGTAGGCGAAGGCGTAGCCGGTGCTCGTCTCACCCAAAGCCAACAGTGCGTCGAGCTTAGACATCACGCACCGCCTGCGTCCCCGCGGCACGAACCCGATCGAGATCGCTCGCAAACGTTACGTGATGTGGGAGCTTGAGGTGCTCGACGAATCCGGTTGCCTCTTGTCCGTCGACGGCGATGCCGACGTATTCGCGATCCTCGTGTGGCGCGGCGAAGAAATTCGCATCGCCTTCGGCACGCGCCGCGTAGGCGTCGATCATGGCGGCGGCAATCGCGCGGCGCTCCACACGCCCGGACGTAATGCCGACGCCGATGGTGAACCGATCGTCGGCCTCTCCGCTCTCATGTACCGCATACAAGGCTAGCTCTGCCATCGTCGCCGTGAAGCTTCCGACGACGAACGAGCCGCCTTCAGGCCGCTCCATACGCACCGGAACGTCACCCACGCGCAGCTCGAGCAACGTCGGATCTTGGCGCTGACCGTGGCCGCGGATCCCCATGTACGCAAGCGACGTGATCGCTCCGGTCTCGGCACGCGCGAGAAGTTGTAAGAAGGCGCCTCGCTGCGTGCGCGAAGCCGTGGTTCGCGTGACATCGGTCGGCTGGGCCAACGACGCCGGCGGTGCGATCAACCCTTGCTCGTCGAGCAACCCGCGCGCCGGCGGCAACGAAGTGGGGACGGCCTCGGACGTCTCCTCTTCGCTTCTTTCCGGCGCAACCGCGGTCTGCGTCGTCGTGCCCGCAGCGCGTGCCCGGTCGTCGAAATTCAAGAGGCGCTGCTCGTAGTCGCGCGAGGCGCCGAGGAATTGACCGCCGCGCGGTTCCACGTAGGCCGGCGTGATCCGGCGCAAGACGAACCACTGTGCGGGAGCGGTCACCACCTGACCCACACGCGGCAAATTCGCTGCCCACGCGCGCACCAGCGAGACGGCGCGTGCGACGTCGCCTTGCGCCTGCAGGAACGCACGGGCGCAGACCCGCGATTCCACGATGCCCGCCTCACCGGCGATCTGCTCGATGACCAACGGATAGCGAGCGACCAGATCACCAATTTCATCTTCACCGGTCCGCGCGATCTGCGTCTCGAGTAACGCCGACGCGGCGTGGACCGCGCCCTCACGATTCGCGACGCTCGTGTATCCCACTACGTAAGCACCTCCACGTGCGTCGTGCGCGGCAGCGCGCTGACACGGCCGTCTGCATGAACGAAGATGAGATCGACGCCGAGCGGGTAGTCGGCGCAAGCGAGGTTGCGCGCTTCGAGCGCGGCGCGTGTGAGCGGCAACTCCGTCGCGAACGCTTCGCGAATTCCCGGACCGCTCAATCGCGCGGCCGTGCATGCGGTTGCGTCGACGATGATCAAGGTCGCACCATCTTCGGGAATCTCCTCGGTTCCGGGCGAGAGCCGCGCGATCATCTGCGCACTGGGGTCGCCCTTGGCGAAGACGACGTTGTGTGTGTCATCGGATGATTCGAGGAGGGAGGCCGTGATGAGGGCGACGGTCGTGTGACCGGCATCCGGTTCTCCGGCGACGGGGCCGACCTGCGTGCGGCCCGGATAGGCCATCGCCGTGAGCACCGTGCGAAACGCGGTGTGCAGGAGAAGCTCGCGCTCGGCAACGGGGGCCATCAGATGCGCGTCCCCGCAAGCGCGCGCGAGAGACGCATGCGCTCCTCCTCTTCCGCCGCGAGCGCCGCCTTCGCGAAGCTCTCGACCTCATCGGTCGCGCGCGCATCCAGCACCGCGGCGGCGAGCGCCGCTTCGCGATCGTAGCCCATGACACACCCCCAGCCACTCGCGCCGTCGACGCAGACGCTCGCGGTCGTGACGACAACTTCGGTAAAGCAAAATGAACCGATCTCGCCGGCGAGCTCCATCATCACCGATCCCGGTGCGGGCATCGCCGTCACCTCGACAGATGCGGCGTCGAGTACTCGCTCGCCGAGCGCGATGAGATCGTCGCGCCACAACCGTGCCGCGGCTGCAAGCCCCGCCGAACGCTCCGGCGCCGTCATCGGTTCATCTCGAAGACGACGCGGAACATATCGGCACGCAACCACGACTGGGTCGCCTGCAGCGGACGCGCATGCCGCTCCGAGACGACCGTCGATTCGAGTTTGAAGATTACCGGGCGCCCGTCTTGTCCGACGCGCTGCGCGATTACCGCCGGCGCAACCACGAATTCCGCCAGCGACTTCGCCGTCTGCGGCTGCAACCCGTAGACGTCGCGAAGCACCTCGTGCAACGAGCCCGATTCATCGAGATGCCCTTGGAGGTCGGGGACAAGATCAGCAGCCAGCCACGTCTGCGCGTAGGCGGCGACCCGGTCGTCGAGATAACGGCGCCGCGCGAGGTAGACCACCTGCGTGCCCAGCGGAAGCTCGAGCGCCGCACACGTCTGCGCATCGCCGCGCCGCATGCGCAGGGTCTCCGTGACCGAGCGCGGGCGGCCGCCGGAGCGCCGCACGCTCTCACTCCAGCTCGGGACCGTCCCCGGTCCGATACGATAGTCGATCCGCTCGGCGACGAAGGTTCCACGGCCTTGCGCGCGACGCACGAGAAAGCGCCGCTCGAGCTCTTCGAGCGCGGCCCGCGCCGTATGCCGGCTCACGTCGTATTCACGCGCGAGCTCGTGCTCGCTTGCAAGCAGTGCACCGGGAGCAGCGGCCGCAATCTGTTCTTCGAGCGTATCAGCGACGCGAATATAGGTCGGAACGTGCATCACAAGACGCGCCTGCGCAGCTCGGCCGAAAGACGTTCCGCGGCGACGACCAAGACGATGTTGATGAGGAGGTAGAGCGCGACGTCATGATATTGAAAGAGATTCATCGCGGAGATCAATTGAAAGCCGATGCCGCCCGCGCCGACGAACCCGAGGACGAGGCTGGAGCGAATGTTTTCGTCCAGGCGATAGAGCGCGATGCCCAGCAGCGACGGCGCAACGCCGGGCACCACCGCGTGCGTGAAGATCGCCAGACGCCGCGCACCCGTCAAGGTCAACGCCTCGACCGGACCCATGTCCATATCTTCGATTACCTCGGCGAAAAGCCGGCCGAGCATCCCGACGGAATGAACCGAGAGCGCCAAAACGCCGGGAAAATCGCCCAACCCAACCGCGGTAACGAAGAGCAGCGCCCAAACCAGATCGGGAATCGCCCGGAAGACGGCGATCAAGAGACGCGAGGTATAGTAGAGGATACGTGACGGCGTCGTATTGCGCGCCGCCAACACCGCCAAAGGCAGCGCCATGACGAGGCCCGCCGCCGTTCCGAGCAGAGCGGTATCGAGCGTCTCGAGCGCCGGATGCAACGTTGCTCCGAGGTTTGCAAAATCCGGCGGCCACGCCCGGCGCAGCAAGTCCGCCATCCCAGCGACGCCACCCAACAGTTCCTGCGGCCGTGCGTCGGTCACGATCGCGGCTTGCACGAGGAGCGCGAGCAGGACGAGACCACTTATCCAATAGATGGCCCTTCGCTGTGCTCGTTTGCGCGAAAACGCGAATGCCGGCGCAACGTCACCGTGAACGGCGGCAGCTCTCACGCGGCGACGTCGGTTCCATACAGCGACGAGATCATCGGGCCCGAGACAGCCCCTGTGGGGAGATCGAAAGCAATCGCCCCTTCGCGAAAGCCGACGACGCGGTCCGCATAGCGAAGCGCGAGCGCGGGTTGATGCAAGACGCAGAGGACGGCGAGCTGATCGTCGTGCGCGAGCCGCTGCAAAAGGCGTAAGATATCTTCAGCCGCCTCGGGATCCAGGCTCGCGACCGGCTCATCGGCGAGCAAGACTTTTGGCTGCTGCGCAAGGGCGCGCGCGATCGCCGCGCGTTGCGCCTGACCACCGGAGAGCGTCCCCGCTCGCTGCAGCGCGAGATCCGCTAGTCCGACCGTCTGCAGATGATGATAGGCCCGCGACAATTCGGCCTCCGGCAGCGCACCCAGCGACGTGCGCCAATCCGGATACCGCCCGAGCGCACCGGTGATCACGTTCGCCATGACGCTGCGGCGTTTGATGAGGTTGGCGTGCTGCGAGACCATTGCGATGTCGAGGCGCGCCCGCTGCAAGGCAATCCCCGAGAGGCTCGCCATCTCGTGACCGGCGACGGCGATGGAACCGCCGGTCGGCGTAAGCAGACGCACGATGCACTTGAGAAAGGTCGTCTTCCCGCACCCGTTTGCACCGAGAATCACCGTGAACTCACCCGCGCCGACCGAGAGCGAGGCGCCGCGCAGGACGCTCACGCCGGTTCTCGGCCAATGCATCGCGAGATCGTGAACGTCCAGCAACGCCTTACCCATCGCTTGCTCCTCGCCTCACATCTTAGTGAGATCGATGTTGAGGGTCTTGACCAGATCGCGCACGACGTCGTACTGGGGATCGAGCTGCGTGACGAAGTGCGTCGTCCCTTTGGACATGAGGTGCTTGCGCTCGTCGGCGGTGAGCGCGGTGAAGTCGAGCGACATTGCCGCGGCGATGAGCCGCTGTTTGAATGCGTCGGGAAGATCGCGGCGCACGGCGATCGCGTCGTTGGGAATCGGATCCGACTTCCAGAGGGTGACGAAGTCTTCGGGCTTATACTGTCCTGCGAGCGTCGCGGCGGTAATCTGCTGACTGTTCAGTTCGCCTGCATCGACCTTGTGATTGAGAATCGCCTCGAACGACGCGGTGTGCGAGCCGGCGTAAAGCGGCAAGACGCCCTTGTCGGGATCGATACCGGCCTTGCGCAAACCGTAGGCGGGGAAGAGGTGCCCGGATGTCGAGTCGGGGTCGGAGTAAGCGAACGAATGCCCTGCCACGTCTTTGAGTGATTGAATACCCGAGCCGGGCCAGGTGACGATGCTCGCGTAATACGTGCTCGGCTTACCCTGGGCGTCGTCGTACGTGGCGAAGACATCCGCCTGCGCGATCTGATGAGCAAGCACATAGCCCAGCGGTCCGAACTCGCCGATCTCCAGTTTGCCGGCGCGCATCGCTTCGATCTCCGCGTTGTAGCTGGTCGTGACGTACACGTTCACCGGGCAACCGAGCTTATCGGAGAGCATCTGTCCGATCTTGTTGAAGATCGGCACGATATTTGGCGCCGCCTCATACGGCTCGACGCCGAAACGCACGCCCCCGTCGGGGCAGTCGGCAGCGGTCTGCGCCTGTGCCGGCACGTGGAGTGACAACAGCCCAAGGGTGGCAAGCGCACCGAGCGCAACGAAACGACGGATCATCGTGAGGTGACCTCCAGCGCAAGACAACTTGTACGGACATGTTGACAGCGCGAGGTTAAGGCCACCTTAGCGGCTCCTAAAATTTCGCTTATGCCGCGGCCTTGCGTGGTTCGCATGCCGCGGAACGCACGGCCTTAGGCTCTCACCTCAGGCGGCGTCGAATGTTCGCACGATCGCAGCGCAGGCGGTGCAGAGCGTCGGATGCACGGGGTCGCTGCCAAGCTCCAGGTACTTCCAGCAGCGCGAGCACTTCTCGCCTCGTGCCGGCGAGAGCGTCACTTGCGGTTCGTCGGTGGCGGAGTCGAGGCGCAAGGTCAAGGCAGAGACGACGAGGGCCTCTCGCAGGTTGTCGCCGAGCGCTCGCAACTGCTCGTAGCTGCGGTTGTTGGCGTACACGGTGGCTTGAAGTTGGAAATCGCGGACGCCCTCGCTCGCCGCCACCTCGGCACGCAGCCGCTTGAGGAGTTCCCAGAGCTCGAGCGACGATTCGTCGTAGGCGCCGTGCCAAAAATCGAGATCGAAGACCGAGGCAGCCGGCTCGCGCAGCGGCGCCGGGACGAACTGCCATGCCTCTTCCGCCGTGAACGAGAGCAGCGGCGCAAGCAACGCGCACAGCTGGCGCAGAATCGTGAAGAGCGCCGTCTGTGCGCTGCGCCGGCGATGCCCGTCTCGCTCCCCCGAGTACATCGGGTCCTTGAGAAGGTCGATGTAGAAACGCGAGAGGTCTTCGGCATCGTACGCGACCAGCGCAAGATAGACGTCGTGCAAGCGATAGTCGTTATAGGCTGCGATGATCGCGTCGGTCATCGCGGCGAGCCTTGCCAATGCGAGGCGATCGACCGGCTCCAAATTCTCGTGCGCAATCATCTGCTGCGGTTCGAGATCGTCGACGAGCCCGAGAAGCATGCGCAGGCGGTACCGCAGATTTCGATAGACACTGCCGACCGATTCGAGCAAAGTTGCGCCGAAACGCATATCGGTGGTGAATTCGACTGAGGCGGTCCATAGGCGCAGCACGTCGGCCCCGTACTTCTCCATCGCCTCCTTGGCGCCGACGTAGTTGCCGGCCGACTTGTGCATCGCGCGGCCGTCGGCATCGACGACCCAGCCGGTCGAGACGACCGCTTTGTACGGCGCGGCACCCTGGGTCGCAACCGCGGTGATCAAATTCGAACGGAACCAGCCGCGGTACTGATCGCTGCCTTCGAGATAGAGATCCGCGGGCCAGTGCAGTCCCGGCCGCTTGAGCACCGCGCGGTGGGTCACGCCTGATTCGAACCAAATGTCGACGATGTTGAACTCTTTTGAGAACGAGCGGCCGCGGCATTTGGGGCATTCCAGACCCGGCGGTACGAACGTCGAGACGTCTTGCGTCCACCACAGGTCGGAGGCGTTGCAGTCTTCTCCGCCACGTTCACGAAAGAGGCGCGCGACCGTGCGGGCGACTTCGGCATCGAGAAACGCCTCACCGCACGCGTTGCAGACCAGCGAAGGAATCGGCGTTCCCCACGTACGCTGCCGTGAGATACACCACTCCGGATGGTTCTCGATCATCTGCGTCATACGCGTCTCGCCCCAAGCCGGATACCAGGTCACGGTCGGTATCTTCTCCTGCGCACGCTCGCGCAGGCGGTTCATGTCCATGGCGATGAACCACTGCGCGGTCGCACGAAAGATGACGGGGTTCTTGCAACGCCAGCAGTGCGGATAGGAGTGCTCGAACGACTCGGCTGCCAGCAGCGCACCGCTCGCACGCAGGTCATCGATGATCGGCTCGTTGGCTTCGAAGACTTGCAGTCCCGCGTAGCGCGGCCCGGCTTGCTCGGTAAAGTGACCGCTTGCATCCACCGGGTTGAGAATGGGGAGACCGAATCGCGTGCCGGTCTCGAAGTCGTCGACCCCGTGGCCCGGCGCCGTGTGCACGGCACCGGTGCCCGTGTCGAGTTCGACGTAGTCGGCGGTAACGATCTCCGACGAACGATCGAGAAATGGATGCCGCACCGTCGCGCCGAGCAACGTGAGGCCGTCCGTCGTTGCGAGTAGCTCGCCGGGCGAACTGAACCCCAGCGCCCCCCCGCGTCCCGAACGGGAACGTACGTCTGCCTCCAGCGCGGTTGCGACGATGTAAAGTTCGTCGCTCGTGCGGTAGAGGCCATAGGCGGCATCCGGTTTCACGGCGATCGCGACATTCGCCGGAAGCGTCCACGGGGTCGTCGTCCAGATGATGACCGAGAGGCGTTTGGGCAATCCCGCCGTCTCGACGCCGAATCGCTGCAAGATATCCGCGCGTTGTGCCTCGCTCGCGCTAAAGCGCACGTAGATCGAGGGGGAGGTCCGTTCCTTGTACTCGATCTCCGCCTCGGCGAGCGCCGTCTCGTCGTGAATGCACCACAAGGTTGCACGCAGGCCCTTGTAGAGCTGCTCGACTTCGGCCAGGTCGGCCAGCGTCTCGACGATCACCGCTTCGAACTCTTTGTCGATCGTGCGATAGGGGTGATCGAATTCCCCTAACAGTCCCATGCGCAAGAACGTCTCACGCTGCACGCCCAGCCAGTAGATCGCGCGCTCGCGGCACTTCGCGCGAAGCGCGATCGGGTCGACTTTGCGAAAGTCGAGCTTGAGGTGCTTGAGCGTCTCGAACTCGATGGGAAGCCCGTGCATGTCCCAGCCGGGGACGAACTTCGCAAACCTTCCCTCGAGGAGGTGGAACTTGACGAAGATGTCTTTGACCACGCGGTTGAGGAACGTCCCCATGTGCACTTCGCCGTTTGCGTACGGCGGACCGTCGTGTAAAATCCACAGCGGGTGTTCAGCGTTCCGTTGCAAGCGGCGCTCGTAGACGCCTCGTTCACGCCACCACGCGACGCGCGCCGGCTCCCGTTTGGGAAGATCGGCCTTCATCGGAAAGGCGGTCTTGGGGAGGTTCAGGGTCGACCGGTAGTCGGTCGTGATCGTCTCACTCATGTGGATGAGGTTTTATCTTCGTGCCGACGGAGCGGGGCCCTCGACGAGCGCATCGAGGACCTCGAAATTGCGCAATGCCAGCTCACGCATCCGTACCGCCGCGACGGCGAGGGCGTCTGCGAGGGCATCGTGCTGCTCCCATGCGCGTTGCGCGAGCGCCGCAGGATCGCTCTCGCTCCCCGCGCGCGCCCCCGGCGTCCAGAGCGGAGGGAGCAAATAAGCGATGTCGTCGCAGAGCGATGAGACCTTGGGGTCGTACGGCACCGCGAGGAACGGAACGCCGAAACGGACGGCTAAGATCAGCGCGTGCAAGCGCACGCCGATCACCAGACGCGCGCGTGAGATCAAGCGAGCCGCACCGGCCAAATCGTCGACCGGCAGCAAGAGCGGCGTCGAGCGGCAGCGCCGGATGATCGCCGTCGACGCCACCGCATCGGTCGCACCACCGAACGGAAGGAAGACGATACGCGCGCCGAGGTCGGCGAGACGGTCGACGGCGGCGACGATGCGCCCGATGCCGTCGGTAAAGTTGGCCGTCTTGCGCACGCTCACCACGACCAGCGGATCGCTCTCGGGACCCAGGTCGTACACGCGCAGACGCCGGCGCCCGCTCTCTTCGAAGTCGAAGAGGAAGACCGGATCGGCGGCGCGCTCGACGGGGACACCTCCGAGCAGCGGCGCGAGCAGCTCGCGCGAGCGCTCGTCGCGCACGGTGGCGGCCTGCACACCTTTGCAGCACTCGCGCACCGTCTGCTTTCCGATGAAGTCGAGCGGACCGATCGACTGAGCGAAGATCATCGTCTTTCGGCCGGTGCGGACGGCACTGCGAATGATGCCCGCGTAATAGAGCAGGCTTTTGAGGCTCGTTGCGTTTTGCAGCAAACCGCCGCCGCCGGAGAGGACGACGTCGGCGCGCTCGATCGCGCGTTTGACCGACGCGAGATCGGCGCGCGGCGTCGCGATGACGCGATAGTCGTGTGCCGTCTCCGCCGGCGTCGCCGAGAGGACATCGATCTCCGCGTACGGGTAGCGCGCGCGCAGCTGCGCGACGATGATTTCCAGCAGTGCCTCGTCACCGAGGTTCGCAAAACCGTAATAGCCGCTCAGCAGGAAGCGCATGAACCCTGCGGCGCCTTAGGCGGCCTGACGAGCAGCTCGCAGCGCAACGGCGCGATAGACGGCGATCGCGATCGCGCCGAGGATGATGCCGATGACCAGACCGTTGAAGACGCGAATGAGCGAGACGGTCAGCGGTGTGTGCAGGTGCGAGAACGTATCGATGATGTCGGCGGTTCCGACCGCGATCGCCGGAGCGAAAAACCAACCGGCCAAACGCCGGTGATCCAAGCGCAGCGCAGGTAAGAGCATCATGAGCGGAAACCCGATCATGAACTCCTTGAAGCGTGGGCGGACCCCCAGCAGCGCCGTCAGGTTCGAGCGCAACGCGAGCTCGAACGCCGAGGGCGCGATCTCGCTCTGATTCCCGCTGCGCGCAATGTACAACGCCGCCGCGGCCAAGACGACGACGCCCGCGACCAACTGATAGAAGTGCACCGGTTCGAGGAGACTCGCGCGTACGTTCAGGGGGTCGGTGCGGAAACGGCGCGTGTAGAGATAGAGGCCGAGCGCTAGCAGCGGCGGCACCAAGATCACGCCTTTGACGCCGGTGAACGCCTCAATCTCTTCCATGAGAATCGGAACGCTGAGCAGACCGACGACGACGAGCGCCCCGGCCAGCGCGACGACGGTTGCGGTAAGCGTCGTCTCGAGGCCGGCTCGTACGCTCGCGCCAAATGACGCCGGCGCCGGCGCCGTAAAGGCGCGTGCGATGGCAACGACGGCAGCCGTAGCAAACAAGATCGCACCGCACAGCGCGATCAGTTTGCGTGCGAGCAGATCGTGATGGGTGAGATAGCCGGCGAACAAAAGCAGCAGATCGAGGACGTAGGCCGCGGGCGCATAACGCAGCGACGCGATGCCGAACCCCTCGAGCAAACAGAGGAAGATCGTCGGCACCGCGAGTGAGACCAAGAAGACGATAAGTGCCGGTACCGGCAGAGCGCGCACGGGCGTTGCACGGCCCAAGCGCAGACCGCGCGCACGGAGGCCCTGCGCGATCTCGCGCACCATCGCGAGGTTCGTCTGAAAGATGCTCCGGTCTCCGTCGGGATGCAACAACGGCCGGAGATAGATGACGCGTACGTTGCGCTCGCGCGCACCGAGCAGATAGCGCGCCACGACCGTATTGAGATCGAGCTTGTCGAGCTCCGCGCGCGTGATGGCTTGGACTCGCGTCGTCTGCGCGGGGATGAGTTCCCCCAGCTCTTCGTTCCCCTTTTGCACCTGATTGCGGTCGTACGTCTCGATCGAGCCGAAATTGTAGCCGTACTTCGTCAGCGCGGCCGCGGTGGCCGGAATCTGGTTGGGATATCCCAGCACCTCGTTGTGCAACCCGAAGAAGATCACCGTGCTGGTGAGATTGTGCTGCTTGAACGAGGCCAGCAGCGAATCGATCTCGGCCGGCCCGTAGTGATAGTCGTTTTGTACGCGCGGGACGAGCAGCAGCTTGAACTTGCGCGCAAGCGCGAGCGGGCGCTCCGGCAGGCCCAACCCGAGGCCGTTCACATAGTCGATCTGGGAGCGAATCGCAAAGATCGTCGGGGCGGACTTTGAGCCGGCAGGCGGCGGGATCTCCCGCACCGAGCGGCGTTCGAAATGCCGCGCCAGCGCCGCGCGGTAGCGGGCGAGTTCGAGCGGATCGTAGACGAGCAGGTAGACCTCGTCGGGCCGGAGCCGCCCGCTGCGTGCGAGCGCCGCCAGCGTCGGCTCGCCCAGCGGCGAGAGACGTGCGCTGTCGAGCAGCTGTTCACCCGAGACCAGCATGGCGCTGGTGCCGTTGTTGACGGCGGCGCCCAGCTCTTCTGCAACCGCGAGCGAGGTGAGCCCGGCCCGGCGGAAATCGAGGAGCAGCAAGCCTTCGTTATAGTCGTATGCCTTGGCGAGCCCGGAAAAATCGGAGTAATCCATGACCAGCTCGACCCGGCGCGCCTGCCATTCGCGGTGGACGCGCCAGAGCGCGACGTAAGCGCCCGCGAGCAACGAGACGAGCAGAATTGCAGCCAAAACACTGCGGTACGACCGAAAGAGACTCACGCACGCTCGTTTCTAGGCTCCGTCCCGGGAGCGCCGAGACATGCGAGGAACGGGGGGTGTGCTTGACGCACCGGATCGGGGTTCGGTACACTCGGGGCACTTCACTCCCTGCCATCGGTGGGTCGCATGTCGCTCTCGCAACCAGCGCACGCGGATCGCATCGACGCCGGCCACCACAGCGTTCGCATCGCCCTCCTGGGATGCGGGACGGTGGGCAGCGGCGTCGCGAATCTGCTGCTTCACTCGGCTTCCGGAATCGCCGCCCGCGGCGGGGTCCCGTTCTCTCTCGAAGCCGTCGCGGTGCGCCACCTGAGCAAAGCCCGGCCGGTCGCCATCCCGCACGATCTGCTGACGGCCGATGCCCGGGCCGTTATCGACGACCCCGCCATCGACGTGATCATCGAGTGCATCGGCGGCCTCGGCGTCGCCGCGGAGTTCGCCGAGCGCGCCCTGCGCAACCGCAAGTACGTGGTGACGGCAAATAAGGAGCTGCTGGCAACCCGGGGGCCGGAGCTGCGGGCACTGGCCGCCGAGCACGGGGTCACGATCGCCTACGAAGCCGCCGTCGGTGGTGCGATCCCGATCGTGCGCACGATCGGCGAGTCGCTGGCCGGCGAGGAGATTCTCGAAGTGGGCGGGGTGCTCAACGGCACGACCAACTTCATCTTGAGCGAGATGTTCAGCGGGGCAGCCTACGAGCGCGCGCTGGCCGAGGCGCAGCGCCGCGGCTTTGCAGAAGCCGATCCCACCAACGACGTGGAGGGCATCGACGCGGCGCATAAGCTCGCCATCCTAACGCAGCTCGCCTTCCGGCGAGGGGTGGTCACCAGTCAGATTCCGCGCACCGGGATCAGCGCCCTCACCCCGGGCGACATCTCGCTGGCCAAACGTCTGGGGATGTCGATCAAGCTGATTGCCTGCGCGCGCGCCAACACCTCGATCGTCACCCCCGCCTACGTGCGCGCGGAGCATCCGTTCGCGCAGCCCGTCGGGGCGCAAAACTGCATTCGCGTCATTGGCCGCAACTCCGGATCGCTCACCTTCGCCGGGACGGGAGCCGGCGGATTTCCGACGGCGTCGTCGGTGATCGGCGACGTGGTCGCGACCTTGCACCGTATCGTCGTGCGTCGCGAGGCACTCACCGTCCCGAGCAACGCTGCCTTCCGCCTCGCGCCCGTCATCGACGAATCACCGATCGCGCTGCGGCGCATCGTCCACCTCTTCTCCTTTCGCGACGCGCGGCCGGCGCGCGACGCGCTCTGTCGGGCGGGAATCGCGGCGACCCTCTTCGACAACATCCCAGCCCTGGTCACCGTACCGACGATCGCCGACGGCGGCGTCGCCATCCTCGACGCCCTCAAAGAACGCGGCATCACGCCCGAGAGCAGCCTCCCGTTGTGGGAGGATCTGCCGGTGGAACCCCGTTCCTTCGAAAATCTTGCGGATGCAGCCGCAGCGAGCAGCACCGGCAGCCCCGCTTTCTCGCAACCGACATAAAGGAGCACTATGGCCGACCAAGGTTTCGACACGATCGCTATCCACGGCGGTCACTCCGGCGATCCGACGACCAAGTCGCGCGCGGTGCCGATCTTTCAAACGACGTCCTACACCTTCGACGACGCCGATCACGCCGCGCGCCTCTTCGCACTTCAGGAATTCGGGAACGTCTACACGCGTATCATGAATCCGACCAGCGACGTCCTCGAGCAGCGCATCGCGCAGCTCGAAGGCGGCGTTGCGGCGCTCGCGGTCGCGAGCGGACAGGCGGCGGTCATCTACTCGCTGCTCAACGTGGCAGGAGCGGGAGATCACATCGTGAGCTCTGCCTCGCTCTACGGCGGAACATATAGCGCGTTCGTGCACACGCTGCCGAAGTTCGGACTCAACGTTACCCTCGTCGATCCGGCCAAACCCGACAACTTCCGCAAGGCCATCCAACCCAACACCAAGGCCGTCTTCGCCGAATCGATCGGCAACCCGAAAGTCGACGTCCTCGACTTCGACGCCGTCGCCGCGGTCGCGCACGAGGCGAAGCTTCCGCTCATCGTCGACAACACGCTGGCGACACCGTACCTCGTGCGCCCCTTCGATCACGGCGCCAACGTGGTCGTACACTCCGCGACCAAATTCATCGGCGGCCATGGAACCTCGATCGGCGGCTTGATCGTCGACGGCGGGAATTTCGACTGGGGCGGCTCCGGCAAATTTCCCGAGTTCACCGAGCCCGATCCGTCGTACCACGGCGTCCGTTACGTCGAGGCCTTCGAGAACCTTGCGTACATCATCAAAGCGCGCGTGCAGCTGTTGCGCGACCTCGGCGCGGCGCTCTCTCCCTTCAACGCGTGGCTCTTTCTGCAAGGGCTCGAGACGCTCGGACTGCGCATCGAACGCCACTCGCAGAACGCCCTCAAAGTCGCCGAGCACCTCAAGAGCCGGCCCGACGTCACCTGGGTCTCGTATCCGGGATTGCCCGATCACCACTCGCATGCGCGCACGAAGAAATACCTTGCAAAGGGACAGGGCGGTGCGATCTTGACGTTCGGGATCAAAGGCGGCCCGGCTGCAGCCAAAGAGTTCATCAACAACCTCAAACTCTTCTCGCTGCTCGCCAATGTCGGCGACGCCAAGTCGCTGGTCATCCATCCGTCGACGACGACGCACCAACAGCTCACCGTCGTCGAGCAGATCGAAAGCGGCGTCACCGAGGATATGATCCGTCTCTCGGTCGGCATCGAGGACATCCGGGACATCATCGCCGATCTCGATCAGGCACTGGCCGCGGTACACTCCAAGCATTCACCCAAGGAGCCGGTTGGAGTCTAAAGCCGATGCCCCGGCCGCGGCGGGGACGGCGGTGCCGGCCTTCGAGCGCGACGTCGCGGTCGGAAGCATCGCGCTCGACTGCGGCGTCACGCTCCACGACGTCGTTCAGCGCGTTACCTGTTATGGTACGCCGGCGGCAGATCTCGGCAACCTCGTCCTCGTCAACCATGCACTGACGGGATCGAGCCACGTCGCCGACTGGTGGCGTGG
>DATJTD010000173.1:0-10662 GCA_035503775.1 Candidatus Acidiferrales bacterium
GAGCTCTTGCGGATCGTATGCGAAGTTTTTGGTGTGTACGATGGCCACGGGTGCCACGGTGGGGGCGGCCGTAGGCGCGGAGGGAACCGGGATCGGCGATTGCTGCGCCTGTGCGATGGCGACGGCGCCGGCGAGCAGCAGCGAACACGAGAGCAAGAGGCTCGTTCTCCGCAATTTAAGCATCATGAAAAACTTTCGTGGGCAGCTTGAGAGAGAAGTGTTTCCGGCGATGAATCTCCATCGTTTAAAACAAAGAGGTCTGAGGAAAACGTGAGCCATCTTTTGGAAAGGAACTCTCTATGCGTCTTCTTTCATGCTTGCTAGCTAGCGCTACGCTTGCCGTCTGCGCGCTTCCGGCGTCGGTCGATGCCCAGGTCGGTCCCGCCTACGAAGTCTTCCCGCTCCACGAACAAAACGGCTCCGGCGAATCCGGCGCGATCGTGTTGACCCCGATCGGTCCGAAGACCAAGGTCGAAGTGGTCGTCGCCAACGAGCCGCCGGGGATCCCGCAGCCGACCCACGTGCACGTCGGGCCGTGTGCCAAGCTCGTTCCCACGCCGACGTACGTGCTGACGAGCACCCTCGACGGTCTTTCGGTCACCATCCTCGATGTTCCGATGACCAAACTGACCGACGGCACCTTCGCCGTCAACGTCCACGAGTCGCCCACCCAGATCAGCCACTACGTGGCCTGCGGGGATCTCATCCCACCGAAATAACGCCGGCTACGGTTTGCCGTTCTGTCCGACCAAATACTCGGCGAGCGGCTCCACGTCGGAATCTTCGATGAAGGTCGCGCCGTAGACGTTCTTCATCTTCTTGATCTCGGCGGTCCATGCGGCTTTGGTCAACGGCGGCTGCGTGTACACATATTCTGCGGAGTGGCAGACCAGACAGCGCGCGGACGCGAGATCCGAACCGGGCGCTGTCTGGAACTCGCCGCGCGGCGCCGGAAGCTTGATCGAGACGAAGGCCGGCGGCGTCACGACCCTTGCCGACGTCGCCGCCGCAGCTCCGGCGCAGAGCGCGCCGACCAGCGGAATCCAGAGCATCGATACGCGCATCATCGGTCTCCCTAGGTCGCCGTGACGTTCACGGCGATCGGTGTATTGAGCATGTACCCCGATGGGTTCCAGCGCGGCGCGATGCGTTGTTCCTCGCCGGCGTTGCTGATTGCGTACGAGACCAGGGTGTACGATGACCCGGACTCGGGGACGAAGCTTGCGGTCCACTGGCGGAAGGCGAAGTTTCCGATGTCGTCGCCGAGCAACGCATCGTTCCGCGTCTGGCCGCCGTCGGTCGAGTACTGCACGCGCGCAATACCCGAGCCCGAATCGAAGGCGACGCCGATGATCGTGACGGGCTGTCCTCCCGGCACTTTGGCGCCGTCTTGAATGTTGGTGATGAACGAGCGCACGGTGAGTTTGTTGATCGGCACCGTTTTGAATCCGGTCGTGCCGGGCTCGACGCAGCCACAGTCGTTGTCGGGGATGCGATAGGCCGTCTTCATCCAAAAGTTGTCGTCGGTGTGATCGAGCACTTCGATGTCGTCGAGCATCTTGACCCAGTAGGTGGCGTACCAGCCCGGGACGATGAGGCGTACCGGAAACCCATTGAGCACGGGGAGGAGCTCGTCGTTCATCCGGTAGGCGATGATGACGTTGGGATCCATCGCATGGTCCACGTCGAGGGATTTCATGAAGTCCGGCGTCGTCGGCAGCACCGGGGTCTCAGCGCCGTTGAAACGCACTTGGACTGCGCCCGCCTGCACGCCCGCGCGTTTGAGCACGTCGGCGAGCCGCACGCCGGTCCACTTGGCGTGACCGACGGCGCCGTTGCCCCACTGGCCACCGGGAACGCGCGGCGAAAAGAAGCCGCGGCTGTTCCCCGAGCACTCGCAGACAGCGTTGATGTCGACTGAATCGAAGGTCGCGAGGTCTGCCAAGCTGAGTTCGAGCGGCTTCTCCACCAACCCGTGGACGTTGATGCGGAATGCGTTGACGTCGATGCGGGTCGGTACGCCGGCGAGATGCCAGCGAACGAAGAACGCGTCGTTGGGTGTAAAGCCGAACTGGTTGATCAGTTCCATCGGTGTCTCGAGTTGCACCGGACGCGAGGTCAGCAACATCAAGGGCCGCTTCTGCGGATACTTCACCAGAGGCCGATCGCCGTTTGCGAATGGAAGATGGACAACGTCCTGCGCGGCCGCGGCGGTTCCGATACTACCAACTGCTGCGCAAGCACTTACAGAACCGGCGCCCGCGAGAAACCCCAACCGGGAGAATTGCATACCCCAACCTCCTGCCCGGGCATTTTCAGCTTCGCCTGGTTGCACCTACTGCGGTGCCCGGAGCGCACCCACTTTGCCGCCTCGCCATGCTCGCCGGCTACGGAAGCGGCAGGCTGAAGCTGCCCGATCCCTTAAATTGTTGCTGTTACGCTGCATTACTTGGGGTGCTTTGGTGCTTGAAACGACGGTTAAGGTAACCCTGCCCGAGATGGGCGAGTCGGTTACCGAGGGGTCCATTGTCGAATGGCGAGTGAAGCCGGGTCAATGGATCGACGAGGGAGCCACCCTCGTGGATGTGACCACCGACAAGGTCGACGTCGAGGTGCCCGCTCCGGTCTCCGGCGTGGTCACCCAACTCTTCGCCGCCGACGGGGCGACGATTCCGGTCGGTGCAGCGCTCGCCGAGATCGACCCCAGCGCCGCGAAGCCGGAGGGCGGCGGCGCGGCCGCTCCCGCCGTCTCCACCGCAGCCGCGGCACCGCCGGCCCCCGCGCCGATGGCCGCGGCCGCACCGGCGGCTGCGCCCGCGACGGCGAACGGCACTTCGGCCGGTGTGGCGACGCACCGTGCACATCGCCTCGCCGAGCAGCGCGGCATCCCGCTGAGCAGCGTGCGCGGCTCGGGACCCGACGGTCTCATCCTCTTTCAAGACGTCGTCACCGCGGCGAGCTCGCCCGACGCGAAGGTCGGCGCACGCAACGGCAGTGCCACCCTCGGGCAGCCGGCATCGCCGGTCGGCCTGCCTCCGCTGAGCGCCGGTGCGAAGGTCACGCCGCTCAAAGGGCCGGCCGCAGCGCTCGTCGGCGCGATGGAGCAGAGCCTCTCCATTCCGACGGCGACGAGCTTCCGCACGATCGCAGTGACTGCGCTGGATAAGCGCCGCGCTGAACTCAACGGCGCCCTCAAAGCGGCCGGCCGCTCCGAGAAGATCTCGTTTACGCACCTCATCGCCTATGCGCTCGCGCGCGCGGCGCACGACTACCCGTCGATCGTTACGACGTTTCGCCGCGAAAACGGCACGCCGTCGAAAGTCGAGGCGGGCGTGCATCTCGGCCTCGCCGTCGATACGCAACGCAAGGACGGTTCGCGTTTTCTGGTGGTCCCGGTCATCAAAGACGCCGACGGCGTCGACTTCAAGACGTTCCGCGAACGCTACGAAGACTTAGTCGCCAAGGCGCGAGACAACAAGCTCACCGCCGACGACCTGACGGGCGGAACGATCACGCTCACCAATCCCGGCGGTATCGGGACCGTCGCCTCGGTCCCGCGGCTGACGGTTGGCCAGGCGACGATCATCGCGGCCGGCGCCATCGGTTATCCTCCCGGCCTGCAGCACGCCGACGAGGCGGCACTGCGCCAGCTGGGCGTCGAAAAAGTCATGACGCTCACGAGCACCTACGATCACCGCGTCATCCAGGGGGCGCAGTCCGGTGAGTATTTGCGCCGGGTCGACGATCTGCTCGGCGGCTCGGACGGTTTTTACGAAGCCGTTTTTGCGAGCTTCGGCCTGCGTGCCGGTGCCGCTGCCCTCGCCGCGCCGCCGGCGAGGTCCGCCGCGGTAGCCGCCGCTTCTTCCACAGCCTCCGCGCAGCGGCCAGCGGGCGGAGCCTACACCGATGAGATCTTGCGCGCCGTCGGTGCCGGGATGGCGCTCGTCTCTTCGTATCGCCGTCACGGTCATCTCGCCGCGATGCTCGACCCGCTCGGGACGCCGCCGATCGGTGATCCGTCGCTCGATCCGCAGACCTATGGGCTCACGCCCGCGCTGATGGAGGCGGTCCCCGCCTCGGCGCTGGTCACGACGAAGATCTCCAGCGGGACGCTTGCCGACGTCTATCCGAAGCTGCGTGAGACGTACGCCTCGACGATCGCGTACGAAGTGGAGCACATCGCCAACATCGAGCAGCGTAAGTGGCTGCGCGAGTACATCGAGTCCGGTGCGCACAAGATCTCGCTCACGCCCGAGCGCGCGCGTAACGTGCTCTGGCGCCTCACCAAGGTCGAGACGATGGAACGCTACCTACGCAAGGCGTACATCGGCCACAAGACCTTCTCGATCGAAGGCCTCGACGTCATGATTCCGATGCTCGAAGAGATCATGACCGAGTGGGCGGAGGCCGACGTCGGCACCGTCGTCCTCGGGATGGCACATCGCGGCCGCCTCTCCACGATCGCGCACGTCGTCAACCGGCCGTACGAAGAGATTCTTGCCGAATTCGAAGCCGCCGACGTGCGCGGCGAAGGCAACGTCGACGACGGCGCCGATGTGACCGGCGACGTCAAATACCATCATGGTCAGGACGGCATCTACCAGACCCTCGACGGAAAGACGATCAACGTCTCGCTCGCCAACAACCCCAGCCATCTCGAAGCCGTCGACGGCGTGGTGGAAGGGCGTGCTCGCGCCTTGCAGACCGGACATGAGACCCCGGTTGCGACCCTCGACAGCAATCGCGCGGCGCCGATTCTCATTCACGGAGATGCCGCCTTCAGCGCACAAGGCGTCGTCGCCGAAGTGCTCAACTTGCAAGCGCTGCGCGGTTATGCCACCGGTGGTACGATCCACCTAATCGCCAACAACCAGATCGGCTTCACGACCGACCCGCTCGACGCGCGTTCCACGCGTTACGCCTCGGATCTAGCCAAAGGTTTCGATGTGCCGATCGTGCACGTCAATGCCGACGACGTCGACGCCTGTATGGCGGCGGTGCACCTCGCGCTCGATTTCCGCGAGCGCTTCGGCCACGACGTGATCATCGATCTCGTCGGCTACCGCCGCTTCGGCCACAACGAGACCGACGAGCCCGCGTACACGCAACCTGAGATGTACGAGCGTATCAAGGCGCATCCGACGGTGCGCGAACTCTACGCCCAGAAACTCATCTCGCAGGGGACGATCACGCAAGAGCAAGTCGCCGAGTTGGGTGCGAAGGCGGCGGCGCGCATCACCGAGGCGCACCAAAACGTCAAGGGCGGCCGCTGGCAGCCCGTTGCGCAGACGCCGCAGCACCGTGTGCAAGTCGCGCGAGCGAACCGTACCGACACCAAAGTGCCGCGCAGCAACCTCATTCGCTGGAACGAAGAGCTCGTGGCGGTGCCGGGGACGTTCACGGTGCATCCGAAACTCGCGCGCCAACTCGAGAAGCGCAAGAACGCCTTCGAGAGCGACGGCGAGCTCGATTGGGGTCTGGCCGAATCGCTGGCCTTTGCTTCGCTTTTGAGCGAGGGAACACCGATCCGGCTCACAGGGCAAGATACCGAGCGCGGAACGTTCAGCCATCGGCATCTGGTCTTGCACGACCCGCGTACCGGTGCCGAGTACATGCCGATGCAGCATCTCTCCGATGCGCACGCCTCGTTCGAACTGCACAACAGCCCGCTCTCGGAGTATGCGTGTCTTGCCTTCGAGTACGGCTACGCGGTCGAGTGGCCGAGCGCGCTGGTGCTCTGGGAAGCACAGTTCGGCGACTTCAACAACGGTGCGCAGATCATCATCGATCAGTTCATTGCGGCCGGCCGCGCCAAGTGGGGGGAGACCTCACGCCTGACGATGCTGCTCCCGCACGGCTACGAAGGGGCCGGCCCAGAACACTCCAGCGCGCGGCTCGAGCGGTTCCTCCAGCTTTCGGCCGAGGGGAACGTCACCGTGGCGAACTGCTCAACGGCGGCGCAGTACTTTCACCTGCTTCGTCTTCAGGCACAGCAGCCCAACCCAAAACCGCTGGTGATCTTCACGCCGAAGTCGCTGCTGCGCATGCGCGCCGCAGGCGGCACCTTGAGCGATCTGGTCAACGGCGCGTTCCAACCGGTGATCGACGATCCGCGTTTTGCCGATCGGCGCGGCGAGGTCGAGCGCATCATCCTCTGCTCGGGGAAGATCTATTACGACCTGATCTCCAATCCCGCGTACCAGAACCTCCACAAAACCGCGATCGTCCGAGTCGAACTGCTCTCGCCGCTCCCCAAGGAGCAGTTGGTCGGGCTCTTCGCCGTCTATCCCAATCTGCGGCGCGTCGTCTGGGTGCAGGAGGAGCCGAAGAACATGGGTGCGCGTGCGCACGTGCGGCGCCGCCTCATCGAGTGGCTTCCCAGTTCCATCACCGACGTGGAGTACATCGGCCGCCCGTATCGCGCGAGCCCGAGCGAAGGTTACGGGGGCGCCCACACGGTCGAGCAGGAGCGAATCGTCAAGGAAGCGCTGACCGAATAGGCAGCCAGGCGACGTATAGCCCGAAGCGGTACCACCCGGCGTGACGCGTATCGTGCGAAACGCCGTGGTGACGCTGCTGCTCGCCGCTCTTGCGGCGTGGGCTTTCTCGTGGGCGATCGCACGGCCCCAACCGCAGATCGACGGGACGCTCCAGCTTCCCGGCCTCGGCGATCCCGTCACGATCATTCGCGACCATCGCGGCGTGCCGCACATTCACGCGCACTCCGATTACGACGCCTTCTTTGCACAGGGGTACGTCGTCGCACAGGACCGGCTCTTCCAACTCGATCTCCTCCGGCGCCTGGTGGCAGGAGAGCTCGCCGAAGTCTTCGGCAGCCCCGCGGTTGCCTCCGACAGCCGGCACCGGCGTTTGCGTCCGCGCCAATTGGCACGGCGCATCTATGCGCACATGACGCCCGCCGAGCGTAGCGCGATCGACGCATACACGGCCGGCATCAATGCCGCGATGGCTCATGAACCGTTGCCGGTCGAGTTCCGGCTGCTGTTCTATACGCCCAAGCGGTGGCTGCCGGAAGACTCCGTCCTCGCGGGCCTCGAGACGGTGCTCGAACTCACCAACGATTGGGACGCGATCCTCGCGCGCGAGCAGATCAATCACGTGATCGGCCGCAGCGGAACCGACGCCCTCGAACCCATCAGCGATCCGGCGTACGACGTTCCGCTCGTCGACGGTGCTCCGGCGCCGGTCGCGTGCGATCCGCCGGTGCGCGCCCAACCGCCGAACTTTGGTTTGCGTGCCGCACCGCCGTATATCGTGGCGCACGCACCGCCCGAAGCCAGCAACGAGTGGGCGGTCGGAGGTGAACATACCATCGATGGACACGCGCTGGTCGCAAACGATCCGCACCTCGATTACTCCGAGCCCGGGCCGTGGTACCTGGTCGAATTGCAGACGCCGGATATGCACGTCACCGGCGCCGCGCTCCCCGGCACACCCGGCGTCATTCTCGGACATACCGAGGGCCTCGCGTGGGGCGTCACCAGCGCAACGGTTTCAACGGTGACGGTGTATCGCGATCCGCTCGATGCCGTGCGCACGGTCGGCCGTGAGAATATCGGGGTGCGCTTCGGCGCGCCGGTTGCATTTGCGGATCAGATCACGCGGCATGGCTTCGTGGTAGATGAAGAAGACGGCTTTGCATACTCCGCGCAGTGGACGACCGACCGCGACGGCCGCATCCCGCTCGCTTCGCTGTTGGCACTCGATCATGCGTCGACGATCGAAGAGGGCTTGCAGGCGCTCTCGACATTCCCCGGACCGGTGCTCAATTTCGTTCTCGGTGACCGAAGCGGCCGAGTCGCTTATCATATGGTTGGTCACGTTCCCGACGACGGTGTCTGGAGCCGTTACGTGGTCGACGGCGCGCAGCTCGCCGACGCATGGCATGGATACATTCCGTTCGATCAGCTGCCGCACGTTGCGCCGTCGCGTTCGGCGATTCTCTTCACGGCGAACAACCGCGTCTACGGCGACGCGTATCCCTTTCGCCTGACCGATCACTTCGTGCCGCCGTACCGGGCCAGCCGCATTCACGATGTTTTGGAATCGTCGGGACCGCTCGACGTCGCCAGCATGCAACGCCTGCAGCTCGACGATCTCTCGCTGCCGGAATACGAATTCGCGCGCGGTCTGGCCGACTATCTGCGCCAAAAACCCGACGAGAGCGACGATGAACGCGTCATCGAATGGTCGCTCGAAGGATGGGATGGCCGGATGACGCCGGAGTCGCACGCGGCGACGTTGGCGCACCAGTTGCTTGGCAACGCCCTCGTCCGCTACGCTGCGCTCGTGCTCGGGAACGATCTCGGCCCGGTGTGGCGCCAGAACGTCGGCGAGCCGGAGGCGACGGCATCGCTGCTCTGCGCGCTGCGCTCGCACGCGCTCAGCTACCGCGACCTCTTTCCCGGCTTCATCGCGTACGAGGAGCCGGAGCCGTGGGGCGAGGCGGGCAGCGTGACGATCCACCATCCGCTCCACCTCCTCGGCATTCCGTTTTTCGACGCGCCGGCGTTTGCGGGCTCGGGTGATTTTGCCTCGGTGAAGGTGCAGACGCCGACGCATGGTCAGAGTTTTCGCGCGGTCTGGGACGTTGGCTCCTGGGACCGCGGCGGAATCATCTTGCCATTGGGTGAGAGTGGGCGCCCTGGCAGCCCATATCTCGATGACGAACAAGAGCCATTTGCGGAAGGGCAAATCCTTCCGCTGCTCTACGTCGACAGCGGTGAAGGCCGCTCAGTGTTGAAATTGGAGCCGTAAACCGCTCGTCAAAGCGCGAATTTTGAAACCGGGACGTCGACGTTGACGCGTTGATCCGAGAAGTGCACGTCTTCGACGAGCCTCTCCCCCTCCCACGATCGTCGCGCGACCGGCAGATGTGTCGCCTGCGAGAGGTACAACGTGATCTTGGTCGCGCCGCCGTACTTGCTCGGGTCCGGCGGCGTCACGCTGACCGGATCGGTGTCGACGCCGTCGATCGTCTCCTCCGGGCCTTCGCTGATGTCGCCGATCTGCTGGAAGAGACCGATGATGCTCGGGAAGAACGGCGCGTCGACGGTATCCCCGCGGTCGTCGACGACGCGCGGGTCGTTCTCGGGGAGCGTCAGCGTGAGGAACGCGAGGAAGCCACCCCGATGCGCCCGGACGGTGTTGCCTCCTCGCCATACCGCGACGCTGCCCGCGCCGTCGCCGCCGATGATCTCCGCGCGCACGAGGTTGGGCTTGCGGAAGTACATCTGGTAGCGGCGCCGTTGGCTCTTGGTGCCGGCCACTTCGTAGGCATCAACCACCTCAGTACAGGTTTGTATCTGAGCGTCGGCCGCCACGAACGCCGTCCATGCGGAATTCGCGCCGCCGTTTGCGGTGATCTCCACCGGGGTGGAGGCACGCGCAAGCGAGCCGGCGGCGGCAAATACCGCGACGCATGCCGCACCGAGCGCGTAATAAGGAAGCGCACCAGGATTTCTCCTCTTGTCCAAAACGCTGCGAGAGACGCCCATTGACAAATTGAATACCTCCGTTCTCTTCGTGTACGACTCGCGAGTTGTAGCGCGTAACTCCTATGACGGCAGAGATTTGCGCAAAACACAATGACCAGGGAGGGCTAGATTTCTAGCAGATGGGCGTGGCCGAACACACGCGCGTGCAATCGAAGCGTAAGGCGTGCGGCTCGTCGAGCGCCTCCTGTAAGACACGCGTAAGCGTGCGGTAATGCCGGAACACTTAAATACTGGTTAACTATGGCTTAAGTAGGACATATGCAGTACGCGCTGCGTCCTACGCAGGAGTGTTCCCCCTTGATTCACATCGCGGCACGTGCTAGATTCTGTCTCACTCAAACCGGGTGCACGTCGAAAGCTCGAAGGAGCGGACGAGTGGAAAAAAATTTCGGACGGATTTCGGACGGATGAAAGAGTCGATGTTTGCATATCCATACCTCGTGACGTTCGACGATTCAATGGCGTACGGGAGCCATCACTTTCTCACGAACTTCAAGTTCCAATGCATGACGCGTGAGGCGCTCTTGTTCCGCAAGATCGTCGACGATCAGGCGGATTGGCACGGCGAACTCGACGACGTCATCATGCTCACGGCCGAAGGCTATTCACGGAATCTGAGCCCCGTGCGGATCGGCGAGACGGTCGTCGTCTTCATGACGATCGAAGACCAGACGCTGAGCAGTGCACGGCTGTGCTTCCGAGCGGTAAGCAACGAGGGGAAGCCCGTCGCCTGCGGATTTCAAACCGCCGTCTGCGTCGACCGCGCGGGCAACAGCGTCATTGCCCCGCCCAAAGCGCTCGTGCAGTTCGGTCAACGGCTCGCCGAGCCACTCACGAGACCGAACTTCAAAGAACGCGCCTTGCAAGGCGGGTCACTGCTCGCGACCGTCTTCGATTCCGAATTGATCGGAATTGCCAAGAGACTCGGTACGGCCCCCGTGCGCGAGGCATATCCGCAGTTCGTCTCTCTCGCTCAAAAGGAGGGCTCGCCATGGCCGCGTGCCTCAGCCTAGAACCTGAGCTCTCTGCCTGCGCTGACCCGGCGCACGGTCGCCGTGCGTTTTTGTTTCAAGGGCAGGGTGGCTTTCACGCGCCGGTGATGGCGGATCTCTACGAGCACCACCCGGAACTCTGGGAATTTTTC
>DATJTD010000174.1:0-4979 GCA_035503775.1 Candidatus Acidiferrales bacterium
ACTGTAAACCCCTATACAGACCCATCTTGAGACCGCAGCGCGAACCTTTGCGAGGGCGGTTATTCTCGGATACGAAGCAAGCGGGCTAGCTTCAGGCTACCAGCCTGAGCCTCCGCCACTACCACCGCCACCCCAGCCGGAGCCGCTATCGTTGCCGTTGCCGGAGCCATTGCCGGTGCCGTGGCGGTCGCTGCCGCCCCAGGACGAGGAATTGCCATGGCGATCGTTGCCGCCCCAGCTGCCTCCGCCGAAGGCGGAGTCGCCGTGAACATGGCCGTGGGTCGTGTCGGTGTCGTTACCCCACGTGCTCTTCCCCGGATCTCCAAAACTCGAGCCTCGTGGCTTGTCGTAGCCCGTGGTCCGGTCGCGTTGGTCAGTCGGTTCGGGTCCCGCTGGCGGCTGCTCATCATCCCAAGGCATAGTGCACCTCTACGCTCTCAAGATTCGGAACTACAATCCTGCAGTCCCACCTCCGAGGAGGCATGGAACGTCCGGGGTCCCAAGTGGGCTTAGCCGTGGCGCTCCAGCCAATGCCGAGCGGTGCGGAAAGCGATTTTCGAAGCATCCGGAGCCATCGCGTTCGCCTGCTTTGCCAAGGGCGCCGCGGTGATCGCTTCCGCCGGCATCTTCTTCGAGAGCGCGCGGTGAGCGGCGAGTAACCGCTTGTGGTTCCCTCGTTGCGCGTCGCTCAGCGATCGCGACAGAAGAGTCTTAGCATAGCGGAGGGCACCTTCACGAACCACTTCCTCAATCGATCTTCCGTCAGCTGCAGCCGCTCGCGCGAGCAGCTGCGCTTCGGTCGCCTTCAACTCTTCGATGCGTTCCTCGCCGCCGGAACGAGAGATAAGCTCCCATTTTTGCGTGCGCGGCTCGAGTTCGAGCACGATGGACGCAGGAGGGCGAGTCGATGACGTAGCGCTATGGGGCTTAGGATGTATCACTATCGCACTTTATCATGCCAAAGGTTACGGAGGCAAGTTTTGGGATGAACCGTTTCCTTCAGTCACGGCGCTGTGCACGCCGGCCTCGGCCGCGCGGGCAAAACCGGCAAGACGCTGAGCGTTCGGGGGTGTAAAGACCCGGTTTCTCGAGGTGATAGAACAAATGAAGGTAGCCGAGAACGATCGCGTTTTGAATCGCATCCGGATGAAAGCGAAAACGTCGCGTTTCCAGTCGTGCAGAAGTTCGTCGCTGAACGAGTCATGAGGGTATTAGCTCGCGGAAGAGCGTGTCCCAACGGCGTTTGATGGCCGGGTCCCGCTTGGAGAGTGGCGGTACGCGTTGTGCGCGGCGCCGCATTCGGGGTGCGGGAGGAGTGGGGACTGGATCTCGCGGGCGCAGCTCCGTTCCAACACGCGTCAGGAGTCGAGGATCGCTTTCGGCAAGACGATCGTAGAGCTCGCGGACGGCACGCGCCTTATCCGCGCGCACGAACTCGCGATTGCGCATTTGGAGAGCGGGGGTGTTCGACCCGAGGTGGAGAGCGATCCAACCTTTGCGGTAGCCTGCGGAGATCAAGGAGTCTAACAACTTCCACGTAGGTCCGCCGGCGATCTTAGCTGTGCCGCGAGCGGCAAACTGGTCGACGGCGAGGATCTTCGCCTCGTTCCGGCGGCGGGTACGCCGAATGTTGCCGGAGTGAATACGTTCGATGACGCTGTATGAGATGCTCGCGGCACACGCTGCGGTCTTGAGGCCCACACCTTGTGCGCGAAGCCACCGTAGGTGCTTTCGCGCCTTGGCTGCCGAGACTAGTTCGTTCGGTGGTTTCGGCTTATACTGAGCATTCCGCCGGTCGCGCTCGCGAAACGCGGACTCGCGATCGACGCAGGCAATGCGCTTGCCTGTGACGCGGTGTTCGACATAGTGCCCGCGTCCTTTGACGAGGCGCCACGGGAGCTGCCGCTGGTCGGCAATCTGCTTGACGTATGCCGCGTTGGCGCGCCGACAGGCGGCGCAGCGACAAAGGCATAGCGTGTAGCGCGCATAGGTGCCGTGTGGGTATCGCGCGAGTGCTTGCTCAAGAGTAGGGCCGCCGCGTTTGGCGAGATGTTCACGAGGGGTCATCGAAGCCGCCTAATAGTCGAATCCGGCTGCACGTAGGTTCGGGTAAGGATCGCAAGCGCTACAAAGTCCGGGCTCGATCCAAGAGCACGGCCCCTCGCGGGTATCGCACGGTTCGTCATTTGTACAGCCGCACTGCGTGCACCGATCGTCATCGAGAAGGTCGTCGGCTTCGTCGAAGCTCATGGGGGGCACGAATGTGACGGCGAGGGCTGTTGGGTCGACCGGTGATCGATGCGCGCGCGCGTCCCCTTGCAGAGGGGACACATGCGCGCGAAGCCCCGTCCTTTGAAGCGGCGCTCACGGTGGCGATCGCCGTTCCATGTGCGAGCCAGCTGGAAGTTGATGCCGGCCTCGCGGATGACGCGAATGAGATTAGCTCCTTGGCCGCGTTCGTGGAGCAAGATGCGATGGTCGAGATCGCCCTCGACGAAACCAAGGTAGTGTCCGGCGTGCGCGTAGCGCCGGTCGAAGTGCAGGAGGTAGATAATCCCGACTTTCGATCGCACGTGGGCTTACTCGCGGTCGCTGCGCAGGTTTTCCGTGACTTTGAGGGCCGGAGTCTCGTCGTTTTGCGGGCACTGGAAACGCTCGATGGCCTCCGCGACAAGGAGCAGCTCCGCAGCCACGCACTCCGAGAGGTTCTTGCTGGAGGTGTTGCGGCGCCGGCGGACGACCTCGGCGCGCCGGCGCACCGCGTCGGCGACATTGCGCAGTAAGTCGCGCTCCTTGGCGGCGAGTAATTTACTTGCGTTGAGCATAGTCGGTTTGTGAGGGTGTAGCATCGGAAGAGTCTCCTCGGGAAGCGGTGTTGATGGGACCGTGTTGAGGAAATGCGGGAATAGTGCCGCAATGCGCGTCGAGAAGAGTGCCGGCGAGATAACGCGGTCCGCGCTCCGCGGTCATCGGACGTCCTGTTGCAGGGAGTTGTGTAGCCGATAGTTGTGGCGGATGGCATCGTGCCACGCACCGAGGTCGCCAGGGCAGGCGCATGTGGCGTCGTCGGGCGAGCCGGAGCACTCGAGGAGATCGTCGAGGTCAACGACCGTCGCGTGGATCGCTGCGTCTGCGCGGATCTCTTCCACGACACCGTTGCGAACGAGGACGGAGACGTTCGACGCTGGTGCAGCGGCTGGTGGTCGAACGTGATTTGAGTGCAGAGTGATCGAACCGTTGTCGAGCATCAGCGTGTTCCCCGCGTGCGATGATCGGTGAGAACCTTGCGGCGCAAGTATGATGCGAGCGTAGCACGAGTATGGTTCAGGTGCAACACTAGTACAGTTGTGTGTAACGTGAGATGCACAGCGAAAGACGTGTGCTGCAAGCCGCGTACGTGCAGAGGCGGTGCAAATTGTGTAGGCATGTGCAAAGTGCGGACGTGGGTGCTAGTCATGGTTGCGCAAACTCGCTCAGGAGAGCGATCCCGCGTCGGCATTGTTCGTCGGTCAGCGAGACGAAATGACCCGACGTGTTCGGTGTAATGACGCAGACGGTGCCCGGAATCTGAACGCCATCACTGACGTGAGGAAGAATGAGATTCAACGGGGCTGCGTTGTCGCGTAGCGCGTTAGTGTTGAAAACGAGAATGAGGCGCTCGCCGGTGTTTGGGGTCAGCGGGACCAGATGGATCGGACCGCCGACGATCGAGCCAAGCATCAAAATGCGGTCGGTGGTTTCGGAGTAAGGGTAAAAAACCGGCACTGCTTTGGTGCCAGGCGCCTTGACTAGGACGCGTAATGTGGAAGTGCTCGGACGGCGCCAGACGGCGTCAACGGAAGAACTCATGGCGTATGCCCTTGTCATTGACGGATCGCTGACTTGCGAGCCGTTCTGCGTGGGAGTATAACGCGTTAGGCGGCTGAATGCAAGAGTGGTACACCCGGATTGAGGGAGGATTTTGGGGTGTCGGCAATTACTGGAGCGAATCCGATGATAGCGACGCGGACGCCGGCGAGAGGAACGAGCCGAAAATCGATATGGGAGCAGCGAACGAGTCCTCGGTCGACGGGGAGCGTATCGGACACGCGTCGTCGCGTGATGAAAAAAAACGCGCTGAACGATGGACGGAGATTGACGTCTACCGTGAAGCCGATGGGCAGTATTTGGTGCGCCAGGTCGGGCGCTCGACAATCTCCGGCGAGCACGATATCGTTCGCGCCTACAAGATAGGGGACGGAGCGGCGGCGTGTGGTGCATTGGAGAAGAACGGGTACATCACTGAAGTCGCAGCTGCGGCGTTAAGGCAGGCTGCGGAGCGTGATGCCCGGTTTGCGGCGGCTCTGGGCGATAGACTCGACGTGGCTGACCTTGCAGGAGGGCTCCTGCCGGGCGAACCTGTGGTGATCGTCGCACGCAATCGCGATCGCGCGCTGCGATTCTCCGGGCGGTTGTTGGCACGAGTATCATCGCGTGTCGCAGACGCCACGCGGTGGCAAGAAATCGAGATCTATGCCGTTAGCGACGGCGAACGGTACATTGTGACGTCGAGGGCGTGGGAGAGCGTGGGGACGCCGCCCGTGGCGCGTGCGGGTTCGGTGTTTGTCGTGCGAACCGGCATTGAAGCCATGCAGGTGCTCTCGCGGAAGTCCGCGGGGTGGCTGCCTGCTGCTGCGTTTGACGCGCTTCGTGAAGCGGCGCAGCGCGATCCGAAGTTCGGTGCGCCGGATCTGCTCGAGCAGCTCGAGACCGGATCGTTCAAGGACACCGTTGGCCGAAGGCCTGCCTTGAAGGCGACGGGCCGCGACAGCCGGCGTATCGTCTTGGAGCAGATGGAACGGGGCCACCGCCTGCTGATCGCGCGAGAAGGCCCACCGCGGCCGGTTTGGGCCGGTGAAGGGCCTCCGAACGTCAAACCGCCGGCGACGCAGGTCTTTTTGGCACTGTCTCGTGAGCGGCTCGTGCGCAAGGTAAGGCAC
>DATJTD010000175.1:0-13186 GCA_035503775.1 Candidatus Acidiferrales bacterium
GCCGTCGCGATACGATGCGCTCGCATCTTCGTAGGTGACGGCGACCGGCAGATGGATGCGCTTGAGGAACTGCCCGTACTCGATCTCTTTCATGAGAACCGAGCCACGCGACGAGCGCTCACGGTCGTAACGTACACCCAAGATGATGAGATGGCGCTCTTCGAGACCGACACGCAGTTCGGACGGATCGGCCCCGGCCACCTCAACGGTAACAATGAGCGTAGATCCGTCGTCACTCAAATAGAGGTCGGCGTTTGGTTCGAACCGGCCGTGCCGCGTGCGGCGGGACAGCTCTTGATAGATGCGGTCGAAGTCGGCCGCTATGTCGTCCTGGCGCACAAACTCGCGTCCTCTCCTCGCATTAGCACTCGACACAACACTCTGCTAGCGGGGTTGGATGCAAGGGCGGCTCCCTCCCCCGCACGCGTCGCGAGCCGGAGACCTTCGGCGCTCGGTCTTCGGCTCGCGTCTGGGGGGTGTGGGGTGATGTCCGGCGTCCGGTAGGGCCCGAAGGGAGGGAGTGACCCGCCCGAACGCTTGTGGTACGCCAAGAGAGCGGTAGCCTGAAGGGCGATCCGCTGCGTGACGTCGGCGCCGTGGTGAGGGCGCTGCGCTTGTCCTTGTAGCGGAGGCGCCTCGGACTTGCGCTGTACATAAGGATTAAAAGCGCGGGTGTTTTGAGGCTTCGTATCGCGAGTGGCCTGGTTCGGGGGACCCGAACCAGGCATCATGTTTCGTGCCATCCGCAAGCGCGGGGCGCGCTACTGCTGCTGTTGTTGTTGCGAACCGAGGACTTCCATCTCGACGTTGACCGAGAGGAGGCCTTCGCTGGAACCTTTGTAGACGCCGCGAACGGGGCTGACGTCGCCGTAGTCGCGGCCAATGGCGATCTTGACGAATTGATCGTCGATCAACCGATCGTTGGTGGGATCGATGCCGAACCAGCCGTAGGGCGGAAGGTACGCTTCGCACCAAGCGTGCGACGCCTCGGCTCCGAGAACACGGTCGCCGCCAAAGATGTAACCGCTCACATAGCGCGCCGGGATGCCCGCCGCGCGCAGCACGGCGATCATGATATGCGTGAAGTCCTGGCAGACGCCGGCGCGCAGGCGCAACGACTCGGCGATCGTCGAGCGGACGGTGGTTGCGCTCTTGTCGTACACGAAGCCGGCCTTGATCGCGTGGGAGACTTGCAGGCACCACTGGCCGATGTGTTCACCCGGGCTCGGCAACTCCCAGAGAAACTGTTCGAGTTCCGGCGTGAACTGCACGAATGCGCTGGAATGGATGTAGTCGTAGAGTTCGGGAGTTGCCGGGTCGGCATCGAGCAAGTCGCGGGTGGCGGCGGTCGGCTCCGCGACGGGGGAGGGGATCGTCGTCACCACCAGCGAGGTCGCCGTGATCGAGAGGCTGCTGTGCCCCGGGAGGATCTCGAAGTGTTCGACGTTGTTGGCGAAGCGGTCGACGTAGCGGTGGATGCTGGCTACCGGTGAGACGCGCAACGCATACTTCGTGCAGAACTGGTTGGTGTCGCTGCGCGGCTGCAGGTGGAGGACGGTGTAGCTCTCCTTGACCGGCGTCTCGTAATAGTACGCGGTGTTGTGCGCGATCGTGAATTCCATTGCTAGCTTTGCACCTGCAGCGGGGGAGCGTACGACTCGACGATCGCGCGGCTCAGATGTTCTGACTCCTCGATCAAGAGCGCGGCGAACGTTGAGACGCCCCCGGAAAGCATCTCGTCGACCGGGGTGAAGTCGAGCATCGCACGCAGGCGCCCAAGGCGCCGCTCCGCCTCGTTTCCGTAGGTTCCGACGGGCGACTGGGAGAGGCGGTGCAGGGCGCGGTCGATCTCGCGCGCGCAGAAGCGCAGCGACCGCGGGAAATCTTCGGAGAGAATGATGAAGCTCAGGACGTCGCGCGGCTCCTGCTGGTGGCTTACTTGCATGAACGGCTCCATCGCGCAGCACATCTCGAGCAAGCGCTGCGCCTCGGGCCACGGTTCATTCTCGATGTCGACGGCACCGAGCATCCGGGCGGTCATGTAGAGACGGTCTTGGAAACGCCCGATCTGCAAGTAGTTCCACTCGTCGCCGTGCAGCAACGTGGCGTCGCTGACGCCGGCGAAGGCTTGGGCGGCGTCGCGCACCCGGCGCAGAAACCGCGAGGGACCCTCGCGCATCGTCTGCGTAACGTTCTGCGATTCGGCATAGAGATAGAGGACGTTGATGGCAAGCCAGACCTCGGTCGAGAGGTCGGCGCGAATGCCGAGCGCGTTCGTGCGGGCGATACGAATCGACGAAGCGATGGAGGCGGTGTTGTCGGTGCCGAAGGCGCAGTGGGCAAAGACCTCGCTCGCGGCCTGGCCATTGCTCGGGAGCTTCGGTTCGTTCACGAAGCCTGCGCAGTTCATGACCGATCGCCACAGGCGTTCGTAGCGGCCGTCGCGGGTGGAGTACAGATCCATCGCCCGGTTGTAGTTGACGTCGAGGATGCGCGCGATCGTCTCGGCGCGTTCGACGTTGCGGCCCATCCAAAAGAGCGAGTCGGCGACCCGGCTCAGCATGCGGCGCGTCGCATCAGGCTTGGAGCACCCAGGTATCTTTGCTCCCACCGCCTTGTGAGGAGTTCACCACGAGCGAGCCTTCCCGCAGCGCGACGCGGGTGAGCGCCGCCGGCGGCACCTCCACCGTGCGGCCGTAGAGGGCGAAGGGACGCAGATCGACACGCCGGCGCGCGAGGACGCCGTCGACGAGGGTTGGATGCGAGGAGAGTTCGATCATCGGCTGGGCGATGAATTTGCGTGGGTCGGCCACGATCTGGCGCGCGAACTCTTCCCGCTCGGCTGCCGATGCGAAGGGCCCCATGAGCATCCCGTATCCGCCCGACGCGTAGCAGTTCTTGACGACCAGCGCGTGGAGGTTCGTGAGCACGTGCTGGCGTTGCTCGGGGTCCGTGCAATCGTAGGTCGGGACGTTCTGCAGAACCGGCTCCTCGTCGAGGTAGAAACGAATCATCGCGGGGACGAAGCGGTAGATCGACTTGTCGTCCGCAACCCCCGTGCCGATACCGTTGGCGAGCGAGACGTTCCCGGCCCGGTAGGCGTTCATCAAGCCGACGACGCCAAGTGCCGAGTCGGGGCGAAAGTACAGCGGGTCGAGGAAGTCGTCGTCGACGCGGCGGTAGATCACGTCGACGCGCTGGAGGCCCCGCGTCGTCTTCACGTAGACGACGTTGTCGATCACGATGAGGTCGCGCCCTTCGACCAGCTCTGCACCCATGCGATGCGCGAGCAACGAGTGTTCGAAGTATGCGGAGTTGTAGATACCGGGGGTCAGCACCACCACGGTCGGCTGCGGGTTCGCGCGCGGTGCACTGTAGCGCAGCGCCTCGAGGAGGCGCCCCGGGTAGTCGTCGACCGGACGCACGGCATACGATTGGAAGAGGTCCGGAAAACCACGCTTGAGCGCGTCACGGTTTTCGAGGACGTACGAGATGCCCGAGGGCGTGCGCACGTTGTCTTCGAGGACTAAGAACTCACCCTTCTCGTCGCGAATCAGGTCGATCCCCGAGACGTGGATGTAGATGTCTTGCGGAACGTCGACGCCGATCATCTCGCGGCAGAAGTGCGGGCAGGAGTAGATCAGCTCACGCGGGACACGGCCGTCGCGCAGGATGCGCTGGCCATGGTAGACGTCATAGAGGAAGGCGTTGAGGGCGCGCACGCGCTGCGCGATCCCGCTCTCGATACGCTGCCATTCGAGCGCGGTGAGAATCCGCGGAACGAGGTCGAAGGGGAAGACCCGCTCGATGCCGGCCGATTCGGCGTAGACCGTGAAGGTGACGCCGCGCTGCAGAAGCGTCGTATTGATCGCTTGCACCCGGCCCATGATGTCCTCGCGCTGCAAGCCGGCGAGCGTCTGCGCCAGCGCAGCATAGTGCGGCCGCGGGCTGCCGGCGGCATCGTACATCTCATCTTGCAGCCGGGTCTCGAGTGGCTCTTGAAGATCCAACATTGGTCCGGCGTTGCTTCGCGCGAGCATCGGAGCCGCACGTTCGCCATTTGGCCAAGCGGGTCAGGCTTTTCCAGGGCGGTCTAGGCGAAAATCGGCGAATCCACGCGAAAAGTCGTGCCGGCGTGGTCGGAGCGGGTCGCTTCGCCCAGCGTGCGAGCCGCGTGGCGCTCGGCCCCGGTGATCACGCGTCGTTCCTCCGCGTTGTCGTAACGTTCGTCGGGTTGGGCAGCGAGCCGAGCCATGGTCCGCGGCTCCTCAACGGCATGATCCAGCTCATGCCCAAGACCCAAAGCCGGCGACTGCGCGCCGCCGGCGGTCGTCCGCAAGGCACTTCCCGGATCCCAGTTGATCGTGTCGGAGTTGGGGTCGAAGGAATCGTCGTCGTGGCCGTTGAGCCGGAGGGAAAAGACGCGCGACGACGTCTGCGCCGTCTGGATGATCGAGCGCATCTCACGGTCGCGGGCGAGGTAGTGCGTGGCGAGCGCGTACGGAGCGCGGGCAGCGGGCGGCACGCGAACGATCATCGGGACCGAGGGCATCATGGGGGACCTCCGCGCGGAGACGCCGCGCACAAACGAAGAGAGGACGACGTTGCATCCTCTCTGTTCCAGACGGCCCTTCCGGCAAGCCTCGACCGGAGATCGCTAGGCGGCCTCCGCGTGCAGCTCGGGGGCGAGCATCGGCGCTCGTTGCTCGGGGAAGAGACCGCGCGAGAGGAGATACGCACTCCACGCGTCGGGCGTGCACAGGGGGTCGTCGCTCGCGGTCTCGTTCACGAAATCCAGGTTGAAAAACGGCGGCAAAGCTTGCTCCCTCCAGAGGCGCCCGGCGCCAAAGCATTTGGCGACCCAAGCGTAGAACGGCCTCCTTTCGCCTCACTTACCCAGTTCTTACGGCCCGCTTACGGAGAAGAGCAAAGATTTGATGTCCGCGCACGAGGTTCGCGAAGACCGCGAAATCGTCCGAACGCCGCTTCTTGAACGCGTCGCCGCCGCGCGCCCCGAGATCATCTCGCTAATTGCACCGGCAGGGTTCGGCAAGACGACGCTGGTGCGGCAACTGCTGCGCGAGCAGAGCGCCTGTACGATCTGCGATTGCCGGGGCGTCGACTCCGATCTCGCGCTCGCGCGGCGGGTCGTCGCCGCCCTCGCCGACGAGAACCCCGACCGCGCGGCATCACTCTCGCAAAGCGAAGGTTTGCTACGCGACGGACCAAGCACCGCGGACCGCATCACCGTCGCGATCGCTGCGTGGCGCGTTCGTACGCATCCCGCCGCCTTTGTTTTCGAAAACGCCGAAGACGCGATCGGGAATCCGGCCGCACGCGATCTGCTCGCGCGTCTTCTCGGGAACCGCCCGGCCGAGCGCACGATCGTGATCTGTTCGCGCGAGTCGTTGCGCATGCACCTCTCGCGCTTTGCCGCACCCCACCAAATTCTTACGTTGCGCGCCTCCGAGCTGGCCTTCACGAATGAGGAAGTGCGGCGCCTCTTCGGCGACGTTGCCGTCTCGCCCGAGACGATCGAGCGCGTGGTGGAAGTCTCCTCCGGCTGGCCGATCGCGGTCTTGCTCTTCGTGCGCTTCGCTCACGAAGGTCGTCTCGAATCGTTGCTCGACAAGCTCGGCGACGTCGCCTTCGAGGAGCTGCACGAATACCTCGCGGACCAAGTGCTCGGATCGCTCCCCCCGGCACTCCTCGATGCGCTCGTCGCCAGTGCCGCAATTCCCCAACCCAAAGAACGCGACATCGCACTGGCCACCGACCCAATTGCCGCGCAGCAGCTCGTCGAGTTCGAGCGCACCTCGCCGTTTGTCGCGCGCACGGCCGCCGGGGCCTTCGCCCTCCATCCGCTAGTGGCGACCTTGCTCGTCGAGCGGCATCCCGGCCGGGTCCACGAGATCCTCGAACGCGCCGCCCAAGGATACGAGCTGGGCGGGGAATGGCTGCGCGCGGCCGAGCTCTACCTCGCGCGCGGCGACCAAGAGACCGCGGCGCGGGCGCTCAACGAACACGAGGTCATCGAAGAGAAGGCCCCGCCAATCGAATATTCGCGCGTCTTGGCCGCGATCGATCACAGTATCGTTCTGCGTCACCCGCGTCTGTGGGCCGTTACGGCGTTGCTACGCACCTTCACGACCGATCCGGCCCAAGTGCTTCGCGAAGCCGAAGGAATCTGGGCAACCTTGGCGCCCGATACGCCGCCTATCGTGCGCATCTACATCTTCGTCTTTCGCGTCCTCTACATGAGCTATCTCGGCGATTTCGAACAGGCGCTCCGCCTGGTCGACGAGTTTCGGACCGCGATCGCGGCGCCTCCCGTCCCGCAGACCAAGATGCACGGCTGGCTGCTCTTCATGCGTTCCCTCATGACGGCGCGCATGGGGCGCCTCAGCGAGGCGCAACGCGATCTCGATGCAGCGTGGCCGCTGATCAGCACCATGTACGTCATGGCCTCGGGGACGCTCGTCACGATGGGCGGTGACATCGCGCGCGCACGCGGCGACCGCGAAACGGAGCGCACCCTCATCGAACGGGCGATCGAGACGGCCCGCAAATCCGGCTTGAGCAACTTCATTGCCTTCGACGAAGCGGAGGCGACCTTCGGCGCCTGGCTCGCCGGCGACGAGGCCGAGTTCTTGCAGTACGCCTTCGCTCTGGAAGCCGAAGTCGAGCGGGAGGGGATGTACGGCCTCGCCTTCTTCGCCTCGTGCGCACGCCGCCGGCCGCGTCTGCCCACGAGCGTGGATCTGCCTCGCTACACCGCCTGCGGACATCTGATCGTCTGTGCCGACGCCGAGGATCGCGAGACCGCCTACGAACATGCACTCGCCGCCGTCGAAGCGGCGCAGCAGTACAAGGCGCCCTTCTTCGAGACGCTCGCTGCAATTGCGGTTGCCGCCGTGGGGCCGCCGTCCGCGCGCGCCGAGGCGCTTGCACAGGCACAGCACTTCGCCTCACAAGTCGATTCCGAACCGCTCCGGCAGGCGTTGGCGGCTATCGAAAGCGGCGGCGACGACGCGGGCTTTCTCACCGGCTTCTGGAGACGGCTGCGGCGCGATCGCCGCAACGACCGCAATGCGATCGTCATCGAACTCGTCTGCGGCCGCGTCCGGCGGGGCGACGCGGTCATCTCGCTCCCGGAACGCGAGCTCACGCTTTTACTTGCGTGCGCCCTTCGCCCCGAGGCGCTGACCCGTGAGCGCCTGACCGATCAGCTCTGGCCCGACTTGAGCGAGTCGGCGGCGCGCAATGCCTTTCACGTCTGCATGCACCGCCTCAAGCAACATCTGCAAGACGACGTCATCATCCGCACCAAAGACGGATACCGTTTGCGCAACGACGTGCGCGTCGACCTCTGGGAGATCGACCGGCTCATGAGCGCCATGCGCACCAGCGAGGCACTGAGCGAAGAGAGCGTCGCCACCCTCCGCGAACTCTTCGAGCGCCTCCAGGCCGAACGCCCGGCCCGCTTTGCGAATTGGGAGTGGTTCGAACAGACGGAGCGGCGTCTCCGCGAGCTGCGCTCGGAGGTCACCCACGCTCTCGCCAAGCATGCGCTGGCCTGCGGCCAGCACCGCGATGCGCTCGAGATGAGCCGCGCACTCATCGCCCACGATCCCTGCGACGAGCCGGCGCGGGAGATCGCGATCACGGCATACCTCGCAAGCGGCGACCGGGCCGCGGCTCTGCGGCACTTCCGGCAATACCGCGAGACACTGCGCGCCGAGCTCGATTGCGAGCCCTCGGAGGCGATCGCCAAACTCGTCGGCGCATAGCACCCGGCTCGGGGTGGCCGCAAAGACAGTGAAAGAACGCCCGGTTTCGGGTACACTGCGCAAAACGGGTCGGAGGGAAGCGATGGTTGACGATTTCGGTCTCCTCACCGCACGCAGCGCGGTGGGTTTGGCGCTTGCATCGCATGGTGCACAGAAGGCGTTCGGTTGGTTTGAAGGCCCCGGTCCGCAAGGAGCCGCCCAATTCATGGAGAGTCTCGGCTTCGTTCCGGGCGAGCGCTACGCACTGGCCGCTTCCTATGCGGAGATCGCGGCCGGGACGCTGATGACGCTAGGACTCCTCGGGGCGCTCGGGCCGGCACTCTTGCTCTCGACCCAGAGCGTCGCCGCCACCACCGTGCATGCGAAGAACGGATTCTATGCCACCAAGGGCGGGGTCGAGTTGAACACGCTGTACATTGCCGCGACGCTCGCGCTCACCATCGCCGGGCCCGGAAAGTATTCGTTGGACGAACTCCTCGGTTTACAGATCCTTCACACGCCGCTTGCGAAGTGGCTGACGCTCGCGGGCGGCCTTGGTGGCGGCATCTTCATGCTCACGCGCCGGCTCCCGAGAAAGCCGCTGGGCGAGGGAGCACCGTCAAATAACGGGGCGCCCGGGGCGCCCCAAGAGGTTGCCGCCTCTTCGTAAAAATCGTGACCGAACGCTAACCTTTGCGCCGCCGAAGCTTGACACACGCGTGCGGATTCGGTAGGTGCGCGTGTCGAAGTAGAGAGTATGAACACCGGACGCGCACTGACGGGATGGGATGCATGGATGGAGCCGATCAAAGGCGCCGTCGCGTTGCTTGGTCTCATGACGGGTCTGGCCGGAATGTTCTTTACCAACGATAGCGAGGTCGCCGTGATTTCGATGTGCATCACCTCGGCGTGCGCGCTCGTTTTCTTTCAGAGTGTGACGCCGGCCGGAGACTAACCGCCTCGCCGATTCGGCGGTTTTCCTCTCGCTAGCGTACTACACGCCGATCGTGCCAAGGCCCGGTCGGCGCTTGTTTTTCCGCGCCGGTCCCCGGCCGCTCCCGTGCTGGCCTAACAGCGCGCCGCTCCGTGTAGCAGATGACGAGTTGGGAATCTCTTTCAGCGTCTTGCTCTGGAGGTTCTCGTGCACAATACACATCGGTCGTCGCTATCGGCGTTCGCCCTCTTTGCGGTACTTGGTGCCACCGTTCTCGCACCGCAATCCGGTAGCGTCGCGCGCGCTCAAGGCGTGCCGGTGAGCCCACCGCCCGCGATCACGCCGCTGCCGCCGACGACGTCGATTCCCGTAACGCCGCTCCCGGTTGGTTCGGCGAGCCCGTCAACTGCTGCCTCGTCGACTGCAAGCGCCGCCATGTAGTACGGCATTGTCAGGCGTTGAACGTCGCGCCCCCGACCGCGTCGATGGAGAGCGTCACGGTGGGCTCGGGGAGCGCGACGGTATGGTCGAAGTTCTTGCGGCGCACGATCGAGGTGCCGACGGCCAAGAACTCGATCACGTTGGGATTCCAACCCGTGAAACTGCGTTCGACGATGTTGACGCCGACGATCCCTTCTGCGCCATTGCGCTCCGCCTCGGCCTGCATCCGGGTCATCGCCAGCTCGCGCGCTTCGTAGATCCCTTGGGTGAAGTTGTCGAGCTCGACGTTGGCGCCCACGTTGTTCATCTGCTGCATCCAGCCTTGATGGCGGATGTGATAGACGCAGTTTCCGACGACGAGTTCGGAGGGAACGTAGCCCATCTTATACAGGAGGTAGAATTCCTGAACGGAGAGATCGCTCGTGAACGGGAGGGCGTCGGGACGGCGGTGATCCTCACCCTCGGGAGCTTTGACGCCGGTTCCGATCGCGGTGACTTCGATCGAGCTCTCCAAGAACATCGAATTCTTGATCTCCAAGCGGACGCCGACGATCCCGTCGGAGCCGAGGGCCTCAGCTTCGGCCTCCATACGGGTGATCGCGCGCTCGCGAGCGTCGTAGAGCGCCTGCGAGAGATACTGCATCTCCTGGCTCTGATAGTATCCGGGCAGCTGGTAGCCGACATGATAGATGCACGAGCCCATCACCAGGCCCAGCGGCCGCATCTTCATCTGCGCGAGGAGCGCGAATTCGCTGATCGAGAGATCACTCGTGAAAAGCGGCTTGCCGCCTTCACCGGCCATGCGGCGCAGCCGCTTGATGGCATCCAGCGGCACGCCCTCTTTGGTGACCGCGTACTGCGCACCGCTCATCGCACCGGGATTACCAGGGTTGTTGGAATTTCCGCCACCGAAAAATTTCACGATCGCTCCTTATGAATCAAAGAGTTCAGCGAACGCAGCACGTCCGCATGGCGTTGTGCGTAGGTCTCCAGCTCTTCGTAGAGTGATTCGAACCAGTCGTCGAGCGCGACGGCGACCGTTTTGAGCGGGACGTTCTGCACCACGCGGGTGCAGGTTGCGCGAACGATGTCGAGCTGCCGTAGCAAGGTGTAGCGCAGCGCATTGCCGTCGGGCGAAGGGATCGTTACATGCACGGCGTTCACCGGGCCCATCCCCAGCATACCACCACGTTCGAGGCGCGTGAACTGCGGAAAGACGGTTGAAAATTTTTGCGCCGCCGCCTCGATCATCGTACGGTCGTCGCCGCGCGCGCCGGCAATCTGGGTAAAAAACCGTTTGGACGGCGGCAGTGCGGATTCATCGACGGCGACGACCTCGGTCGAGCTGTCATCGAATCGCGCGCGCAGGAAACGGCCTTGCTGTTCCTGAGCGCTGCGCGAGGCGGCCGCTAGCGTGTCGAGGTTCTTGCTCACGCCGCGCAAGAGCACCGAGAGTTGCTCGGAGAGAACCGCGTCCGGCGATCGCCCGCTCTCATCGGCGACGGCGCGCAGCGGGGCTGGGACGGCGAGATAGCGGCGAACGGTATCCGGGAGATACTCCCGCCGCGCAGCTTGTATTCCGTAGGCGGCATCAGGCGTACTCGCGGGCTCCGTTGCGAGCAGGCCCTCTGCTTGATCGAGCAGCGCCTCGATCTGCGCCACCAGCGCCCGCGCCGCTTTGGGGAGTTCTTGGACCTCGCTATCAAACATTTGGCGTGGAGGGGAGGCCTTGCAGCGTCTCTTGCGCGACCTGCTCCCGGTTCAAATAGGCGTTCGCTTTCTCGACTTGGGTGCTCAGTGCGTTCACCGTCGTCTGCATGTTGCTCAAGGCCTTGACCCGGTAGTCGGAGATCATCCCCATCGTCGCGTAAATATTGTCGAAGGCGCTCTCGATCTTCTTGACGTCGACCGTCGGATCGGAGGCCTGCGCCATGATCTCCACACTGTTCTGGCGCAGCATCTGCGCCGTCCCTTCGATGACCGAACCCGTCGTCTCGCGCATCGCCTTGATGTGGTCGAGGGTAAGCCGTTGATTGGTGAGCGCTTGCGCGACGATAACAGCCGTGCGCAGCGCCGAGAGCGTGGTCGTCGTCGCGCGATCGACGCCTTTGATCAGCTCGACGTTATTGCGTTTGACCATGTCGAGCGCGAGATAGCCTTGCGCGTTGACCGCCATCTGCGTTAGGAGATCGGTCACCTTCTGACGCATGGGAAAGAGCACCTCTTCACGCAAGAGCTTTGCCCGTGCGGGATCGGTTCGGTCGAGCTCATCGAGCTGCGCGCTGAGCCGGGCATCGAGGCTCTTGCCGAGGTGGATGAACTGCGTGAGCTTCTGCATCAGGCTCCACATCTCGGCGCGCTCTTGATCGATCGACGCGTTGTCGCGCAGCAACTCGTCTTTGCCGTGATAGAGCGACTCGACGATCGCATTCAGGTGTGACTGCGCCGACTCGAAGCTCTGGAAATACGCCTTGATCTTGCTTCCGAAGGGGATGATGCCCAGAAGCTTTCGCGACGAGAAGAGGTCGCCTTGGCCGCGCGGATCGAGCCGCTCGACGGTGGTGCGCAGTTGGGCAAGCCCCTGTCCGATCTCCGAACCTTCCGCTGATCCCGATTTGAGCGCACGGATCGGCCGTTGCAGCATGCGGTTGGAGATGCTGGCGGAACGAGCGATCTCGTCGTTGCCGAGGCCGACGATGCGCTGCACGCGTTCGGAGAAGAGGGGGCTTTTCGTGTCGAGGGTCAGCATCTCGCCGACGAAGTCGTGAACCTGCGTCTCGAGCGTGGCCTGCTCTTGCGCCGTGAGGCTCACGAGTTGATCGGCCTGCTCCTTCGGCACGGGCGGGACGGCCTCGGGGGGCGTGAGCGCGATGCTCGTTGAGGGGGCGGCGACAGGCTCGGATGACATACGATCCTCCCGGGGGACGACGCTTCTCCGAGCGTTCCGTGGCGACCGCCCGCGTTCTTGTCAAATACGCACTTCTGTGCGAAGTGTTTCAGGCGGACGACTATTTCGCGGCGCGGGTGTGTTAGCGGCCGTACCGGCCGACGATGCCGGCGGGACGCCCTGGGTTCGTCGCAGCGGTGTCATGCTCCCGTAACGTCGCGGTCACAATCTTCCAGTAGAACCAGCGCATCGCTCACCGCTTTTGGAGGAGACCGCGCCCATGCTGCATCGAATTCGTGCCCTCTTGCTCACCATCACGCTGCTTTGTGTATCGGCGCCATGCTTGGCCGCGTCGACCACGATGGTTCCCGCGGACGATCTCATCAGCGTGCAGCTTCAGGAAGAGATCGGTTCGCGAACCTCCGTGGAAGGTGACACGTTCGCCGTGCTCACCGTCGAAGATTACTACGCACGTGGGAAGCTCGTGCTTCCCAAGGGCTCGCCTGGGTACGGCGTCGTCACGCACGTCAAACGGGCCGGGCTCTTTCACTCAGGCGGCGAATTTGCATTCGAAGTGCGCCGCCTGATCGCTCCGGACGGCACCGAGATCATGGTCGACACCAACGGCGCCACGGCCGACGCCGATGCGCAGTCGGAGAAGAACGGAAACGAGTTCGGCGCCTACATCGTCTTCGGGGTCGGTGGTCTGTTAGGCCGTCGCGGCAACGACCTTCAAATCAAGCGAGGGACGCTCTTCCATGTCTCGACCGAACAACAGCGCGACGTTCCGGTCGTCCCTTGGGGGACGCAACCGGCAAAGCTCGACGACTTCCTGGTCACCCCGCAACGCTAACGGCCGGCGAAACCCCTAGATGACCGTCTGAAGATCGCCGGCGAGAAGCTGCTGCGGAACCTGACTGAAAGCGTATTGACCCGAAGCGGCGTCGAGATCGAAGACCCAGACCAGATCGAAGCGCTCTTTGGGCCAGTGCTGCGGTGCACTCTGGTTACCGAGAATCGCATTGGCGATGTCGGCTATGCGCTCGTGCTGCCAACAAACGAACACGACCCCAGGCTGCGCTTTGAGCGCATCCACGAAATCCGGCTCTTGTCCTTTGGTGTATGTCGTGTCGATCGAGAGGTTCAGGCGCGCAG
>DATJTD010000176.1:0-4432 GCA_035503775.1 Candidatus Acidiferrales bacterium
GCTGTACAACACCGATTGGACCGTCGCGGGTGAACAGCCCGTCTACGCCAACGGAACTCCAACCGGCGGCACGACGGGTTTAGAGCGCACGGTTTCGCGCTTCGACCCGCATCTTGCATTCGTCTATCGGGCCGATGCGAATTCAGTGCCGGCGCCGCTCAAATCGAGGCAGCCTTTGCGCAGAATTTCAAACTTCCGAACGGCGGCGCGAACTATTCCCAAGCGCTCGCGTACATTGCGCTCACGGTCTTCGCCTGTGTCTTCGTCCTCACCGCCATTGGTCGCGAGCGGCGCGGTATCGAGATGACCTGGGAGAACGACTAGCAGCCCCTCTAGCCGAACCGGTATCCCGATACGTAGGCGTGGAAGAGCTGGCCGCTGTAGACGCGGCGGCCGGGGTCGTTTTCGGCCGCACCGGCGGCGACCATGAGCGGGATCAGGTGCTCTTCGCGCGGCTGCGCCACACGCGCGTCGTCACCGTTTTGCCACTGCGCCAACTGGGCGGCACGCGTATACGGGTCGGCTACCACCGCGCGCGTCAGCCACGTGTCGAAACGGCGTGACCCGCGCGCTTCGCCGGATTCGCTCGGTTGGAAGAACTCACGCATGTTGTGGTAGCTCATGCCGCTTGCGAGGATGAGGATATCTTCGTCGCGCAGCGCAGCGAGGGCACGCCCGATCCCGAGATGCGTCTCGGGATCAAGGGTATTGACCAGCGAGAGCTGCACCACCGGGATGCTCGCGTCGGGCACGATGAGCATGAGCGGGACGAAGGCACCATGATCCAAACCGCGGTGCTGGTCGGTCGCACTCGAGAAGCCCGCGCCGAGCAAGTCCTGAACGCGCCGCGCCAACTCCAGCGAACCGGGCGCCGGATAGTGCAATTCGTACGTGCTCGGCGGAAAGCCGCTGTAATCGAAGAGTAGCTCATTTACCTCGCGTTGCATCACCGTGGGGCGGCGCTCTTCCCAATGCCCCGATATCATCAAGATCGCGCGCGGCGCGCGCCCGACATCGGCGAGCAAGCCGCGCAAAAAGTGCGCCAGCCGCTGGTGCTCGCTCCGTTGCTCGGCGGGCAGCTCGATGAAGGGCCACGGGCCTCCGCCATGTGGGATGAAATACGTCGGCAATCTGCGCAGCTTTGATACCATGGGCACCTCGTGATATCGCCGGGAAGGCACTCGGACAGCCGCTTTGAAGCAGATCGTGTGAGTGTAGACAGATGGACGGCCGTCGACAGCTACTTTACCGATCTTTTGGCTCCGCCTGATCCTGCTTTGGAGGCGGCGCTGGCGAGCAGCGCGGCGGCCGGCCTGCCGCCGATCAACGTCTCGCCCAATCAAGGGAAGCTCTTGTACCTTTTAGCGCGCCTGCAGCGCTCGCGACGGATATTGGAGATCGGGACGCTTGGGGGTTACAGCACCATCTGGCTTGCGCGCGCACTCCCCCACGACGGGCGCCTCATCACGCTTGAAGCGAATCCGACGCATGCGGCGGTTGCGCGGGAAAATATCGCACGTGCGGGGTTGGCACCGATCGTCGAGGTACGCCTCGGCCAGGCAGGCGATACGCTGGCGCAGCTCGTGGCGCAAGGCGAAGAGCCGTTTGACTTCGTCTTCATCGACGCCGACAAGCCGGGCTACCCCGCCTATTTCGAGTGGTCGATGAAGCTCGTGCGTCCCGGGAGCGTGATCATTGCCGACAACGTCGTGCGCGACGGTAAGGTGATCGACGGTACGAGCGGTGACCAACTGGTCCAAGGCGTCCGGCGCTTCAACGAGCTCGTCGCGGCGGAGCCGCGCGCTGACGCGACGGCGCTTCAAACCGTCGGCAGCAAAGGCTACGACGGCTTCGCCATCGTGCTCGTGAGCGACGGGAATCACGCGAACTAGGCTCGCCGTAGCGGTTCTTTTCGATGATCGACTACATACCGCTGACTCCGTCGGCCGGACGCGTGCTCGGCACGGAACTGACATCGCTCGCGGCCGCACGAATGCGAGACCTCGGCTACGCCTGGACCGCGCAAGAATTCTCTCCGGCTCGCACTGGTTTACGCTTCGACATCATCGGCGTCACACGGCACACACGCCAGGTTCGCATCTACGAAGTGAAGAGTTCGCGCGCCGATTTTCTGCGCGATAGCAAATGGGAACGGTACCTTCCCTTTTGCACGCACTTCGCGTTCGTCGCACCGGCGGGCGTGATCGCCCGCTTCGAGCTCGAACGCGGAGTCGGCCTGATCGAATATGGAGCGCCCGCCTTCGAACGCATGCGGCGCGCACGACGCTTCGGGCTCACGATCCTACGCGAGGACTGCCTGCGCGCCGTCAAGCCAAGCCTGCGTCTTCGAGACCGGGTCGAAGACGAACCCTGGATCGCTCTGCTCGAAGCGATGGCGTTCGGCGGCCGCCCCGAGCCTCTCGAGGCCGCGCTCTTTACCGACGGAGCCGGCATCTAGGCGGCATCCGCGCACTCTTCCGGGCTCGATCACCGTGGCCATTTGGCAGCAAGGGCCACTAAAGACGAGATGTCCCTCCGTCGAGGGGGACCAACGACGAAAGTCTACGGAGGCGGCGGGACGTTGTCTTCAAGCACGTTGCTCGACGCGTTTTCTTATCAAATGTCGAATGACGGACCGGCTGCGGAGCGTTAGCATCGAGCGACCGATCGCCGGTGTTTGTTTGCTGTCGAGGTTCGATGTCTATTCTGGAGTTTGCGCGTCGTCTTGCCCTTGGCGTGGCCCTCTGCGGCCTCTTTCTCTCCGCCGAGCTCTGTGCTTCGGCGGCCACGGTTACCGGGATAACCGGAACGGTCCACTCGGCGGCCGGCGCACCCGTGCCGGGAGCTACCGTCACGGCGCGTGGCCCCGCGGTCGCGAGTACGACCACCACCGAAGCCGGCGCGTTCGCCCTCGCCGTCCCTCCGGGAGTCTATCAGGTCATCGTTGCCAAGCCCGGATATGTAACGGTCTCCACGCCCGACGTCGTCGTCTTGGCGGGCCAATCCGTCTCGTTGACGGCGACGATCGCGGAGCAAAATCTTTCGACCTTGCGTGAGATCGGCCGCGTCAGCGTCAGTGGCCGAGGCGTAACCCTCAACACCGGCGCCGCAAACCAAGACGTCATAAGCGGCGCAGAATTTGCGCAACTCGGAGATCCTCAAGTCAACGACGTGTTGCAGCGCATCCCTGACGTGGTCGTCGAGCAACTCGGCACGCAGAAGGATACTGCCATCGTCGTCGGTGGCCTGCAGCCCTACGAGACGCAGGTGCTCATCGACGGCCATCCGATCGCTCTCGGTCAGTACGGCGTCTGGCTCAGCCAGTATTTTCCGTCCTACCTGATCGGCAGCGTGGAGACGCAGTCGGGGCCCGGCAATACGACGCCGTTTGCCGACATCGCCGTCGGCGGTACGGCAAATCTGCAGACGATCGGCTTTACGAAGAAGCAGACGGCCGCGTTTACGATCGGCACCGACAACTGGGGATCGCAATACACGGATGCATCCGTAACGGGATCGCGTGGAAAGCTCGACTACGTCGCCGCGCTCGGCACCGAGGGCGAAAACGGCTACTATTTCGGGAAGAACGAGTGCGACGTGTTCACCACGGATCAGACCACGATGGTGAATACGTCGGATTCGGCAGGCCTCGTCGCGTTCTGCGGGAGCTTCAACGGCTCGCTCTACACGCGCGGGCAGCTCTACAAGCTGCGCTACGACTTCACGCCCACGACGTCGTTCGATGTGGGATTTCTCGGCTCGTACGGTGGCTACTCGCCACAGGGCTCGGCTTGGGGCGCCTCCGACGGCCCGACGCTCGTGGAACAGTGCATTCCGTACCCCTACGGCCCTGGAGGCGTCCCCGAGTGCACGAATCCCGCCGACGCGAATTTGATCGGGAAGACGATCAATGGTTTCTACTGGTTCCCCGGCACAGAAATCTGGAACACGCAAGAACTTTGGGACGGGCAGTTCCGCACGACGCTGGGCTCCACGACCCTGCTGATCCGGCCGTACCTCGGATCGATCCAACCCGAGACCTACAACGGTACCGGCGAAGGTGGCTATCCCGCCTTCTTCGGGCCGCCGCCGGGCTCACCGGGATATCAGCCGCCATCGCTGGCGCCGGGCGAGCAAATTCCGTCAACCGGGCTCCCAAATCCGAACACCTTCGAAAGCGTGGACTGTCCGCCTGGCACGGTCTACAGCTACGACCAGATCAACAGCCCTTCGAACACCATCACGTCGACCGACGGTCAGGAAGAATGCTATCAGTACCCGTACAAGACGTATGAAATCGACAAATTGTACGGCTCCACGTTTTCGCTCGTGCGCCCGATCGGTAAGGCGAGCGACTTCCTCGATTTCACCTACGACTTCCACGGTCAGAGCACATTCGCGTATGCCAACGCTCCGACGAACGTGCAAGTGC
>DATJTD010000177.1:0-7738 GCA_035503775.1 Candidatus Acidiferrales bacterium
ATTCGGCGACCTTGCTTTCGCCGCTCAATGTCCTAACCGCGTTTCCGACGGGCTCGACGGCCACTGCCTACACCCCGCTCTGGGATGCATATTTGGCGATGTGGTCGTCTGCGGCGGTCGCCAAGAAGAAGAACGTGCTCGTGAAGAGCGCGGCCGACGTCTACACGCTGGCGGCGAGCAAGACGATCACCGGACCCAACGGCAAAGCCTTTGGCCCCGTGGGTTTCGTCGTCAACTGCCCCGTCGTCGGCTACCTCGATAAGGCGCCCCAGTAAGTGAAGGCGACGCTCTTCGCCGACGGCGGCTCGCGGGGGAACCCCGGGCCGGCCGCCGGCGGCGCGGTGCTCTACGCCGAAGACGGGAGCTTGCTCGAAGAGATCGGCGTGAATGTCGGCGTCGCCACCAACAACGTGGCTGAATGGCGCGGACTGCTCGCCGGGTTGGCGGCGGCCCTCAACGCCGGCATCGACGACCTGACGATTCGCCTCGACTCAGAACTGGTGGTGCGCCAATTGACAGGCGTCTATCGCGTCAAGCATCCCGACCTCATTCCCCTGCATCGCACCGCGAAGAACCTCTTGTCGAAGTTTCGGCACACCGAGATCGGGCACGTGCCGCGAGCGCAGAACAAGGCAGCCGACGCCGTCGTCAACCGTGTGCTCGACGAGGCGGCGAAGCCGCAGGGTTGAACTCCCTGCACCGATGTCCCGACGTTCCTTCGCCACGACCTTCATCCTCATCGCCGTTGCCGTGGGCGTGGTCACGGGCTGGTTGCTCTTCGGCAAAGGCGAAGCGGATCGTTACGGCGTCGTGCAGCGCGTTCTCCAGGCGCCCTCGGCAATTCGCTTGAGTTTGGTCGTCCGGCACGCCAAGGGGCCGATCGTCGAGGAAGACTATCGGATGGCCGACCTCAACGGCGTCTCATCGGCGACCTACCGGGCCGTCGGCAGCAACGGGCTCACGATCCGCGTCGAAAGCCTCCCGCGCGAGACGTACGACGTCTCGTTCCTCTTCGAGAAAACGGTGCAAGACGGGATTTGGGAGTTACGCAGCAAGCCGCCGCGCGGTGATACCTCGACGCAGTATACGATCACGGTGTACCAGCTGACCGACAACGAGCACGGGACGCACACGATGACCTTTACCGATCCGCACTATTGGGCGACGACGGGCGGTCGTCAGTTCCACATCCATCTCGATCGCAACAAGCCCGTCCCGGACTTGCTCTTCATGAAGAGTACGGCGCTGGTGGAACCACGATACGGCCTCTTGGTCGACGATTTCCGCCAGTTCGGCTCCGCGCCGTTTCGCGCCAAGATCGCGGCGGCGCAGGCGCGTCTGCGAGCGGCGAGCTGAGGCGCGTGCGCCCGGCGTGGTACTCGGTGCGCGCGCTGCTCGTCGCCTTCGTCTGTATCGGGCTGTACGGCGCGTATGAAGTGCTCGAAGCCCCCGGGAACCAAATTTGGGGCCATACGCTCGTGCACGGCCCGACGGACCGGCGCGTCGTGGCGCTCACCTTCGACGATGGCCCCAATCCGCCGTACACGAATCGCATCCTCGACGTGCTGCGCGCGACGCACGTGCATGCCACGTTCTTCGTCGTCGGTCGTGCGGCGGCTGCGTATCCGGCGGTGATCCGGCGCATCGTGCGCGAGGGGAACGTCGTCGCCAACCATACCTGGGACCATGCGCACCTGTACATGCAGACGCGCGCACAGATGCGGCGCGAGCTCACGCGCACGAGCGATCTGCTCTATCGCATCTGCGGGGTGCGGACCCGCCTGATGCGTCCGCCTTTTGGAGCGCGCGACTTCGCGGTGCTCGACGAAGCACGCAAAGAGGGATACACGGTGGTGATGTGGTCGGTTCCGCTCCCTGCGGACTGGGAACAGCCGGGTGATTGGACGATCGTCTCGCGTGTCGTCACCCACGTGCACGATGGCAGCATCATCGTCTTGCACGACGGCAATGAAGGCTTGCTCTGCGGGACCGATGGTATTCCGGCGCAAGCGTGTAATCGAGAGCAGGACGTCGCTGCCACGCGCGAGATCATCCGCATCTTGCGGGGCAGAGGCTACCGGTTCGTCACGATCCCGCAGCTCCTGGCGCTCATGCGTACCGCTGACCGTTGAAATCGATATAGCCGTCGAGATGCTCGTGTGCGGGGTCGTGGTGCGTCCAGTGCACCAGCGGACCGTGCGAGGCATCGGGGATGAGCTCGCCCTGCACCGTGATGCGGTCGCCGGGGGCGACGGGGCAGCGCGGCGCGAGCTTGACGTTGTCGACGATCTCGACGGACGGGCCGCCACCGTCGGCTCGCACGTTGAAGGCTTCGTGCATCGCGTGCGTGTTCGTGCCGTAGAAGAAGCGCGGCGGCGAGGTAACGGTGCCGCTGAAGAGGACTTCGCTCGGTGTGTGGAGTGCGAGGCCGGCTTGCAGGGTATTCATGCCCTCCCTTTCACGCGTGGGCGTCCGGCGACAAGGGGCGGCCGACGAGCGGCGCGTAGGCGCTAACGGAGTGGTCATCTTGCTCGCGGCGGCGTTTCTCGCACTCGGGCTCATCCATCTCGACTTCGGTCCGCGGTGGTGGGCCGGTCAGCGAGAGCGCCTGCTCGTGGGTCTGCCGCTGGTCTTCGTGTACGCCTATGTGGCGATGCCGCCGCTGGTCTTCCCCCAGGCGTTCACCTTTTTGCTGTTGACGCTAGTGCCCAACGCTGCGTACACCGCGATGCAGGCGGCACGCGAGGCAGTCGTCTTCCGGCGTGTCGTCTCGCTCCGCCGCGTCTCGGTAACGCCGCATCTCGTCGCGCTGGGGGCGCTGGGCGCCTTTGCGGCCGTGCTCGTGGTCGCCCCGGTGGTAGATGCGGGTGGTCTTGGGAAACTGCCCGACGTCACCATCTCGACGAGCCTGCCGCCGAGCGCCTCGCTCGAGCACCTACGCATCGTGCCGCAAGAATCCGCGGTGTTTGCCGGTGAGAAAGTCATCGGCCAGTTGGGAGCGTATTACTATGTCGGCGACTACAATATTCAAGTAGAAAACGGCCACCTCGTCTGGGTTGCGCCGCTCGAATTTCAAGGCGTCGTCCAATGGCTGGCACGGCGCGCGAGCCCCGGCGTGATCGTCGTGAGCGCCGAGAACCCCAACGCCGATGCCGAGCTGCGCCAGCGTTCGCCGATGAAGTATATTCCGTCGGCGATGCTCAACGACAACCTCTACCGTCATGTCTACATGCGTTACGGCGCCGAGCAGATTCTCGAGACGACCTTGCAGCTCGACGATCGGGGAAACCCGCAGTATCTCTGCACCTTGGGCCGGCCGACGATCGGCTGGCTCGGCCAGATAGTCACCGGGGTCGTGATCGTCGACCCGGCGACCGGGGCGATGCACCGGGTTCCACGCGACGCATTTGGTTCGCTCCCCACCTGGGTGCGCCGCGTCTATCCCGAAGATCTGGCGCTCGACTACAACTGGTGGTTCGGCCTCTACGTCCACGGGTGGTGGAACGCCCTGCTCGCCAAGCGCGACGTGCACGTACCGGCGCGCGACGAGGTCTTCGGCTTGCTCGCCGACCAGGATGAATTCGTCTGGTTCGTGGATCACACGTCACCCTCGGGGACGGATCAGTCGATGACAGGCTTTACCTACATGGATACCGTGAGTGGAAAGATGACCTACTACACCTCCTCCGGCGGCGAGTTCAACTCGGGGGCCGCGGAAAACGCGGTTGCATCGAACCCACTCGTACGGCAGGGACGCCTCGAACCGACGCAGCCGATTCTCTACAACGTCTACCGCCAAAACACGTGGGTCGTCCCCTTGATCGCACCCGATACCGGGAAGTACCAGAGCCTCGCGCTGGTCGAAGCCGCCAACGGGCGGGTGGTCGTCGGCAATCCTACGAGCGCCTCTCCGCAAGCCGATGCGTTTGCGCAGTACGCAACGATGCTCGGCGTCGCCCCGCCGCGCGAGTTGCAAGGTGCGGCTTCCCACGCGATCTCGGGAACGATCGACCGCATTGCCACCGCCCCCGACGGGACGACCTACTTCACGCTGCACGGTGCAGACCAAGTCTACGACGTCCCCCCGGCGGGCGAGATCGCGCCGTTGCTTGCACGTTCGGGCGATCGCGTCGACTTTCGCACGGGTACGGCGAACGGCGGCGCGCTGACCGTCACGGCCTTCCACGACGGCGCGGTTCACTTGTGAGACGCTTGGAATCCGAGCGGCTCTTCTTGGAGCCCGTCACGTGCGACAATGCCGATACGCTGTGGCAGATCATGCAGGCGGCCGATCTGCGTGACTACCAAGACGTTCCGCGCTACACGCGCGAGGCATTTCGCGAACGAGTTGCTTCGCGTCCGACGCAACTCAACGCGCGTTCGACCGGCCGTTTCGAATGGCTCATCCGCCCGCGCGACGGCGACGCCTGCATTGGGTGGGTCTCGCTGCGAACCGGCGAGCACGGCTCGTCGACGGCAGAACTCGGCTACAGTTTGGTGCGCGCGGCGCGTGGTTGCGGCTACGCGACCGAAGCGGTCTGGCTCGTCTGCGAGGAGGCGTTCTCGTCGACCTCGCTGCGCCGCATCGAAGCCGCCTGTGTCGTCGAAAACGAAGCTTCGCGCAGGGTGCTCTTACGCTTGGGATTCATGCGTATCCGTCTCCAGCGCAACGGGGCGGTCGTGCGCGGCCGCGCCGTCGACATCCTCATCTTTCAGATGGAAGGCCAGCATTGGAAGCGCGTGCGCGAGACGGTTGGCAAACTCGACGCGCGGTCGTCCGTGTCGACGATCAGGCGTGCGCGCGCGGTCACGCCTCGGTGATGAGTGCTTTGCTCAAGCCGCGCGGCGAGTCGCTGTCGATGTGACGGGCACGGCCTGCATGAAGCGCGATGAGTTGCGCTGCGACTAACCATGCGAGCGTGTTGAACGGCGGCTCCACGACCGGTCCCAGGAGCGGGATGTCGTCGATCGCCGTCGAGCCGAGCGCATAGCAGAGCGCTTCGGACTCGCGAACTTCGCGTAACGGCCGAGCGACAACCGGGAGCGCTGCCTCGTCGACGATGCCGATCGCCGCAAATGAAGCGTCGACCATGGCGACGCTGCCGTGCCGGAACTCACCGGCGGCATAGCCCTCCGCGTGGAGGTAGGCGCCCTCTTTGAGCTTGAGCGCCATCTCGTGCGCGATTGGTAAGCCGTAGCCGGAACCCAAGACGACGACGCTGGCGCGGCGAGCGATGCGTTGCGCGGCGCCAATGAGCTCGTCGAGCGGCGAGTGCAACCAGTTCTCCACGGCGTCGGCGGTCTGCGTCAAGACGGCGGCGTCGCGTGTCGCATCGCTGCGCAGAAGCGAGGCCGCCCAGAGCACCAGCGCAACGGTCGCCGTTACGCTCTTGCTCGCGGGGACTGCGCGCTCGGTGCCGGCCTCGATGTCGACGACGATATCCGCTCGCTCGCCCAGCGGCGAGCTCGCCGTGTTGGTGAGGGCGACGAGCAGCCGCGGCGCCAACGCCTCGACCGCTTCGAAGAGATCGGTCGAACGCCCGCTCTGCGAGATCGCCACGACGGTGCGGCCTTGATAGGCGCGGTGGTCGATGCGCGCCTCCGTAGCCGCGAGCGCATGTGCCCCGAGGCGCCCGCGGCGCAACGCCAGCGCGCCGAGTTGTGCCGCGAAGAGTGAACTCCCGCTTCCCAGGAAGATCGTCGCGTCGTCGAGTGAGGCGGCGAGCTGCTGCGCGCGCCCCGAGGCGGCAAGCCGCCGCCAGACGGCGGGTTGGTCGTAAATTTCGCGCTCGAATTGAACGCCGAGCGTGGTCATCGAAAACGCCGACGACAGCGTCGCGGGTTAGGGATCGTCGGCAAAGTCAATGGTGATACCCGCGTCGGTGAAGCCGTAGTAGCGATGCGCGTCGCCGCGCAGATATGCTGCGAGCGGCTCACGAATCACGAAGGTGCCGATACGCTCGGCGATGCGTTCCCGCGGCACCCAGGCCACCGCGACGACGTGTGCGTCGTGCGCCGGCACGTGCGGTCTCCCCTCTCCCTGTACGGCTACGGCGAAGGTGGTACTCACCACGTGCACGCCGCCCGCGCGATCGAACGATTCGGCGACATAGAGCAATCGGTCGACCGTAATCGCCAGCGAGGTCTCTTCGGCGAATTCGCGCACCAGCGCATCGCGCAAGAGCTCGCCGGGACGTGGCCGGCCGCCGGGCAGATGCCACAGGGGTTCGGGGTGATTTGGGTACTGCGAGGCGACCAGAAGAATCTCGCCTTCGCGTTCCAGGAGTCCCGCAGCTAGGAGCAGCGTCGTCGAGGCGATCGCGTTAGCGCTCGAGTGCGCCGACCGTCACGGGAGTCATCGCCATGTGACGCCGCACGAGCGGGTTGTAGACCGGCGGCGCGGAGGCGGCGTGATCGGGCGTTTTGAGCGTTTTCAGACTCGCTGCAGACGCGTGAGCGGGGAAGAATTGCGGGGCACGTTGCGTCACGGTCCGCGTCGTCGCCGGTCGCGCAACCACACTCGCAGCGTGCAGGGACCAGACGTGATGGAGCGGCGTGCCGGCACCAGCAGCGGCGGACGGCGCGATGACGGCGAAAGCGAACGCGATAGCAAAGCGAACGCCGGTCAGCATACGTGGCGCTGCGTTCGCGGGTCGGAGGCGGCGTCCTGCGGAAGCTCGGCCGCGTGGAGGTGGAGCTTTTCGGCGTCTCCGATCACGTGCGGATGCGCGAAGCGCTCGCCATTCGGCGCCTCGTCTTCATCGAGGAACAAGGCGTGCCCGAAGCCGAGGAGATCGATGCGCACGACCGTGACGATCTCGACGCCGTTCATGCGCTCGCACGGGACGCCTCCGGCGCCGCCCTCGGCACCGCGCGGCTCTACCTCTGCGATGCGCAGACGGGGCGGATCGGCCGGATGGCGGTCCTTGCGCAGGCGCGGCGTCTGGGTGTGGGGCGCGCCTTGCTCGATGCCCTCGTCGCGGAGGCACGTCGCCGCGACATTCGCGACGCGGTGCTGGTCGCACAAATACATGCGCTGGCCTTCTACGCGGGCGCAGGGTTCGAAGCGGCGGGCGAGCGAGTTTGGGAGGCCGGCATCCTCCATCAGCCGATGCGCCGGCAGCTCACGCCGTAGGAGCGCTCTTTCGTGCACGATCTCTGGTCGGTCTTCATTCTGGGTCTCGTCGTGGTGCTCGTCGTGGTGCGCAACCTGCGGCCGCAGCGGATGAACGTGACGCGGCTTTGGCTTGCCCCCGGGGTCTTGGCGATCGTCACCCTCCTCGTCCTGACGGGGTCGCTCGAAGCGCGCCTCTCTGCACCGCTGGTCGCGATCCTCAGCGCCGTCGGCGCAGCCCTTGGGGTGCCGTTCGGAATGCTGCGCGGGCGCCTGCAGACGGTGCGCAAGACGAAAAATCCCAAAGTGCTCCTCGTCGAGCCGTCGGTCGTGACGTTGCTCGTCTGGCTCGCCGCGTTCGGACTACGTTTCGGGCTGCGCTTCGCGTTCGGCGGGGCGGCATCGATTGCGCCCGTGTTGGGCGACGCGTTTTTATCCTTTGCGGTCGCCTCGCTGGTCGCCGCCCGGTACGTCATCTACACGAAGTTCAAGGCGCTCCATGCGGCCTGACCCGCTCAGGTGCCCTTTGCACTCGATAGTGGGAGGTGCGTGGTGCGGATGACCTCGACCGTCCAGGAGCTGACGTTAGTGTAGGGCAGGTCGCCCAGCAGCAACGTGCGTCTC
>DATJTD010000178.1:0-5495 GCA_035503775.1 Candidatus Acidiferrales bacterium
ACATCCCGCCGCCGCCGGGCTTTGCGCCTTGTCCAATCACGATCTCGATGGCGTCGGCGCGGCGCAAGTCGTGCGGGTTCATCCCGTAGCGCGAGGGCAGGACCTGATAGACGAGGGTCTTCGAGTGCTCGCGTTCTTCAGCGGTCATCCCACCGTCGCCGGTCGTCGTGCTCGTGCCCACCGCCGAGGCGCCCCGGCCCAGCGCCTCTTTGGCAGCTGCCGACAGCGATCCGAAACTCATCCCGGCGATCGTGATTGGAATCTTCAGATGAATTGGTTTGCTCGCAAAGCGCGTGCCGAGCACGACGTCGGTGCTGCAACGCTCGCGATAGCCTTCCAGCGGGTAACGCGACATACTCGCACCCAGCAGCAGCAGATCGTCGAAGTGCGGAAGGCGGCGCTTCGAACCCATACCGCGGATGTCGTAGATGCCCGTGGCTGCCGCGCGCCGGATCTCCGAGAGCGCGGCATCGTCGAAGGTCGCCGATCGGACCGGGACGGTCTGCGTCCAGCTCGTCTGCGCCGACATCAGTACGCGCCGGCGTTATCGACGTGGAAGTTGTAGAGCCGGCGAGCCGATCCGTAGCGCCGAAAGCTGTGCGGCTCGGCGTGGCGCATCCCGCTGCGCACGAGCAGATCTTCCAAGAGATTCAAATGCTTCTCTTTCATCGGCTTCTCGATGCAGTCGGCGCCAAGGCTCCGGACGGAGCCCCGTACGAAGAGCGCGGCTTCATAGATGGAATCCCCCAGCGCCTCGCCGGCATCGCCCAGCACGACGAGGTTGCCGGCTTGCGCCATGAAAGCACTCATGTGACCGACGTTCCCTCCGACGACGATGTCGATGCCCTTCATCGAGATTCCGCAGCGCGCTCCGGCGTTGCCTTCGATAACCAGGAGGCCGCCGCGGCCGGTCGCGCCGGCAGATTGGCTCGCGTCGCCCTTCACGCGGACCAGGCCCGACATCATATTCTCGGCCAGACCGACTCCGGCATTTCCATCGATCTGCACGCTGGCGCGTTCGTTCATACCGGCGCAATAGTAACCGACGTGACCCTCGATCTCCACGTGAACGTCGCCGTCGATACCGCAGGCGATCGCATGCTGTCCGAGCGGATTGTACACGCGCCAATCGGAGAGCTCCGTACCGGCGCACTGCTCGTGCAAGGCGGCGTTGAGCGCGCGGACGGAGGTTGCCGCCAGATCGACGACGGTTACCGTGCGTGTGTCCAAAAATATGCCTTTGCGGGTTCGGGCTCCCAGACACGAGCGGTGCCGATGTCGGGGAGATCGACGAGCGCACGATATTCCGAGCCAAATGCGACGTAGTCGTCGGTTTCGGCCATGACGGCCGGCTTACAGGCGATCGGGTCGCGCAGGACACCGAAGCCGCTCTCCGTGCCGACGACGAAGGTATAAAATCCGTCGAGATCGTCGAGCGCCGCCTCGAGCGCACCGCCCAAATCGAGGCCCTGGCGCATGCGCCACGTCAGATAGGCGGCGGCGACCTCACTGTCGTTCTCGGTGTCGAAGGCAAAGCCGTCGTGGACGAGCGTACGCCGAAGCGAATTGTGATTGGAAAGCGATCCGTTGTGCACCAGGCACTGATCCATCCCGGTCGAGAACGGATGCGCGCCGCTGGTCGTCACGGCGGATTCGGTCGCCATGCGCGTATGCCCGATCGCGTGCGTCCCCCGCATCGTGGAAAGCTCGAAACGGGCGGCCACCTCGGTGGGAAGGCCGACATCTTTGTAGATCTCGATGCGCTGCCCCACCCCTGTGACGTGCAGATGTGGGGCACTGCGCGCAAGCCACGCCAACGCCGCCTCCCGCGCCGACGCGGGTAGCGTGAGGACGCAGTGGTTTGCACGAATCAGTTCTTGAACGTGCGTCTCCAGCGCCGCGGTCAACCCCTCGAGCACGAGTTCAAAGGCCGGCTCCCCGCCCGTGGCTGACTGCAAGGTGATCCTCACCACACCCGCCCGTCCCTCGCCGTAGACGGCAAACCCCGCGCTGTCCGGGCCCCGGTCCGACATCGAGGCGAGCATTGGAGTAAGCAACTCTCCCAGCCGGGCGCTCAAGGTGCGGTCCTTGAGAAACAACCCCACGATCCCGCACATCGCCTAGCGCCCCTCCAATTCGGCCATACAGGACACTCTAACGAGCCGTTTTGCCGGAGTCAATATCCGGAAAGGTTTTTTACTCTAGAGAAACTAAAAGGGGTTCAGCGAGACCGCCTCCGGGGTACACCGTCCGGAAATTTTGTTTCCTCCGGAGAATTGTCTCTCGGACGCCAATCGCGGGGATGAACGATGATCGAGAGATATTGCATCGGCAGCTTGCGAAGGTCTTCGGGGCCGTGCGCCGCCGCGGCGTCGAAAAACAACGAGTCTCCCTTCTTGAGCGTGTAGGTTTTGTCGGCATGACGATATCCGACTTCACCCGAGAGCATGTAGATGAACTCCACGCCCTCGTGCTGGAAGATCGGGTAGGGGTCGGCCTCGTCGGTGAGCGTGATCAGATAGGGTTCTACGCCGACGTCACTCGAGACGGAATGCCCCAAGAGCTGATACTGATGCCCCGAACGCGTTCCGCGCCGCTCGATCAACAGCCCTTTACCGGAGCGGACGTACGTGGCATCTCGCTTCTCGTCGAACGTCGTGAAAAACGTCGAAAGCGGCACGTTGAGCGCCTGCGCGAGGGCCTGCAGGGTGGCCAGAGACGGCGACGTCCCACCATTTTCGATTTTCGACAACATGCTGATGGAGAGATTTGCTTGATGAGCTAAATCCATCACCGTCATATCGTTTTTCTTGCGCAGCGTGCGCACTTGATTTCCAATCGCAGCTTCGAGCGTTTGGCTTTGCGAAGCGCGCGCACCGGGGGCAGCAACGGGCACTGCTCCGTTTTTGTGTGTCTTTTTGGTTTTCTCTTTCGTCGCCACGGCTCTCCCATCTTCATTTCTCGGCATCCGTGAAATTGGTATTTCCATTCTGCTGCTGTGAACCATGCCACATGAAATTTTTCGGACAAACGTATCACAAAACGATGCAACGATGTCTGTTTTGCAATGCAGAAATAATGGAGTGCTCAAGTAGACTTGGCATACGATTACTACGCTGATATCGGGGTTGCCAACCATGTCTACCACTGCTGCCGCGACAACAGGAACCTACTCCGAGGTAGGAAGGCCCGGCGCCTACGGGTTGCGACACCGCTGTCTCTCGTCTTTCGAAGTGCTTTCGCAGTCGATAGCCGTCATTGCCCCCTCAGCCTCGATGGCCGCGATCATCCCGCTCGTCTTCGTGTCATCCGGGCCATCGACGTGGCTCGCGTACCTGGTTACCGGGATCGGCCTCGCTCTGGTCGCGCTCAACATCAATGCTTTCGCCAAGCGGTCCGCCTCACCAGGATCGCTTTATTCCTACACGGCTCGCGCCTTAGGCACGAACTGGGGCGTGATGGTCGGCTGGGGTTGGCTGGTCGCGTACATCTGTTGCGGGGTCGCCCTCGCCGGGGCCGCGGCAAACTTCATGCTCCTGCTCTTCGGGTCGCCGGGCGGTATTTGGCCATATGTCGCCTACGGCGTTGCGGTGCTCGTCCCGTGGTACATCGCGTATCGTGACATTCGGCTTTCCGCAAAGATGATGCTGATCTTGGAATTCAGCAGCATGATCCTCATCGGCATCGTCGTGCTCGCCGTCTTTGCCAGGTCGGGTCCGGCGGTGTATGCTCCGCAGTTTACCCTTCAGGGCTTCACCTTCAATGGGCTCTTCCTCGGTATGGTGCTCGCGATCTTCGCGAACATCGGCTTTGAAAGCAGCACGGCCTTGGGCGAGGAGGCAAAAAACCCGCTCGTAACGATCCCCCGGGCCGTGATGGGTGCGGTCGTGGTCGCCGCCATCTTCTACGTGTTGGGCAGCCTTGCGATGATCGGCGCGTTCAGCGCCTCGCACACGACACTAGACGGAAACGCCAACGCGCTCTTGACGATGTCCACCTACGTTGGCGCAAGCTGGGCCGCGCCGCTGCTGACGATCATGGTCTTGGTGAGCTCGATGGCCTGCACGCTGGGTAGTTTCAATGCCGGAAGCCGAGTACTCTTCGCGATGGGACGCCATGGCATCGTGCACGGTTCGATGGGCGAGGCGCACAAGGATCACGAAACACCACATATCTCGGTGACGGTCTGCGCCGCGATCGCGCTCGTCGGCGGTTGGCTCTCGATGAGGATCTGGGGCCTGGGGCCTACCGATTTGCTCAACGACGGGGGCACCTTCTCCGCTTACGGGTATCTTGTCGGCTTCGTCTTGATCGCTATCGCTGCTCCGGTATATCTGAAAAGCCAGAAGGCGCTGACGCCGCCCGCGCTCGTGATCTCCGCCCTCACCCTCATCTTCCTACTCGTTCCGATCATCGGGCAGTTCTATCCGGCCCCAACTCCGCCGACGCTCTACTTCCCGTACGTCTTCGCCGCGTATATGGCTGCCGGCGGCGCGTGGCTCTACATTCAACGCCGCAAATCTAATGCGGTCGTCAAGAGCATCGAGGCCGATCTCGAGGACATCGGCGTGAGATACGGGATGGGCAAAGAAAACGTCATACACGGGAGCGAGCTCGACGGAATCGCCGAGGTGAGCGTCGGCGCCCGATAAACCGTATCACAGCCTCCCCCACACCAAAGGAGCGTTGCAGTGCGCTCCTTTGGTGCTTTTTTCCAGCTTGCGCAACGCGATATCCTCGCTGATTCCGATCATTGCTCTAGCGTAATGAGAATACGTTTTCACGATCGCGGGATTGGTCTTTTTTATTTGTCGCTGCCACCATACCGCCTTGATCGTTTCTCGACAAAGGTATCGCCGAATCATGTAACTGCGTCTTGTTTGCGAAGCACATACGATATGTACGTCGAGTAGACTAGGCTTATGCCCAGTCCGCCTTAATGGAGTATTGCCGAACAATGTCTACCACCACTACAGCGAAGACCGGAAAGTACGAGGCTCCCACTCCAGCGGGAAGACCCGGAGCCTACGGACTCCGCACGCGTTGCCTTACCCCTTTTGAAGTACTCTCTCAATCAATTGCGGTGATCGCGCCGTCCGCCTCGATGGCGGCCATCATCCCGCTCGCCTACGCTTCGGCTGGAAACGCGACTTGGCTCGCGTATCTCGTCACCGGAATTGGCCTCATATTAGTGGGGCTCAACGTCAACCAGTTCACGCGCAAATCCGCCTCTCCGGGCTCGCTTTATTCGTACACTACGATGGCCTTAGGCCCGGCTTGGGGTGTCTTCGTGAGTTGGGGTTGGCTCGTCGCCTACATCGGTTGCGGCATCGCCCTCGCCGGTGCTGCCGCGAATTTCATGCTGCTCCTCTTTGGCTCGCCGACGGGCGCCGTCTGGCCCTATATCGCCTATGCGGTTGCCGTGCTGGTGCCGTGGTACATCGCGTATCGCGACATCCGCCTCTCCACGCGATTGATGTTGATCTTGGAATTCA
>DATJTD010000179.1:0-3439 GCA_035503775.1 Candidatus Acidiferrales bacterium
CTTTTGACGCGAGGCGTCGAGGTTCGCTTGCGCGACGCTGATGCTGGCGCGCGCGCTGCGCAGTTGCGCCGAGGCGGCCGCCAGTTCGGCGGTCTCCGCGTCGAGATCCTGTTTGGCGACGTCGCCGGTTCCAACGAGCGAGAGCGTCCGTTTGTAGTCCGCGCTCGCCTTCTCGTACGCCGCCTGCGCCGCCGGGAGCTGAGCCTGTGCGGAGACGAGCTGCGCTTCCGCCTGCGCGACGACGGCCGAGGCGTCGGCAGTATTTGCCTGCGCCTGCGTTACGCCGCCTACGCTCTGCTGCGTGTTCGTCTGCTGATTTGCGAGTGCCAACGCGTATTGCGCCTGTGCGTTGCGTACCTGATCCCGTTCGACGGATTGATCGAGTACGATCAAGAGCTGCCCCTTCTTTACGGGATCGTTCGTGTCGACGAGGATCTGGTCGATCCGCTCGTTGATCTTGCTCGTCACTGCCACCGCATCCGCATCGACGCGCGCGTCATCGGTCCCCTCATGCACGCGTGCGTAGAGGAAGAACTTCACGCCCCACACGAGGAGAATCACCGCGACGATCGCGCCGATTACCCCGAAGAGCACTCGCTTGCGCGGTCCGCTGCGGGTTTCTTCGATGACCGGTGCCGTATCGGTCGTAGCCGTACTCATTATCTGCTCCTTACGCCGTTGAGAAAGACGTCGATGATGTAGGAAAGTGCGTAATCCGTATCCGAGAAAAGCCGGCTGTCCGGAAACTTACCGCGCGCCATGACTCGCGCGAAGATCATACCCATAAAAATCTCGGCCAGGTCCGTAGGGTTGCCGCGGAGCGAGCCGTTTTCGACCTCCGACTCCATGAAGTCGACGACGGCGGAGCGGACGGCCGTCTGCGGACGCCAGGCTTCGCGCGCAAAGATGCTGTCTTCGTACTCCGCCTCGACCAAAGACCAGCGGATCATGTCGATCGAGCCCTCCATGAACTCCGTCATCGCCTTGGCGATCGAAAGGAGCCGCGCTTCCACGGGGCCCTCGAGTCCCGAGATCATCTCGCGCAGTTTGGCGTCTGGGCACGAATGCTTGACGACGGCGACGATCAGCGCTTCCTTGTTGCCGAAATGGCGAAAGAGCGTCGCCTCGTTGACGCCGGCAACGTCGGCGATCTCGCGCGTCGTTGCGCCGCGTTTGCCCTTGCGCTTGATCACTTCGCGTGCGGCGAGAATGATGCGGTCGCGCGTCTCCTCCGGGGAAACTTTGGCATCGTTGTGCTTGTGATCGATCATCATGGCTGCTTCGCGAAGACCGCGTCGCTGATCGCGACGTTCATCTGATAGGCGTCGTAGGTAGAATCACCCGAAAAGCCGATGCGGCGCCGACCGGAGAAGTGCTGGCGCTCCACGACGCTGTAGCCGTCAACGACGCCGTAGGACTGCGTCATCGCGATCGCGTCGCCGTTGGTGTAGTGCCACTCCATCTCGACGAGTTCGTAGCTATCGGGATCGACGTACACCGTCGTGTCCTTGACCTGATCGCTGTGAATCTTCTTCGTCAACACGAGCACGTACGCGGGCTTACCGCCCACGGCCGCGGTGCCGTTCAGCGCGATGTTCCAGTCCTTTTCCCAGCCGACGGGATTGCCGACGTCGGTCGAGAGCGTCTGAATGTCCTTGAGCGAACTCGCGCAGAGCCCCGACGCGGGATTGAGCACGACGGCGAAGTTGCCGGGTCGCTTGTAGTAGGCCGTGCCGTCCGTCTTGATGCTGCAGAGCCGAATCGAGGGCTCTGCGGTGATTTCCACATGGGCGGTATACGTGACCAAACCCGCGTTGCGCGCCAGCATCCGGTCGATGACGTCCTGTGCATTGGCGGGCGGCGAAAGCGACGGCGAAGGGGACTGCGCGGTCAGCGCCAGGAGACCGGCGAGCGCGAGCGCGAGACGCTTCATGCTGCGACACCCACGACCGGAAAGAGCCGGTCCAGTGCCGTCACCGCAAGCGAACGGATCAGCTCGGGGCGCGTGACTTTGAGCGCCACCTCACCGCCGACTTCGCGCGAACGGCGCAGCAGCGTGATCAGGCCGCGAACGCCATCGGTGTCGAGGCGCGTCAAGATGTCGAGATCGAGCACCACCCGGGGCGCGCCCTCTTCGAAGGCCTCCATCGCCTGACGGGTGATCGCCTCGAGCCGATCGGGAGTATACGGAATCATGGGGGTCGCCTGCATGGTATCTCTGCGTGTTCTGAAGTGCAAGTATGTACTTGCACGCAGATGATACCACGCCGGCCCGGCGTGTGCAAGTAGGTACTTGCACGCGCCGGCTGCCCGGTCTACGTGGAAGCGGGCGTCGGAGCCATCTCCCCGGCGCTGCCCTTCTTATGGCGCCACTTTCCGCTCTTGCGGCCGCCCGCCCGGTGATAGCCGGCCTGCACCGCCGCGGAGGTGCACATGTACGCACCCTTCTTCGTCTTGCCGTAGAGCGGATCCGAGGGCTCGTGGTAGACGTGGCTGACGGGGTTGACCCATACCGGGGGCACGGCTCCGCAATGGAGCGAGACGGGGATCGCGGCGGCAACCTTGCTGGCCAGCGCTCCGGCCATGGATCCGGCGGCGCCCGCCATCTGACTGCCGGCGTTCGCCATCGCGTTGCCCGCGCTGGCCGCAGCCGAGGCCGCCGTGCTTGCCGCGTGACTGCCCCCGCTGCCGCATGCGGCGAGCGCGGCGACGAGCACGATGCCGGTAAGAGCCTTAGGGAATGACACGATTCGCAATCTCCTTCACTTTGGCGCGAGCATGTTGCGCAACGGGCGAGGGTTCACCGGTGTAAACGCGAGACCCATTGACGAATGTACTTTGTACCCACGCATCCTCCGCACGATAGACGACCGCGTTGAGTTCCGGCGTCCATGGATCGATCGACGCCGCACCGAGGACGAGATAATCGGCGGCGTGCCCGGGAATCAGGTCGCCGCTCGCTACGCCTAACGCCCTCGCTCCTTGCGCCGTCGCCAGATCGAAGGCCGCACGGGCACCGAGCGCAGACCCGTCCTTGCGGGCGATCTTCTGCAGGTAGCTGGCCGCCCGCATCTCGTCGATCAGCGAAGGCTTTACGTCGGCATCGGTGCCGAGTCCCATCGTCACACCGAGCGCCTGCAAGCCGCTCGCGTCGCAGATGCCGTCGCCGAGATATTGATTCGTCACCGGGTTATGAATGACGCGCGCACCGCGTTCGGCGAGCAGCCGCTTCTCCTCTTCGGTAATATGGATCGCATGGACGGCCACGGTACGCCGGTCGAGTGCTCCGAGCCGATCGAGCAGCGCGACGGGCGTCGCGCCGAAACGCTCGAGTGTCTCTGCGCCTTCGTACGCCGCCTCCGCGACGTGCACGTGCAGCATCGTGTCGTAGGAGCGAGCAAAGTCGGCCGCGGCGCGGATCATCGCTTGTGAGGCCGCG
>DATJTD010000180.1:0-4451 GCA_035503775.1 Candidatus Acidiferrales bacterium
ACCAATCGCTGCCCCGGCTCGATGCCATGGCGTTCGGCGACCGGTTGCGGAATCGTCACCTGGTTCTTGGTGCGGACGGTGGCTTCGATTTCGAGCGCAGCTGCCATAGTCGGATTATATCAGAGCGGTCTGACTATGGCAATTGTGTAGTACCGCACGTCGGCACGGTTACCAGCCCGGATCAAAGCAACCAGGGGCACACCAGGACAGATTTGCAACGTAGATCGCTTATTCGGGCTTCCGCCTGGCCTGAAGCAAGCCAGGTTTCGCGTGGGGGCGCTGTTGATAATGACGAGCTCGCACTATCAACATGCAAGCGAAACCAGAGGTCGACGGTCACGTGGCTTAGGACATTCGAACGGCGACGCGATCCGTGTGCCGGACGCTCACGCGAGCATCGCGGCGAACGGAAATGCCCAGACGACGCCGCCGGCACCGTGGTCGTCGCTCGACCGGACGTCGGTGCGAGCGAAGTCGAGACCTTGGCATAGCAAAGAGTCAGCCCGATCGGTCGCGAGCGCATACACGGCGCAGTCGCCGAAATTGAGTGCAGCGAGGTGACGCCCTTTGCCGAATCTCGCGTACGCGTTGCGTGCAAGACGTGCTTGTGCCGCCGTGAATGGCAGCACGTCAACGCCAGCGCTCTCGAGCCACGTATCGAGTGACGCGAGTGCTGCTTCACCACGTCGATGAAGCAGCACGATCGAGGCCTCAAGATACGAAACGCTGGACATTACGCAGTCTTTCGCAGCGATCAGTTCCTCGAAGCGTTTCCGCTCCGGCTCGTTTTCGAGCACCGCGACGACGACCGACGTGTCGAGGATCATGACGGCAGTCCGACATCGTCATAGCCAAGAATCTCTTCGCTAGAGCGACCGTCGAGGAGCGGCAGGGCCGCAACGCGATCTGCAATCGTGCGCATTCGAGCGAGCCGGGATTCGTAGCTACTTTGCCCTCGCCCGAGTTCGTGCCGAACCGCCAGACGAACCGCCTCTGTCAAGTCAACACCGCGCTGCTCAGCCAGCTGCCGTATCGCCGCCTCTACCTCAGGGTTCTTAATGTTAAGCCCCATCTTATACCTCCCATGGTAGAAATCTACCATGAGCGCGGAGTAGGGCCAACAGTTCTATTTATGAGCGCGGCCCCGTGGCAGGGGATGTGAACGGGGTGCGACGGACCGGTAACGACGGCCATTCCATTCGGTACCGCCCGATCGCCTAGCCTTGCTTTCGCACCTGCTCGGCCTGTACGCCTCGCAGTCAAGCTCCCTTTTGCCTATGCACACTAGCCGCCGCATATCGTTGTCGACCCGAATCGCTCGGCCGTTTGCCGCCGCTTCCCGAGACCGTCAAGGCCGACAGCAGCGTGGTCGCGCCATCCGTGCCGAAACGCCGACCGTGAATGAGAGGCTTGGCCTATGCGCCCTGCGAGGGTGTGGATCTGACCGATGACGGTCGTTCGCGAGATCGATGTCGCCGCGAGCGTCGCGGTCAGCACGTTTGTCCCGCTCGACATCGAATTCGCCATCTCTTCCATCTCGGAGCACAGTGAACGGAGTTCGCCGTCGTCACGCGGCCGATTTCGGGCGTGTAGAAATCGAGTGCACCGGCCTTGCTATCTGTCTCGAAATACTCCGACGAGTAGCCGGCCGCTTATTGTGCACGGGTGATCATCGTCGGATCGACGGACGAGCCGATCGGCAACTGCAGTTCGAAGTTCGAGAGATTGAAATTCATACCCGGCGCGGTCGCGTCGCGCCGCATCCGCAACGCACAACGTCGCGTCAAGGGGTGAGCGGCATACCGGCCGGGCGAGGTGTCGCGATGAGTGCCGACATCGGCGTGGCATGCGTCGGCCGGACGGCGCCGCACGCCGGCGGATTCATTTGCCCTCGAGGCAGCGGATGATCTCCTCGTCCCACATCGAATCGCATTCGCGGTAGGGAAGGTCTAAATTTTCGCTCTCCCCGATACTCACGGGGAGAACATCGCACCTGGGGTCACGCCCTGCAACGACCTCGGGTGCATCCAATCCGGTGAGGAAGAGCAGGGTGTTGCAACTCCCACCAATGACGTGATATGGCGCGCCGACTTCCGTTTCGTTCCCGGGTGGTACATCGGCGCAGTCGCGCGGCTCTCCCCATCCGCCGCCGCAACGATCGTAGATCGCAAGCGGCACTTGCTTGTCGCCTGTCGGGATCAGGATAAAACGGAGGTCGCGAACGAATTTTCGATACCGTACCGAGGATATGACGCGCCGCGCAAATGCGATCTGCGCCGCCGTCAGCTTCGGCGTTCCGGGTTTCCCGATGCTCGTCAACGGATAGGTGCCCCGTGCCGGAACGATCGTCCCGCCGGGCGGCGGCGGTGTCGACTGCGCGGACGAGCCATTAATGCAGCGAGCCAGTTTTTCGCCCTGAAGCACATAACATTCGCGATAGGGAATATCGAGGTTTTCCGCCTGCGCCAGATCATCGGGAAGCGTGTCGCACCCGATGTCTCGTCTGAGGAAAATGTGGGGTGCATACGTTGCCCCGGCGAGGTTGAGCGTCGTGTCGCAACTCGCACCCACCACATGATAATTGCCGCCGGCCGACGTCTCGCCCGGTGGAACAGAGCAGTCCCGTACCATGCCCCATCCGCCGCCGCAACGATCGTAGATCGTGAGCGGCTCGGGCCCCGGGATCAGGATAAAACGAAGATCGCGAACGAATTTCCGGTACCGTACCGAAGACATGACGCGCCGCGCAAACGCGATTTGCGCCGCCGTCAGCTTCGGCGTTCCGGGTTTCCCGATGCTCGTCAGCGGGTACGTGCCCCGCGCCGGAACGATGGTGTCGACGAGCAGCGGCGTCGGCGTCGCGCTCGTCTGCGTCGCCTCCGGAGGGAAACTTGGGAGCGCCGGAGCGCTCCCAAGACAGAGCAACAGCAACAACGAGATCGCCGACCTCATTAGGGAAAGTAAACCCAATCCGTCTCTCCGCCATCCATTACCGCATCAGATTGCTGAACGTACTTTGCGGATTGCGGATACGCTTGACTACCCGCCTCGTCGAAATAAGCCGACGAGCATGGCGGCTGATCCGGCGCGGAGATCACCGCGGTGCATCCGTCGGGCAGGGTTCCTCCGGGCACGCGCTTGGCGGTGTACGGATGGACCCACTGGATCGGTTCAAACGAGTATCCTCCGTAAAAGTCATAGTACTCGTTTTTGCCTACAGCGATCGTCGTCATTCTCCGGAAGATGCAACAGTTCGCCGTGAATCCTTTGGCGGCACCCCACTCATTATCTTCGCATTTCACGTTTCCCGGGCACGTTCCGCCGACGTACACGAGCGTCAGGTGGATGCAGCCGCCGACTGAAGAACAGGACTTGCCCGCCGCGGTCTCGGGAAGTGTCGTCTTCGACGTGCTGCTGTCGTCGGTTCCGACGTGCATGTAGACGTCGGTATTCGGCTGTACAACATAACTTCGGCTTGGTGTTTCGGTAAAGTTCAGGGAGGCAATGTACGGGTAATAGGCGTTCGAGCCGGCGGCAAACGCGAGACCCGCTTCTATATTTGAGCCGCCGGGAGCCTCCCAGGCCTCGATGTAGATGAAACCAAATGCGGTAGCCGTCGATCCCGAAGGCAGGGAAACGGTGCCCCCCGACGATTGCAACCCCGGTAAGTCTTCGAGTTCAGACGCAGCGTCATCGTAGTTCGGATTGGAATAAACGCCCGCGAAGACGCCGGACGGGGTGCAGTTCGGCGGTGTATTCCCAGTCCACTGTGTGTCCCCCGAGTACGGTGCTTTTCCGCATAAGAATGGATTGGTCACGGCCGGACTCAACGTGCTCTCGTTCGAGAGCGTCCGGAAATTTTCGGGCGTCCATGGGGCATTGATCCGGAACGTCTTGAGATTTCGCAGTTGCGGATATACGCCGTCGAGCTCCGCGAGAACCGGGTCGGTCGCGTCATCGACGGCAACGTTGCTCAGCGGCATCATGAGCGCGCTTTGAGCAGCGACGGCTTCGCTCGCCGGCGGGATCGCAGACCGGGCCGGTAGAGATTCGCTCGGACCCGAGCCGCATCCCGAGACGAGGACGCCGAGAAGACAGCCGGAGATAAGGATCGGAAGACGTTTCGTCATTCCCATCGGATTGTTCCACTCCTTTTCGCTTAGGTGATAACGAGCGATGAAAGGATCGCCGGCGTCTTTCGCTCGCGCTAACGGTCGCCGTTTCGGCATCGGTTATCCTGCGCGAGAAAGCATGCGGAAGAGTATATTATTAATAATGGTATTATGCCGAAGCCGTTTTACCGGCTGTTCCTGACGTTGCCCCGGATAGTCGGGCCGTTTGAGACCGTGGGTTCGCCGGCCGATAGGCCGAAGGGAACCCTCCTATGCGAAAGTCTCGATTCACCGAGACACAGATCGTCTCGATTCTCAAGGAACACGACGCCGGTGCGA
>DATJTD010000181.1:0-27672 GCA_035503775.1 Candidatus Acidiferrales bacterium
TCCAATCGCGAAGGAGCTCGGGGCCGTCTCCGCCAGCCGAAAGACGCCGTCGACGAAGGCGAAACCATCGCTCTCGGCCGCCCTGATCAGAAACTCTTCTTTCGACGTGGCCACTTCCGCGATCAACGACCCAAGGGCAAAAGCAAGGCGCTCCAGCTGACGCGGGTCGTGTTGATCCACGCCCGCGACGTAACGGCGGAACTGAATTCGTCGTGATCCGCCAGTGCCGTTCCCGGGATCGTCACCCATCCGGATGTTCGCCCCTTCAAAGGCACGAACGAGTTGGCGGATCGGGATCGACGCCGACGCGTTCTCGAACTTCTCGAGCGTATGCGGGCTGAATGCTTTCGACACGGGTGGCATTTTCGACGCCGCGACCCCGGTGTACCCCGCCCTGCAAGGTGCCGCGTCCCGCGGTCGATGGGCGTTAGTCTGCGTCAACCCGCCCGCGCCCGCTACCGATCCGAAGGCGTATATGCAGCGCTCACGGGTTGCGGCAACAGTTGCATGCTCAGCTTGGCCGTCCACCGGTTCGATGCCACCGTCCCTAGATTCACCCAGCCGCCGTAGTCGCCGATCGCGATTTTCGTCTCGGCTCGATTAAAGCCGCCCGTATTCGGTTGGCCTAATGCTGCGCTGAGCCCCGTCGCCGTCGGGCCGAGCGTGTTGAACGGCTTTGAGGCCGGGGTCAATGGCAGCCTATACTGATAAATCTTTCGCACGCCCGAATCGACGACGTTGAGCGTGGCGCCGCCGTCACTCGTGAATACGCCCCTACCGAACTTGTAGGTTCCCGGAGCTAACACGACGAGCACGCGCGGTTTCGTCGTCGGATTCGTGACTTCGCCCAAACCCGAACAGCACGGATGACCGCTTCCCTGGAACGTGAACCAAATATTGCCGGATTTGTCCGTGTCCATGTTGAGCGGCTGGCAGATCGGACTGCAACTCGTGCCCAACCCGATAAATTTTGGCGCCGCATTCGGGCGATCGGCCGGCCACCAAAAGAACCCGTCCTCCATCATATAAGGCTTGTTGTTCTGGAGGTACGATCCGTTCATCTCGGAAAACACGTGGCCGCTGCGATCTGGGCCCCCGTCGTTGGAAAATGCACCGCATATGGTCGCCGTTTGGGGGCACGGGGTCGTCCATTTGAAGCTCCGCAGCAGGGAGCCTCCGCTCGAGTACTCCTGCTCTAGGGAGCCGCTCGTTTCGCCGGATTGGTTCGTAAAGCACGCCACCCAAATATTGCGCGAACTATCGATTTTAACGGAGTTTGGGCCTAGGCATCCATTCGCGCCGACATCTATGGAATCGACGGCGATCGAACCGGTTTCGTCCATTCCTACGAGGTAGTTGAAGAAGGCGTTGGACGCCCATATTGCGACGGCTTTTGCATCGTGTCCGGCGTGCTCGAGCTCTGTTTCGAAAGCCGCTCGTGAAGGGGCGACCGGCGCTGCCGAGCCTGAATCGGGCAAGGTCTTGGTGCCTGGCGTCAGGCTCGAGCAGCCTGCAACTACTGCTGCAAACAACGCGGCTCGCGTGAGGGCTAGTGACGTGCGCACGGCGGTGGGCCTCCTTGAGTGTCTCATCTGTCCGACGGCGTATATGAAGCGCCCAAGACATAGGGCAGGAAGTCGACGTTTAGAGCGCCCGTCCAGATGTTTGATGCAGTCGCTCCCACGTTCAACCAGCCGAATTGGTCGCCCAAGGCCAGCCGCGTTTCGGCTTTGTTGAAGCCGCCCGTTATTGGCTGCCCCCACGAGTCGAAGCCCGAGGCCGTCGGACCGAGCGTCTTTAGTGGTGCAGAAGCCGACGTCACGGGCAGCTCGTACTGATATATATCGCGTTTGCCGGCATCGACGACGTTGAGCTTCGTCTGCGCGTCACTCGTGAAGACGCCAAAGCCGAGCTCGTATTTGCCCGGAGCAAAGATCGTCACGATCTGCGGATCGGTCGTCGGATCGGTAACTTCACCCAGGCCAAAGCCTTGCTGGCTGCCGGTGACGCCGCGGTACGTGAACCAAATGTTCCCCGATGCGTCGGTGTCCATAAATAGCGGCTGGCAAATGGGTTGGCAGTAGGCGCCCAGGCTGATGAACGTCGGCGTCGACTTGGGCTTGTTGGCGGGCCACCAAAAGAAGCCCGAATCGAGATTTTGCTGTGCGCCGCTCACCAATATGGCAGCGGCTGCCAGCGAGGCAAACACGTGGCCGCCGTTGTCCGGGCCGCCGTCGTTTGCGCCGAGCGCACCGCACGAACTCGCGCTCGAGGGGCACGGTGCGCTCCACTCGTAGCGTTCGAGGAGCTTACCGCTGCTGGAATACTCCTGTTCCGAGGATCCATCGGCAATCGTCTTGGACGGCTCGCTTTGGCAAGCCACCCAGATGTTTTGGGAGTGGTCCACCCTAACGCCGACCGGGTCGAGGCAGCCCTCGGAGGCGACATCGATCTCGTCGACCACCTTGGTGCGCGATCTGTCGACGCCCAGCAGGGTGCCGAAGGCGGTGTTTGCGATCCACAACGTGACCGCCTTAGCGTTGTGACGGAGGTGCTCGAACCGCGCCCGAAAAGCGGCGCGGGCCGCCGGCCCCGGTGTCCCACTGTCGACGTTCGGTTTGAGGAGATCGAGCCGGCGCACCACAAGGGCCGACCCGTCCCGAGAAGATCCCGCCTGAACGGCGGAGCTCGAACTCGGCAGAGCCCGCGCGCCTTGTGGTGTGCCGGAGCAACCAACCAGCACGGCGCTCAGGGCCGCAACGCTCGCGGTGGCTAGAACGGCGCGATCGCGCGTCGGCGACGTAGTGCTTGCCATCGACTCAGGATAGGGCCTTTTTCGCGGAACGGAAATAACGGTTAGCCGTTATTTTTTGCCGCCCAGCCTATGCGGGTGTGACCATTCGCAAGAGTTCTCGGCGCGAGCGGATTCCCAGGCGGCGAAAGATCGCCCGTATGTGGACTTCCAGCGTGTTCTCGCTCACGTTGAGCAGACACGCAATCTCTCGATTGCTCTTCTTGTCCAGCAGCAGCGGGGCGATCTCGGATTGCCGTCGGGTGAGAAGCCCGTTCGTCTTGCGGCGCTTCTCGAATCGCTGCTCCAGCCGGCCGCTGTCGCGCCGGGCGCCGATGCTCTGATAGACGGTCAGGGCTTGCTTTGGGCGGCCTGCGAGCTCGAGCGCACGAGCGCGAAAAAGCGGCATCCCCAAGGATTCGAACGCGGAGGCGGCCAGCAGGCCAAGGCGGCGCTGATCGGCCGCCCGGCCTTCCCGCCGGGCAACGATCGCATCGAAGAAGTCTGCGTAGGCGTGCGCCGGCGGACTCTTGGTCTGGGCGACCGTCTGCCCGAGCATCGAGCGCGCTAAGGGCAGATCGCCGAGATCGCCGTAACTCGCCGCCGCCAAGAGAAATTCGACCAGATCGTTTGCGGGCGCGACTTGCTGGATCGCCCGATGCAGCAAGACGCCGGCCTCGCTCGAGCGGCCTTGCACCGCAAACGCTTCTGCAAAGGCGCCGACCGCGGGCGGCGCCCACGGGAGCGTTACGGACGAGGCGGCTTCCTCGACGACTTCGTCGTCGACAAGGCGTTTGAGGGCGTCCAGCTCACCTATCGCAATCGCAATCGGAATACCGACGGCTGCAACGCATAATCGCAAGCCGCGGATGTCCGCGACGTCCGCATAGGCTCCTTCGAACACCGAGAAGGCCTCGGTCAGCTTGCCGCAATTGAAGAGCACGTCGGCGAGCTTGAGCTTCACTCTGCCTTGCCAGACGACGCCGACGCTGCGTGCGTCGGCAAGGTTTACGGCAGCCCGTGCCGTCTTTTCGGCTGCCTCCAACATCCCGCGCATCGCGTAAAGCACGGAAAGCCGCTCGTAAATTCTGACGCCGAACGAGCCCGCGATGTCGGCTGCCTCGGCAAGAACGTTTTCAAGAGCGGCTTGACTTTGCTCGCAGTCGCCCTCTAAGAACGCGACGTGCGCTTGTAATGCCGATCGGTGCAGCCTCGCCTGAGGCTCCGACTCCGGCAGTTCGCCGGCGGCCTCCAAGGCTCGCTTCGCCGCCGCCGGCATTCTGAGCAACGCGAAGCACTCTCCCGCGAGCAATAACAAGTTACGGCACGCCGCAGGCTCCACGCCTTGACGCACCAGATTTAGAGCGGTCGACATGGCCCGCACGACCGAGTCGACGTCACCGTCTGCCCAACAGAGGGGGTACAAGTCCATCAGCACTTGCGCGGTGGAACTGCGATCCGCCAATTTTAAATAGCCGTCGACGGCTCTCCAGGCACACTCTTTCGCTTCTTGCAGCGAGCCGTCACCAACGAGTGCCCGCGCGAGCTTAGCGGAAAGGCCGGCTTGCCGTTCGCTCTCTTCGGGCCCGAAGGATAGCGCACAGCGAAAGAAACGCGCCGCATCGCGATAAGCGCAGAGCGCCATCGCCTGGTCGCCGGCAAGTTCGTTGTATATGACCGCTTTGGAGGCGGTGCCGGCAGCCGAATAGTGATGCGCGAGGTCCACCGCGCAGGCCGACGGATCGAAGCGATCCTCGAACGCCGTCGCTACGGCGCTGTGAAGCGACACGGCCAGTTCCGGACTCACCTCCTCGTAGAGCGCCTCGCGGATGAGCGGATGCCGGAATCGATAGCGACCCGACCAGCCTGGAACATCGACGATCAGATGGGCGTCCTTGGCCCGCTGCAACGCTTCCACGATCGTGTGCCGAGAACGCTGAGTGACCAAGGTCAAGACCGAAAGATCGAACGTTACGCCGAGCACGGCGGCCGTCGTCAGAACCTGGCGAATTCGGCGCGGAAAGCGGGACGCACGCTCCAGCACCATGCCTTTGAGCGTCTCGGGAATGCTCGTGTCGAGCGCGTCGCCGTGCTCTACCCGTTCCAGCGCTCCGCGCAGCAGCTCTTCCAGATAGAGTGGGTTCCCGCCAGAGAGATCTTCGATGCGAGCGACTGTCTGCGAGGGCAAACGATGCCGGTCGCGCAACACGTTGCCGGTGAGCCGGCGCACTTCGCTCAGCGTCAGAGGCTCAAGACGGACGAGCGACGCGCCGTCTCGGGTCAGCTGCTGAACGAATGACGCAAAGCGCGCGTCGTGCTCGATCGCACCCTCGCGCATCGTCGCAACGAGAAGCAACGGCAATCGGTCGATATACTTGACAAGGTGCTCGAATAGATCCAGCGTCGCATCGTCGGCCCAGTGCAGGTCTTCGATCGAAATCGCGAGCGGCGGGCCATTGGCTGCCGCTACTCGCAGGTAACCGAGCAAGGCATCGAAGACGCGCATCTTCCGATCCGCGGGGGAAAGGCCGTCGCCTTCCGAGCCGGCGTTGACGGCCTCGACGTGCGCCCGGAGTACGTTTGCCTCGGATTGAGCCAAGTCCCGAAGCACGCTTCCAAATGGTTCCAGCGACCCGCGGGTGTAGGCGTGGCACATTCCGGCCGCAAAACGGTGGCTCTCCTCGCGGAGAGCTGCGCGAAACTCTCGGGCTAGTCGCGATTTCCCAATGCCGGCTGCGCCCGTCACCACAACCGCCGAGCCGCAGCCCTGCGCTACCTCCGCGAATCGTGCCCGGAGAAACGCCATTTCCTCGCTCCGCCCGACGAACTCGTCGAAGCGCAGCTTTAGCGCAATCATACTGTACCGAGCGGTTGTTCCTTGGCGACTGACGCTAACCCTCGATGGAGTGCGAAGACCCAGGGCGTGCAGCTATGTGACGCTTGCGCCCGATGCAGATCGGGTCGCTTCGAGCCGGTAGCCCACGGCCGAGCCATCGTGTCGCTCGTCACAGAGTTGCATTCGTACGCATGTCTACTTTCGGCGACTAGGCCGTGGCGCGGATCTTCTTATCCGCGACCAATATTCGTCCCGAACATCATCGTCGAGCAAAACCGGTGGTCCGCCCGCGTAGAGCCGATCTCTCCCGTCCTTTCGCGGGCCCGAAATCCAGTAATGTTCCAGAGACTCGGTGTCGTAGTAATTTGCTTTGAACCCACCGCCTTTGAGCCTTTGGAACGAACCGCCTTTGTAGTAAAGCGTTGCCCTTCGCTTCGAGAAGAACACCCGTCCGATGCGCGCTGGGCCTGTTAGACCCTCGGCCTTACATTCGACGTACGCAATACGGGAACGAAGTTTCAGCTTTGGAGCGGCCGGAGGATCCACTGAACTCCCCCAGTTGTCGTTCACCAGCCGGCGCTTCAACGGCGTCTCGCTATCGCGTCTGCCTTTGAGGACCTGTCGTCGTGAAGCATCGGAAACCTTTTTGATCTGCTTGACCTTGAGGCGTCGCCCGTCGTCTTCACGCTACGGTCCCTCGCCGGCAGCGGTCCTCGTCCGCCGCCGCGACGCTCAGCCCTTTCCGTGCCTCGGATGCGGCCCGGCATCCGTCCTGCGGACGGCGCTGCTTTGCACGCTCGTCATTCTCATGGGCCGCCTGAGAGCTTTCAATTTAGCGTTGCGTTCGGCCGTAGCCGACCACCTTCGCACCGCGGCAGGGATGAGAAGTCGCCCCCAACAGGTAGGGGACCGCTTGGTGCGCTATCGGCGACGGGCGAACCCCTGTGGCGAAGGGATATCGATGACCGAGAACATTGCCGCCTTTACCACGCTGCGAGATGGCGGCATCGATCACTTGGGCGTTCGCACGAAGTTGGGAATCGTGGATGTCGAACGGGCTGCCCGCTTCCTCGAAATCGCCGCTCCGCCGCTCAGCGTCGACGATCTCCTTGCTGGGCGCGGTGACATCGCATCCTTGCGGCGAATTGTCGAGCAAGCTCCGGGCGATGCGATTCGAGACGAAGATGCAGTTGAATTCGGGCCGCTCGTCTCTGCACCACCCAAGATCGTCTGCATCGGCCTGAACTATCGTGGGCACCTTGCAGAAACGGGAATGCCAACCCAAACCGTTCCAGACCTCTTCAATAAATACAATACCGCGCTCAACCGTCACAACGGGACCATTGTCGTCTCGACACTCAACGCGGAGGAGTTCGACTACGAATCGGAGCTAATGGTGTTGATGGGCAAAGAGGCGCGAAACGTTTCGGAAGCGCAAGCCCTCTCGCACGTGTTCGGCTACACCGCCGGCAATGATTTCACGGCACGCGATCTGCAGCTGCGCACCTCCCAATGGATGACCGGCAAAACGCCCGATGGATTCGCGCCGATCGGTCCATGGCTCGTTCCCGCGGATCAGATCGGCGACCCGCAGACGTTGCAGATTCAAACCTACGTGAACGACGAGACTACTCCACGGCAAGATATGAACACGTCACAGATGATCTTTCCGGTTTCACAGATCATCAGCTATACGTCGCAATTCATCACGCTGCAGCCCGGCGACGTGATTTTCACCGGCACACCCGGCGGCGTGATTTGGGGCCATCCCAAGGACGAACGTATCTGGCTCAAACCGGGCGATCGCGTAACGACGCGTATTTCAAAACTTGGCGAGCTGCGGGTATCGCTCGCCTAGTCGTTCCGTTCGAAGTAAAGGGTTGGGGAGATTTGGAAAATGCCATGCGTTACAAGCTGCTAGACCAGATCGATAGCCTAAAGATCTTTGCGGTCATTCTGCAGACTGGAGATGAGGTCAAAGACGCGCTGCTCCGCTTCGCGAAAGCGGAGCAAATAACTGCGGCAAGCTTCACCGCCATAGGTGCGTTCGAGCGCGCAACGGTTGCCTGGTTCGACATCGAGGTTAAGAAATACCGGCCTATCGCAATAGCCGAACAGGTGGAGCTGCTTTCTTGCATTGGCGATTTCTCACTTACGCAGGATGGGGGATCTCAGCTTCACGCACACCTTGTCGTTGGCCGGTCCGACGGAACGACGCGCGGGGGACATTTGCTCGAAGCGCACGTTCGCCCGACGTTCGAAGCGATCGTTTCTGAATCTCCCGCATATTTGCGTCGCACCTTTGACCCGACAAGCGGATTGTCGCTTATCGACTTGTCCCTTTGATCCCGCCCGGAGCTTAGTTATGCAAACAACACGCACAGAATACAAGCAATTTGGAACGACCGGTCTCAAGGTGTCGCGCATCTGCTTTGGCACGTGGGAAGCGGGCGGCGAGTGGGGCAGCGTAGACGAGGCCCAGATCGTCGGTGCGATCCGAGCAGCTCGCGAGGTCGGTATTAATTTCTTCGATACCGCTCAAGCGTACGGCTTCGGAGCGTCCGAACGCCTCCTCGGAAAAGCGCTCGCCGAGGACGTTCGCAACCGGCGCAGCGAAATCGTTATCGCGACCAAAGGCGGCCTGCGCAAGGACGGCGAGCGCACCGTCCGCGATGCGAGCCCAGCTTGGCTTCGAGCCGGGGTCGAGTCGAGCCTGAAGGCACTCGGGACGGACTACATCGATCTCTACCAGCTTCACTGGCCCGACCCCGCAACGCCGATCCGCGAGACGGCCGCGGCGCTCGATGCGCTCGTTCGCGAGGGAAAGGTTCGGTTCGTCGGCGTTTCAAACTTCGGCGTTGCGCAGATGGCCGAGTTCGCAAAAACGCGGAAACTCGACGCGCTGCAGCCGCCGTACCATCTCTTCAGGCGCGACGTCGAGCGCGAGATTCTACCCTATTGCAAGGCGCATGGCATAGGCGTCCTCGTCTATGGTCCGCTTGCGCACGGGCTGTTGTCCGGCGCGATGAACGCTAACACGACGTTTGCACCGGACGACTGGCGCAGCAAGAGCCCCGTCTTCCGGGGCGACGAGTTCGCCAAGAACCTCGCCGTCGTCGGCGCGCTCAAGGCCTTTGCTGCTAAGCGGGGCATCAGCGTAGCGCAGCTTGCGATTGCCTGGACGCTTTCAAATCCGGCCGTGGACGTCGCAATCGTTGGCGTCCGCAATCCGAAGCACGTCGACGAACTGGCCGACGCGTCGCGCATCGTGCTCACCTCCGAAGACCTGCGCGAGATCGACACGATTATGACCGCATCGGTCCCGGTCGGCGGACCGTCTCCCGAAGGGATGTGATCCAAATGGCGTTCGATCAAAATATCGCGGTCCTTGGCAACGGTACGATGGGGTCGGCGTTTGCACGCAGATTGCTCGGTGCGGGAATGCGCGTAAGCGCGTGGGACGTTTTCCCTGCGGCAGCCGCCCGGCTTGGGGATGCGGGTGCCAGGGTTTCGGCGACGGCGGAGGAGGCCGTCCGCGACGCCGGCGTCGTGCTTACGAGCGTCCCGACGATCGCTTCGATTGAGGAAACGATGCCGCGAGCGCTGGCATCAATGCCGCCCGGTGCCATCTGGCTGCAGATGACCACGATCGGCGTCGAGGGCACCGAGCGCGCCATCGCCCTCGCAAAGCAGCACCGGCCCGATGTCGTATTCGTCGACGCCCCGGTCTCGGGATCGAAGGTGCCCGCGGAGCAGGGGAAGCTGCTAATTCTTGCTTCGGGGCCCGCCGCGACGCTCGACGCGCTGGCGCCGGTATTCTCGGTGCTCGGTCAGAAGACGATGCGATGGGAGCGCGCGGGAAGCGGCTCGCGAATGAAGCTCGTCCTCAACACGTGGCTCGCCGTGCTTGGCGAAGGCATTTCTGAGACCGCCGTGCTCGCGAAGGCCCTGGAAGTTTCGCTCAGCGACGTCGAGGCGTGCCTCGGATCCACGGCGCTCGATGCGCCGTGGGCGCTCAACAAGCTAGAGAAGATCGAACGCGACGCATTTGATCCCGAGTTCTCACTCGCTCTAGCTACCAAGGATCTGCACCTTGCGCTGGACGCCGCGAACCGCGCAAACCGGCGGCTGCCAATGGCCCAATCGATCGCGAACCAATGGGACAGCGCTCTGCAAGCCGGTTTGGGCGATCGCGACGTTGTCGGCGCGTATTTGGCGCTCACGCCCGGCGGCCTGGAGAAGTGAGTGCGCCCGCCGCTCCAGGAGCTTAGTACCGCGACGACTGTTGCCGCGCAATCCCGGGATAGCGATTACCCGCAAGGACGCGATCGCCCGATATTAATGTTCGGGCGGTATGGCGGCGTCGCATTCGATCAACCCTTCAGATCGAAGCTCTAACCAGAAGGCGCGCGAAACTCTCGTCTCGAGCGACGTGTAGTCCGCGAGCACCTGCTGCGGACTTGCGCAACCGACAACCAATGCGACCGCGACGTCCGGCGCCTTCGAAAACTGCAATGCGGCCGTGCGAAGGTCGACGCCGTACCGCGCCGCGACCGCACGCAGCCGGGCGCGCTTCTCGATTGCGCCAGTAGGAATCTCGTAGTTCTCCTTGCCGTAATTGAAGCGCGCGCTGCCGCTGATAAAGCCGGCGTTGAGCGACGAGCCAACGACGAAGGCCATCCCGCGTTCGCGTGCCTTTGGAAAAACCTCGTGCAGCGCATTCTCATGATCGATCAACGAATATTGGCGCGCTAGGAGACAGACGTTCGCATCGGCGACGTCTAGCAGCTTGAGGATCGGTTCGGGCGAGTTGACGCCAAGCCCCCAGCCTTTGATCACGTCTTCGTCGCGCAGCTTACTCAGGGCCGGAAACGCGCCCTTGCGCGCGATCTCGAATTGCTCTTCCCATGGCCCCGGTAGCCACGGATTATCCGGTGAAAGATCGTGTACGAAGACGACGTCGAGGGCGTCCACGCCTAACCGCTGCAGGCTGTCTTCGATCGAGCGTTTGACGCCGTCGGCGGTGTAATCGTAACGGAGATTGTTCGGCGAAGGGGTAAATGGAAAGTACTCCTTTGCGTTGTTATGGCGCGACGCCGTAAGTAATTTGCCGACCTTTGAAGATAGGACATACTCGCTGCGCATTTGTTTGTGCAAAAACGTGCCCAGACGCCGCTCGGCGAGCCCCAAACCATACCATGGCGAAGTATCGTAGTAGCGCACGCCGGCGCTCCATGCGGCTTCGATCGTAGCGTACGCGATCTCATCGGTGACGTACGCGAACTCGTTGCCGAAGGGCACGCCGCCCAGACCAAAGGGTTTACCCCGGAAGATTTCAAAGGCGTTCTGCATACCCTTACCCCGCTAAGTCCCTAGGCCTGGATACTCGTGAGCGAGAACTCCGATCTCCTCCAAGAAAGACTCGGATCGCGCACGTCGACCGGGGCTTCCCCGCGCGCCCGGCGAAGCAACTCGGTTGTGTCGATTCGCGTCGCACTCATCGGATACGGGTACGCCGGAAAGACCTTCCACGCGCCGCTGATCGCGGCCACTCCGGGGCTCGAGCTCACCCTCGTCGGCTCGAGCGACGCTCCGAAAGTTCAGGCCGATTTACCGGGGATTCGCGTCGTAGGCGACCCACGCGCGGCGGCCACCGACGTCCAGGTCGACCTCGTCGTGGTCGCGACGCCGAACGACACGCACGCTCCACTCGCCACTGCGGCGCTCGAGGCCCACAAGGACGTCGTCGTCGAGAAACCGTTCGCCCTCACGCTCGCCGAGGCGCAACGCCTCGCCGCGCTAGCGAAGGAACGAGGACGCGTGCTCTCGGTCTTTCACAACCGGCGATGGGACAGCGATTTTCTCGGCGCGCGTGCGGCGCTCGACGACGACCGCCTGGGCGACGTCGTGCACTTCGAATCGCACTTCGATCGCTTTCGCCCGGTCGTGCGCGACCGTTGGCGCGAACGAGCCGTACCCGGCGGAGGCATCCTCTACGACCTCGGCCCGCATCTCATCGACCAGGCCCTGCAGCTCTTCGGTATGCCCGCGAATCTGAGCGCCGATTCCGCTCGGCAACGCGCCGGGACGCCGATTGAAGATTGGGTGCACCTCGTCCTCGACTACGGCCGGCTGCGCGTCATCCTGCACGCATCGATGCTCGTGGCGGGCGGCGCGAGGCGTATGGTGCTCCACGGAACCAAAGGCAGTTGGATCAAGCAGCACGAGGACGTCCAAGAAAAGCAACTCGTCGCAGGAATGCGCCCCGGCGCTCCGGGTTGGGGCATCGATCCCGATTCCGCAACGATCTACGACGGTTCGACTGCGGCCGAAGTACCGGTGCCACCCGGCGATTACCGGAACTATTACGCAGCGCTGCGCGACGCCGTCCTAGGACAGGGTCCTAACCCGGTTCCACCCGCCGAGGCCGTCGCGGTGATGCAAATGCTCGAGCAAGGGCGCCTCTAGCCTCCCGCGAAGTGGCTTCCGTCAGGGGTACGTGCAGGGAGGGCTTAACATTGCTCGTTCCAATTCCCATCGCGTGGTCTCGTCTGGGAAGCATCGGTACTTTCGCCGCCCTCATTGCCGCGGCGTCCACTGCAGCGGCAGTTGCCGCGAGTCCCGGATACTTTACCGCCTCGCAATCGGCACGCGGCCAGACAGTCTATGCAGCTCGTTGTGCCGCGTGTCACGCTTCGAATCTCTCGGGCCAAGCTGGACCGCCATTAACCGGTACGAGCTTCCAATCGTATCTCAGGGGTAGTAGGACTGCGTACGGCCTGTATGATTTCATCGCGAAGGAAATGCCGGCAGACAAGCCTGGGAGCTTGAGCCCAGCCGATTATCTCGCGGTCACCGCGTTCATCCTTCAGAGCAATGGCTACCCCGCCGGAAGCTCGCCGATGAGCGTCGCAAACTCGAAACGCGATTCGCTCACGGTCGCGCGCGTCGCACCGACTACCTCGAACACGAACGAGATCGTGCGCGTTCCGCCCCCTGCGACGACGCAGTTCGCCCCGCTGCCCCCTGGTGTCGACGTGAACGTCACCGACGACATGATGTCCACCGGCTCGCCCGATGGTGCGAACTGGCTGCTTCACGGTCGAACCTACGACAATCAGCGCTACTCTCCGCTGACGCAGATCAACGCGGGCAACGTATCATCGCTGATGCCGGTCGCGCTGCTGCAAACCGGCATGACGGCGAGTTTCGAGGCCACGCCCGTCGTCGTAGACGGCGTGATGTACCTGACGACGCCCGTCTTCGACAGCAAGATGAAGGTCATCGCACTCGACGCCGCAACCGGCGAGCGCTTGTGGGAGACGACCGACAATCTCGGCTCGTTTCAGATCTGCTGCGGCCCCGTCAACCGCGGCGTCGCCGTCGGCTACGGCAAGGTCTACGTCGTCACGCTTGACGATCGCTTGGTCGCACTCGACGCAACGAATGGTAAGGTTCTCTGGAGCAAAGCGGTCGCCGATCCGAGTCTCGGATACTCGGAGACGATGGCGCCCCAGATATACAAAAATGAGGTCATCGTCGGCAGCGCCGGCGGGGAATGGGCGATCCGCGGATTCGTCGCGGCTTACGACGCGAATACCGGCACGCAGAAGTGGCGCTGGGACTCCACCGATCCCAAGTCGTTTGCAGGCGACTCGTGGAAAAAGGGCGGCGGTATGGTGTGGACGACGCCTGCCATCGACCCCAAGCTCGGGTTGATTATCTTTAGCACCGGGAATCCGAACCCCGATCTCTACGGAACCATCCGCGCGGGCGATAATCTCTACACCGACTCAATCGTCGCACTCGACGCCGGCACGGGCACCCTGAAATGGTACTACCAAGAAGTCAAGCACGACGTCTGGGACTACGACGCGGTCAGTCCGGTCGTGCTTTTCGACGTCAGCGAGAATGGCCGAACGGTGCCGGCTGCGGGCGAGGCGGGTAAGGTCGGTTGGGTCTTCATCGTTGACCGGGCGACGGGAGCGCTTATCCGAAAATCCGACCCTTACGTGATGATGTCGGCGAACATGTTCACGACGCCCACCAAAGCTGGGGTCGACATGCTTCCCGGAGCGAACGGGGGCGCCGAATGGTCACCACCTGCGTACTCCCCGCAGACGCATCTGCTCTACATCCTGGCGATGAATCAACTGATGCGCTTCACCACGCAGGCGCCTGCGCAAGCCCAGGGACAGATTCGCTTGGGTAGTGCATTTACTAATGTTGAGAAGAACGGCATTCAGAACGGGCCATTCGTCGCGCTCAACGTCGACACCGGAAAGATCGCCTGGCAGTACACGGCACCGCAGCCGCTGATCGGCGGTGCACTCGCTACCGCCGGAAATCTTGTATTCATGGGTGAAGGCAACGGTTGGTTCGATGCGTTCAACGCGACGACCGGGCAGCAGCTCTGGCGCTTCGACCTTGGCGCCGGCGTAAACGCGCCACCGATCACCTACGAAGTCGGCGGAACGCAGTACGTTGCCGTTGCCGCGGGAGGTAACTTCCAGCTCAGCTTTCCATACGGCGACACGCTGGCCATCTTCAAGCTGGCGAGGTAACCGGACGGTCGTCGATTCGAATGCCGTCAGCTACACGAAGGGAGCTACGAAAATGAGCTATGTTACAACGAGCGATGGTTTGCAAATCTATTACAAGGATTGGGGATCCGGTCCCCCAATCGTCTTCAGCCATGGCTGGCCGTTGTCGGCAGACGATTGGGACACGCAAATGATGTTTTTTCTCAATCGCGGCTTCCGCGTCATCGCTCACGATCGTCGCGGGCACGGACGTTCCTCGCAGACCGCCGACGGCCACGACATGGATCATTACGCCGACGACCTGGCAGCGGTGACGAAGCATCTCGATCTGAAGGGCGCGGTTCACGTCGGACATTCGACCGGGGGAGGAGAGGTCGCTCGATACATCTCGCGGCATGGCGAGAGTCGCGTTGCGAAGGCCGTGCTCATCAGTTCCGTACCACCGCTCATGCTGAAGACGCCGGCCAATCCCGGCGGCCTTCCCAAGGAAGTCTTTGACGGTCTTCAAGAGCAAGTCGCGACCAACCGCGCGCAGTTCTATCGGGACCTTCCGGCTGGGCCGTTCTACGGATTCAACCGGCCCGGAGCGCAGCCGAAAGAGGGCGTCATCTCGAACTGGTGGCGGCAAGGCATGATGGGCGGAGCGAAGGCGCATTACGATGGTATCGTCGCCTTCTCGCAAACCGATTTCACCGAAGACCTGAAGAAGATCACCGTGCCGGTACTCGTGATGCACGGCGACGACGATCAGATCGTTCCCTACGCTGACTCTGGACCCTTGTCGGCAAAACTCGTGCAGAATGGAACGCTGAAAACATATAAGGGCTTTCCGCACGGCATGCCGACCACAGAGGCCGCCACGATCAACGCCGACCTCTTAGCCTTCATCAAGTCCTGATCTCGCGCGCCGCCTCGGGAGGCGCCATTCGCCACCGACCGCCCGGCCTGCTCCGGCGCCGGCGTTGCCCGGTCGCCGGATTGAGGCTACGATCCGTGTATATCGTCGTCCCACCCAACGAGGCCGTATGTTCGACTCATCGATTACTGTTGGCAACGTGGTGCTTGCCCTCTCCACCGGCCTCGCCGTTGGGGTCGTCTTCAGTCTGGTGAGATTGCCTTCGCCGGCGCCTCCGCTCCTCGGCCTTATCGGGCTAATCGGTATGTTTGCCGGGCAACGACTCGTGCCGCTGATAACCTCACTTCTCCATCGCGGCATATAACGCGCGTTCACTAGCTCGGCTATTCGACGACCGTCACTCGGCGGCTATTCCGACGGCGCCAAAAAATGCGTTATTAGCGGCTGTCCCCTCAGAAGCTTGTTGATGTCTTGTTGCAGCGCGTCGTCGGCGTTGGTTACGCGGGCGTGCTGTCGTAGGTGTTCCGTCCAGGACGCTACGAAAAACGTCTCTAGGAACCTGCCGGGCCGGCCGGTATCTTCGAAGACGCCCCACGCGTACGCGCCATCGCGCAACCGTTCGCGCCGCAACCGATTCAGTGCCGAAAGGAATGGCGCGCGGTTCATATCGCTCGCAAGCCGATACTCCACCGTCACGAGCACCGGACCTTCGTGGCCTTCGATCGGTTGAGAGACGACCGGTGCCGGCCATTGCAGGGACGGTGTAAGGTCGCGCTTCTCACCGGTTTGCAGCTTCCATCGCCAGGTGAGCGGAATCCCCGCCAGAAGGCCGCCGGCTGCGATAAAGTGGGCGAAGGGCAAGCCTAGGCCGTCCGCGACTTGGCCCCACAACGCGCTACCGATCGCGAGCGCGCCGAACATGACCGTAATGTACATAGCCAGCCCGCGCCCGCGCACCCAATCCGGCAATGCCACCTGTGCGGACACGTTGAGAGTCGCCACCCCAGCAATCCAGGATACGCCTGCGATCAGGCTCGCAATCAACGCCAGCAAGGGTTCTCGAGCCAGGCCATAAACTACGATCGCAAGTGCGGTTCCTATACTCGCTATCGCAACGAGCCGATCCGCTCCGATCTTCGCTTTCCAGGACGGCATAGCAAAAGCACCTACGACCGCACCTAATCCGATCGCGCCCAGGAGGAGACCGTATATCTCGGGGCCGCCGCCGACGCGTAGCCGCGAGACGAGCGGAAGCAAGGCCCAGTAGGCGCCGGCAAACAGAAAGAATGCGACAGTTCGCACGAACGTAGCTCTCAGGTCAGGGTTATTCATCGCATAGCGAAATCCAGTTCCGAGCGCGCCGCTGAACCGCTCTGACGGCAGGGTGACCGCCGGTGCTGTAGGTTGCCGCCAGCCGATCAGCGCTGCGATGACGCCGAAATTGCTTACCGCATTGATGACGAATGGCACGGCAATACCGAACGGGCCGATAATCGCCCCGGCAAGCGCCGGTCCTATCGCGCGGCTCACGTTGAAGCCGGCGCTGTTTGCCGATATGGCGGCCGGCAACGCTTCGCGTGGAACGAGGCTCGGAACGACCGCCTGCCAAGCCGGCGCTACGAGCGCGCTCGCGGCACTAATGAGAAATAGGAACCAAAGTAGCGAGTCCGGCGTCACCCGATGGAACCACACCATTGCGGCAAAAATCGCCGAAAGCACCGCGATACTGCTCTCCCCGGCGATGAGAAGCTTTCGTTTGTCGAGGATGTCCGAAAGGGCACCCGCGCCGAGCGCAAATAGGAACATCGGTAGGGTATTTGCTACCTGAACGAGGGATACGATGAAGGCGTCCTTCGTAAGGCTCGTCATTAACCAAGCCGCGGCTGCACTGTACATCCACCCGCCGATATTCGAAACGACGGTGGCCACCCAGACGATCGCAAACATTCTGTACCGAAACGGCGTTAGCGGGGACGGGAGCGGAGCCTGTCGATCGACGGACACAAGAGTTTCGTTTACTCCTATCGGAGCCGGAGCCCTATGGGGTTGGGAGCTTTCCGCCCCGGCCGCGCAGGGGACGTTGCAGCGTCCACCAACGCAATACCGTCGCCCTTCCGCAACGGGCTCGCCGCAGACTTGGTGCCATCGCGCTTCCTGTGACCGGCACGCCGAAGCGTGCGGATCGAGTCAAAGGTTACGATGCTGGTGGCAACGATGCAACGCCGTGGGGGCGCCATCACCGAGTACGGCGCGTATCGGGTCAACCAACCGTTGACGGCGCAAGCTTTCGCGCGGTAGAGTGCCGGCCGACGCCGTCGATGAGAATATCCACTATGTTTGCGACGATCGGAGCGGGATCCGTCCTGGGCGCGTCATGCCTCCAATGCATCGCGGAGCCGACCAGTGCCGCTGCAATCAGCGTTGCCGTACAGTGCTCGAACGCCGGCTGCAAGAAGTCGGCGAGTTGAGCCTCGATGGCGCTCTCGAATTGCGGCTCGAAATCACGATCGATCCGGCATTTTCTGTGGGAGCCGACGAAACCAAAAACGTTCTTCGCAACGCTCCGCAGCAAGCTGCGCGTATCGGCGGCTTTCAAGGGATCGTCCTCAGCCAAGTGCGAGGCGACGTCTTCGCGAATGATTGCGTCGAGCAGCGCGAACTTGTCCGTGAAATGGGCGTAGAACGTCGCGCGATTGACGGTCGCCCGCTCCGCGATGTCCTGCACGCTAATAGACTCGAAGCTCTTCTCTGCGAGCAGCGACTTGAGCGAATCGCGGATCAATTTTTGCGTGCGCGTCACCCGAGGATCGACTCGCGCCGGTGGCGCGGCGACAGTGCTGACCATCAGTTTTCCATTCCCGTCGTCTAAGCGACATTTTTGCCGATTTGTCGGTTGACCGAGATACCCGACAGCTGTATTCTACCAGACACAGGCCGGAAACACAACAATCGTTGATTAAGCGACAGTCGTAGGGCGCACTGTAGAGGGACGATAAAACCGTGAAAATTCTTCATATAGACTCGAGCATTACAGGCGACCAGTCGGTCAGCCGCCAGCTGACTGCCCGTATCGTCAAACGCCTGAATCAGGCTGCCCCCGCGACAACCTCCTATCGCGACTTGGCCAAGGAGCCACTGCCCCATCTTACCTTCACCCCCGAGGCGGCTGGTCCGCATGCGGCGAGCTTGCGTGAGTTTCTGGAAGCCGACGTCGTGGTTGTGGGAGCGCCGATGTACAACTTTGCGATCCCCAGCCAGCTCAAGGCCTGGATCGATTCGATCGCCGTTGCCGGCAAAACGTTCAGGTACAGCGAGAGCGGGCCCGAAGGTTTGGCCACCGGCAAGCGGGTGATCGTGGCGTCCTCGCGCGGCGGCGTTTACTCCGACGGACCGATGGCTGCACTCGATCATCAGGAAACCTACCTCCGCCAAGTCTTCGGCTTCCTCGGGATCGCCGACGTTGAGTTCGTGCGAGCTGAAGGGGTCTCCAGGGGACCGGATTCTCGGCAGAGGGCTATCGGACGTGCGCTCGCTCAGGCCGACGTCTTTGGAACGCCCGAAACGATTGCCGCATGAAGAACTCACTCTATACGGCGGCCCGTCTGCTACTGGGGCTCATGTTCGTCGCGTTCGGTTTGAACGACTTCGTACCGTTCATCCCGACTCCACCATCGATTCCGCAATACGCGGGGATCTTCTTTGGAACCATGGTGCAATCGCACTTCTCCTGGTTCGTCTTCGGGGTGCAGGTACTCGCCGGGCTGCTGCTGGTAATCAACCGCTACGTGCCGTTTGCGCTCGTCACGCTCGCCGCGGTAATTGCCAACATCATTGCATTTCATATCACGATGTGGCCGGCCACGCTCGTTCCCATGCCGCTCGCCGTGACGTTGCTCTGGTTCGTCGTAGCATGGCGCTATCGCCACCAGCTCAATCCGTTGCTGCGCCCGGCTTAGGGCAATAAAGAGCCGAACGAGGAAGGGAACATGCCGAACTGCAGGCGCGGGCGATACGCGCCGGTGCAACCCACCCGGGTCGTAGGTAGTGGGAGTACATAGATCATGCCTGCTGTAACCGTTGAAAATCCCCTCGTTCTGCCGCGCCTCACGCCGATCGGCGTCGACGCCGTAGCCCGCCCCATTCGGCGAGTGATAACCGCGCACCATCAAGAAATTTGGCGCCCTTTCCCAGGTGAGCTGTCGATGGAAGAGGCCGATCCCTTCCTACTGCTCGACCAGGGCGGCCCAAGGAACTACGGGCCAAACGAGGCCGTCGGCGCGCCGTGGCATCCGCACCGTGGATTCGAAACCGTTACCTACGTGCTGGACGGCGAGATATCGCACCACGATACCAATGGCGGCGGCGGCGTCATTCGCGAAGGCGACACCCAATGGATGACCGCGGGTAGCGGCATTCTGCACGACGAGTTGCCGACCGAAACGATGTTCCGTCGAGGGGGCTCGATGCATATCGTGCAGCTCTGGGTCAACCTGCCGGCCTCGCTGAAGTTTACTCCGCCGCGTTATCAATCAATCACCGCCAACGACCTCCGTTTGGTGACGACGCCCGACGGTGCGTCGTTGCTGCGCATCATCGCCGGCAAAGTTGGACCGTTTGAGGGTCCGGGTGCGACGTACACGCCGATTGCGTACGTTCACGCGACGATCAGCCCTGGTGCGCAACTCAAAGTCCCGTGGAACACGGCATTCAGCGCATTTGCCTACGCGCTTACCGGAAGCGGCTACGCCGGCACGGAAAGCCGGCCGATTACCGAGCATCAGTTGGTTGCCTTCGGTCCAGGCGATCACATCGTTCTGCGTGCGGCCGACGTACCCGATGGCGGCGCGGGCGCGCTCGACGTGCTGCTTCTCGGCGGTACTCCAATCCGGGAGTCGATCGTGCATTACGGACCGTTCGTCATGAACACCCGTGACGAAATCATCCAAACGGTCGACGATTACCGCAGGGGACTCCTCGGCGTCATCCCAGCCGATCAGCTGGCTCCCCGAAGCTTCTCCTAGTGCACACGGAAAGTGTGCGAGCGCCCTCGACGTGCCGCTTGTTGGCGCCACACAACGAAGGTTCTCCTAGCTGGCAAAGCCGGAATCCCCCGTTTTTACGAGGGATTCCACGATACTCAGCGGCAACCGCCTAGCGTTTGGCTGCAACCGGTTCGGCGGTCGCGGCCCGCTCGATCAAGCGCGCGACAACGTCCGGCTTTGAAACGTAGATCGCATGACTTCCCGGTGTGTCGGTGATCGTCGCGCTTGCGCGCTTTGCCATGAACTGCTGCAGGGGCGGGGCGATCATCTTGTCGCTCGTAACTAGGAGGTACCAGCTGCGCTTGACCCTCCAAGCCGGTTGCGTGATTGTCCCGTTCAGCGCTGCAACGCCCCATGGTACCTGCGAGTTTGCCATAAAAGCGGCCACGTCCGGATTGACATCCGCTGCGAATGCCTCGGGAAACTTTGCCTTATCCAGCATGAGAAAGCCATCCTGTGGCGGGAGAATCGGCGGAGCGGGCGCGCCGTGAGCCGCCGGATTTCCCAGGAGCGAGGCCACCGATTCGCCCTTGTCGGGCGCAAAAGCCGTGATATAGACGAGCCCCTTCACCTTGGAATCGTTACCGGCTTCGGTGATCACGGCGCCTCCGTATGAGTGGCCGACGAGGATCACGTCGCCGTTTGCTCCGTCGATTGCACGCTTCGTAACCGCAACGTCGTCGGCGAGAGTAATCGTCGGATTTTGAACGACGATGACGTTATAGCCGTCGCCCTTGAGTATCTTGTAGACACCTTCCCAGCCTGAGCCGTCCACGAATCCGCCGTGGACGAGGACGATGCTTTTCTTCTGCGCGGCGGACACTGGCGTACCTCCTCCTGCGACGAACGTCAAGACGCTCGCGCAGACGAACAATGTGCGAATCAGCATATGTTATCTCCCGGTGACTTTGCTTGCGGGTTTTCCCAATGAAGGACGGCTCCGCAGGCGTTTTGTTCCGTAGCAAGAGGTTACTTCGAGTGGGCCCGCCGTTACAGAGCCAATGGGTACAGTTGGAGGTACAGTTAGCGGCCAGTCGTACACGTCAGGCGTGGACGCCTCGAAGCCAGGATCGTTCGGAGACCTCTTGCGCAAGTACCGAGTTGCTGCGGGCCTGACCCAGCAGGATCTCGCGGAACGTGCCCAGATGAGCTTGGCGGCCATCGGGAAGCTCGAGCGCGGGGCGCGCCAGCGACCCTACCGCGCGACTTTGGCGCTGCTCGCAGACGCTCTATCGCTGCTGCCTGAGGAGCGCTTCGAACTGGAGCGCGCGGCTACCCACGGCGTACGCGCCGTGTCGAAGCCCGAACGAGTCGTCGAACCGGCGATTCATCTTCCAATCCATTTCTCGAGTTTTGTCGGAAGAGAGCGCGACCTCGCCAATATTGCCAAGATCCTTGCGACTCATCGGCTCGTTACACTCGTCGGCGCGGGGGGCGTCGGTAAGACCCGGCTCGCGGTACGTGCGGCGGAAGACTTTATCACCAAAAATCCGGCAGACACGCTCTTTGACGGCGTGTGGTTTGCGGATCTCTCGTCGCTCACGGATGGGGCACTGCTGCCGATGACGCTTGGCTCCAGTATCGGCATCAATCAGTGCAGGAGCGCAGACGTGATCATAAGCTACCTGCGCTCCCAGGCGTTCTTGCTGATACTGGATAACTGCGAGCATTTGCTGGATCCCGTCGCTCATGCGGTCAAAGCGATCGTTTCCCATTGCCCCGACGGCTGGATATTAGCGACGGGCCGGCAAGCCCTCTCGGTAGAGGGCGAGCGCGTCTATCGGGTTCCGCCGCTGAGCTGCCCCCCGCGCGATACGCTTTCGGCCAACGCAGCGCTGCAGTATGGCGCGATCCAACTATTCAAAGACCGCGCCGAGGCCACGGATAGCCGATTCGAGCTAGCCGATAACATCGTGCCTGCCGTAATCGAGATCTGTCGACGGGTAGACGGTATCGCACTTGCCATCGAACTTGCCGCCGCCCGCACCAATGCATTCTCTCCAGCCAGCATCGCCGAGCAGATTTCCAAGCAAGTTTCGCTTTTGGCCGGGGCTCGAACGGCACTTCCGCGGCACAAAACGATGCGCGCCCTCTTTGACTGGGGTTACGATCTGCTTGAGGATCGCGAGCGCGAACTATTCCGGCGCTCCTCGATATTTGTCGGCGGTTTTACCCTTGAACTACTGTGCGCTCTATACGCCGACGGAGAAGAAACCGAAGTTCCATCGCTATTGGCATCGCTCGTCGACAAATCGTTCGTACAGTGCGACATCCTGGTCGGACCGCGTTACCGGCTACTAGAGCCGGCTCGCCAATACGCACGCGAGAAGCTAACAAAGAACGAGTACGATCGCGCGGCCCGCGCGCATGCGTCCGCGCTTCTCGCGCTAGCGGTGGGTTTTGACTCGAAATTGGAGGTGATACCGGATCACGTTTGGGACGATCGTGTGGAACGGGAGCACGACAATTTTCGCGCAGCGTTCGATTGGGCCTTTGGCCCAGGCGGCGACGCAAGTTTAGGTCAGCGACTCGCAGCATCGCGAAGTGCGACCTGGAGTGGATTTGCCACGGGTGAAGTGAGAGCGTGGATCGACGCCGCACTCGAAGCTAGCGGGGAAACGACTCCTTCCGACCTGCGCGCAAAGCTGGCTCTCAACGCCGCCCGAGCGGCCGTGATTTTCGGCCCGCTTTGGCGACCCGAGAACGATCCCGAAGCGAGAATCGACGCCTGCCGGCACGCGCTTGCCCTCCAGGCGCCCGGCGATATTCGCGCTGTAGCCACGGCGCAATACTGGCTCGGCGTCGCGCTTCGATACTCGGGCCGTTTCGATGAGGCCGACGCCCCGCTGCGCGCCGCACGAACTGCCGCCCGTTCCATAGGCGCAGAACACGAATACAACGCCGCGACGACGGCTTTGGGCGCGGCACGTCTCGGCGCGGGCGACTTACGCGAAGCGCGCTCGCTCGTGTACGAAGCGCTGAAGTTGAGTGAGGAGGCCGGATCGGACAGGGTCGCGGCAGACGCACGAGTGGCGCTCGCTGAAATCGAATTTGCTTCCGGACACGCCGATGAAGCGCTTCAACTAAACGAAGAAACGACTCAGTTCTTTCGGTCTCGTGGGAATCATCTCGCCGTCCCGTTGATGCTCTCTAACTCCGCCGCATATCTCGTCGCCTTGGAGCGCTACGGCCAGGCGCGAGTTTACGCGGTCGAGGCGTTGCGCCGTACGCGTACGATCGGTACGACATACGGGGCATTCTGGGCGATGCAGCATCTCGTTGCTGCTGCCGTCTTCGGCGGCAGTGCAAGCGATCGTCAGTCGGAACTTTGCCGCGCAGCCAGCATTCTCGGATTCGTCGATGAAGCGACGACTCGGAGAAGTATTCCTCGATATTCAATGGAACAGCGGGAGTACGACGAGGTTCTCTGCGTCTTACGTAAAGCTCTTGGGGAAAACGAGGTGAAGAAACTCATGGCTACCGGAAAAGCATGGTCCGAAGAACAAGCTATGGCGGAGGCCTTGGCAACCTAAGAGTTCAGGCCACCTCTGGTAACGCTCGACCACGTGACCGCCCACGCAGAGTCCGCGGAAATTTGGAAGCTTGGAAGCTTGGGGTTCCGTACCAATATATGGCTTTTTGACCAGAAACGAATTCTCGCTTCGCACAATGCCTGGAACCGAATTCCGCACCTCCAAAATGTTCAATAATGAAATCCTTGCACGGGGGCTGCTGACCTAGCAATAGTCCGACGGACTAGCCAGCATCAAGCGCGCAGCGGCTCGATTCCCCTTCGGCGCGCCCAGGCGTTCCCGTCGTGGACGATCTCCGAGTGGAGGATCGGCTCGATCTCGTCCGGCCATACATCGCCTACCTTATAAAGCAAGGCAAGTAGGGGACCGTGGTGGGGCCACTTCGGATCGAGGCGATATAACTTGAGCCCTTTACGGACGCGAAGTTCCGCGATGCCGGACGCGCGCAGGTCCCGCAAGACATGGCGATAGGTTTGGTACAGGCTCTCGGACAGAGTTTTTTTGACTGTCGTGGGGTCGATCTCGCCGCGGGGCGCAAAGGCCAAGGCCATCAAGGATCGCAGCCTTGGCATCGTTTTGGTCCGCTTGAACGTTCGAGCATCGAATAGCGGCAGCAAACCGTAGTTCGCCATCGGTGCATCGAGCAAGGCTCCCTTAGCACTTGCATCACTTAGCGACAGCACGAGGTCCCGCAACTCGTTGCACAACGGGTGGCTCGCATTCAGCCCCACGAAGACCTCCTTACCACGCCGTTCGCGCGCCACTATACCCGATTCGATAAGCGCGCGGAGAGTGTATGTATCTTTCGACCGCGCCGATCCCAGGAGTGCCGAACGGTTCAACGGCCCTTTGGTCGCAAGCGTTAAAAGAATCCGATCCAACACTGCAGTGCCAAGCAAGGTAGGTCGCATTGCGTTCCGAGAGGCCACTCGCTTGCTCTTGGCGAGGTCGCGGATCTGCTTTGCAACGTCTGGCCGAGATCGCAAAAAGGCCCTCATCAACCCTCGCAATGGCCCTGTAATGGGGTTGTCCGCATTGAACGCTATCCCGCCGCCCGGGATACGAAGCAGTAATCCGTCCCGCACGTGTTTTCGCGTCAGATTTTCTATGTGGTTCGGCGAAGCGTCCGGTACGCAGAAAGTGAGGAGGTTTCGCGGATTGCATTCGCCCCCGAGCACTTCGAGAGCGGAGAACATGTTCGTTCGAGCTGGAAACCCCAGGAGGTATTCGAGGGAAAAGGAGCCCCGTTTCTTCTTGGCCAGGCGAAGGATGGCTTCGCGCTCGACGTCGTCGATCGCAATGGGGAATCGAAGATCGTTCTCGTCAAGAATCGCATGCAAGAACGCTCGCACCTGTTTCAGGAGCGGGAAGTTCGGATTGATCGAAAACAGCGTGCGCTCAAGCCGGCCCGGAACGTTTACAACGCCTCTAAAGACGAGGCCCAGCTTGTCTCTATGCTCGATGTTGTCGAGTTTCCAATCCGTGAAGAATATCTCCAAGTCTTGCCTGCGCTGCGGCCCGTAGCACTCCAACAGGGCATAGAGGAGGGTCGACGGTCCCATCAGGTCAGGAATCTTTTCGCTCCAGACGCGTGACAACTTCTCCTCCGCACGCCTGGCCGCACGCGCTGAACCCGCGTAGGCTCTTGCTTTAGCAGGATCGGAGCTACGCGTATCCTTGAGATTCGGGTGCATCTTCCGTCGCGGAACGATGTCGGGCCTTTCTTGCTTCGATTTCATTTCGCGCTACGGAGGCCCGGCGTTTTCAAGCCCGCTGACCGCTAGAGATTTCACGATCTTCACGCGGAGCGGCACGTCGGAGTCAGGGCACCGGCCGTAGCGGGTCGTTCCTTCGAGCATTATCATGTGAGTACTACAACATCGGCGACAACGAAGTGGTTGCCTCGTAGCCATCTCTGTCAGCGTAATACGATGACAGAGGCCTTCTTCGTTCGTGTGTGGTGTCCAATTTTCCGAGGACTCTCCCCATTAGGGCGTGCGCTTGGCGAACCTTGCCGGAGCGTTGAAGTTGCACCGCTAGGAAGAGCAGCGCCAGCGCGCGGGCGCCCGCATTACAACCGCCTCTTTTGTTAGGTGCCCTGCCCTCGCAGGGCGTTCAAGAGCGCGCAGAGTTTTGAATCCCATGCGGCGAGGATATCGGCATGACCTGCGTATGATCGTCCACGTTCACGAAGGCTTCCGAACTCTTCTTCGAATTCCGAGAGGGCATCTTCGGAAGCCACATATCCGTGCTGTTCAATGTAAGCGTGTAGGTCTTCGTGAAATATCCGCAAAGCGCGATCGTAGGAATCGCCAATTCTTGCCGTGCGTTGCTCCGCAGTTTCGCAGGCGATCATTTCGACGTTCGTGGGAATGCCCAGCTGGTGCGTGTGGGTTCTGGTCACCAAGAATCCGCCCTCGATTTCTTCGCGCTCGTAATCGCGATCGCCGTCATAATTCTTGGAGCACATGACGGCGTGGGAGTCGAAAGAGATCACATCGTTCGGCCGCAACTCCGAAAACCGCTCGTCGAATGGAAACCATAGGTCATCGGTTAGTTTTTGCCCTTGCCCGTCGCGAACGTCGGCGAGTTCGACGCGTTCGATTTCGAGCGGGGTCACGCGTTTGCGAAACCCGGCTATGCGGGCAGTAAACCGACTCGTGGCACCGTAGGCGAACGCCTCGGGGCATTGGCGGACCGAAGCCTCAGTGGTTGTGGGAGCATCCTCCACCTTCTTCGTCATTGGCTCTCCATTCTCGGGCGTGAACCGGGCTTTTTCAGTCGCGAAAAGGCCCGGCGACTTTGTTTATAGTTCGAAGGGGCTTCGTGATCGCCGCCGCCCTCGCAAAGCAGGGCGGCGGCGATCACGGTCTGAGTTCTTCACCGAGTCCCTGAGGACACGAAGTGCGGAGCGGAGCCTCATAGCGTGTCGCCCGGGGGGACGCGCTGCTTCCGGCTTAGTTTCGGCAATGCACTTCACGCGACGACCCTCCGTTCAATCTGGATCGGTCGACGTCGACACTCGAGATGCAGGAATGGTTGCGCCGCCTTGGCTACGGCCGAAAGCGGCTCCGGCGCGCATGCCCCGGACTCTGATCTTCGCCAAAACCGATCCGCCCATGCGACGCGTGGGCTGAAACCCTCAGGCCAAGCCACGTGTCGACAGACGTCAATCGGAGGTGAGTCGATAATCCCGCAGCGCGCACCGCTTCCTCGCCGCATGCCCCCGAGCGACGGCCCCTATTTGGCGGAGTATCTCCAAGCTGCGGTCCAAGATAAGAAGAACGCGGGAACGCCTCGTGACGCGCTGATCGACCAGCTCGCTCGAGAGGCTGCGGTTTCCGGAACCGGAGTCCGCAGAGCGCTTGACGGGCGCGTCAGCCTTCCGCCTGGATCGTTGTGGCGGGTAGGCGAAGCGCTTCGGCGCCTGGGCGTAGGCTGGTGCTCGGGCTTGGGCGCGCTGGCGGCGACACCGAGCTACCGCGGCCACGTCCTGTCCGTCGTACGCGCCCTGCTCGCCGCGATGCCCAGTCTGCTCATGGGTCCGATCGCATCGGAAGACGCGCGCCGGCTGTTCCCGGCTCTGGCGTTCATTCTTCTGGAAAGCGACATAACGCGCCGCGCCGAGATCGACGCGCTCGCGGACTTTCCAGGAGCGGCTCAGCCGTTTTCGCTGAACAACTGGCTTTCGGCACGCCAAGCATGGCGGCACGAATATCGCCCCCACCTCGAACTACTAGCGGATGAACCCTTCGCCGCTACGTTGACCGCGATTTGGAATCGTCACCTCGAAGCAGAATTGAAGCCGCGCAAGACCGAGCGCTTCGCATTGACGACGCCGCGCGGCGACGAAGGCACGGACATTGCCCTACTCGACGAAGCGATCGATCTCGAACGGAACGGGGCGTCGATGTGGATGCGCGCTCGCCTGCAGAACGAAATCGACGAAATGGTCGAGTCGATCGACCGATCGTTTGCCGATTTATAGAGCGAGCGCCTCTTCACCTTCAGACGGGGAGCCGCACCGCCCATCACGCGTTCAACGCGATGCCCTTGCGACCTGCCGCACCG
>DATJTD010000182.1:0-6079 GCA_035503775.1 Candidatus Acidiferrales bacterium
TGCCAACGGCACGATTCCGGCTCGCGATCTCACCTTGCCCGATACGGCGGGATACACGGTCGCCGTACCCGCGCCGGGAGCCGTCGACGCCGAAGCAACGGCACATCTAGGAACCTACCTGCGCGACATCTTCACGTTGAACGCACAAGAGCGTGACTTTCGCCTCTTCAGCCCCGACGAGACGATCTCGAACAAACTGGATGCAGTCTTCGAAGTCACCGATCGCGCTTTCGTTTGGCCCACCGCTCCGTTGGACGAGCACCTCTCACCCTCCGGGCGCGTGATGGAGATTCTGAGCGAGCACACCTGTCAGGGCTGGCTGGAAGGCTATCTGCTCACCGGCCGGCATGGGTTCTTCGCTTCCTATGAAGCCTTCATCACGATCGTCGATTCGATGGTCGCGCAGTATGCCAAGTGGCTCAAAGAGGCGAGCGAGATTCCCTGGCGCCGCGCGCCGGCTTCGCTCAACTACCTGCTGACCTCACATCTGTGGCGCCAGGATCACAACGGCTTCTCGCACCAGAGCCCCGCTTTCATCGACGCCCTGCTCAACAAGAAGAGCAGCACGGTGCGTGTCTACCTGCCGCCTGACGCGAATACGCTCATGTCGGTTGCCGAGCATTGCCTGCGCAGCCGCGGCTACGTCAACGTCATCATCGCGCCCAAGCATTCGGCGCCGCAGTGGCTCGACGCCGGCACCGCCGCCACGCACTGCGCCCTCGGTGCCTCCGTTTGGGATTGGGCCGGGAGAGGCGACCCGGAAACGGATCCCGACATCGTCCTTGCGGCCGCGGGCGACGTTCCGATGACCGAGACGCTGGGGGCCGCACAACTGCTGCGTGAGCAGCTCCCGGCACTCGGTGTGCGGGTGGTCAACGTCGTGGATCTCTTCTCACTCGCCGTCCGCTCCGCGCACCCGCATGGGCTCGACGAAATCGCGTTTGCGGCACTCTTCACGGCGTCGCGTCCGGTCATCTTCGCCTTCCATGGATATCCGCACGTCATCCACGAGCTGCTGCACCACCGCCCATCGCCCGAGCGCTTCCACGTGCGCGGATTCGAAGAGGAAGGGACGACGAGCACACCCTTCGATGCCGTCGTGCGCAACGGCATGAGCCGGTATCACCTCGCGATCGAGGCGCTCCGCCGTTCGCCGCTCGCTACGTCGCCTCAGGCCGGAGGCGCGATCGAATCGTTCGAACGGCAGATCGCGCGGCATCGGGCGTACATCGTCGAGCATGACGACGACCTCCCCGAGATTCGTGCATGGCGCTGGCGCCCCGAACTCGCGGCGCGGTAGCCGGCGATGCAACATGAACCGGGTTCCGATCCCAGCCTGCCGGCGACGACGGTCCTCGTACGGATCATCGGGAGCATCTTCGTCGTCGGTTGGGTCGCAATGTTTCTCCTCCTGCGGAGCCGTTGGTAATGCACATCCATCGCTTGGAGCGCGCCTGGCTCACCTTCGGCGTGGGAATGCTGCTGATCTTTCTCGCCACCATCACCACGGCCGCCGTCGTCGACGGCTTCGTCCCGCCCAGCCACACGCAGACGATCGACCCGACACACGTCTCGCAAACGCCGCCGTTCGATCATCCGGGGCTGCATAAATTGGCTGACGGATCATACGAAGCGTACTACGTCGCGCAGATCTTCTCGTTCACACCACATGATCTCGTGATTCCGCGCGGAGCACACGTCACGTTCTACGTCACGTCGACCGACGTCGTTCACGGTTTCAGCATTCCTCTCACCGGAGTCAACATGATGGTCGTCCCCGGTTGGGTGAGCAGTGCCGCTCACACGTTCAACCAGCCCGGCACCTTTCTGCTCGTCTGCAACGAGTACTGCGGCGCAGGTCATCAGTTGATGGCGGCCCAGATCGAGGTGAAGTAAGTGAGCGCACAACTCGATCTACCGTCGATGCGCGCTACGTATTGGGCGGAAAACCGGCTGGTGCTTGCGCACGTCTACACGTCGACCGCGGCCTTGGTCATCGGCGCGCTTTTTGGTCTGCTCCAAGCATTTTCGCGCGCCAACTGGATCGTGATGCCGGCGTGGCTGGATTACTACCGCGCGCTCACCGCCCACGGCGTCCTGCTGGCGTTGGTCTTCACCACCTTCTTCATCACCGGTCTCTCGCTCTTCAACGTCTATCGCAGCATTCCGCGCGAGCGCATGATGACCGTCGGCTGGATCGGGTATTGGCTCATGCTCATCGGCACCGTGATGGCAGCAGCCACGATTCTCAGCGGAAATGCGACGGTGTTGTACACCTTCTACGCGCCGCTCAAAGCGCACCCCGCCTTCTATTTCGGTGCGACGTTCCTCGTGCTCGGCACCTGGTTCGTCGGATTCGAGGTGCTCGAGCACGTCTGGTGGTTCCGTAAGCACCATCCTGGAGAACCGATTCCGCTGGTCGTCCATGGTACTGCTTGCACCTGGGCGATGTGGTTCATCGCGACGATCGGTATCGTTACCGAGATGCTGATCCTCATCCCGTGGTCGCTGGGTTGGACGCCCACCATCAACGTAATGCTGACGCGGATGCTCTTCTGGTACTTTGGTCACCCGTTGGTCTATTTTTGGATCATGGGAGCGTACCTGATCTGGTACAACATGATTCCGACGACCTACGGCGGCAAGGTGTTCAGCGATCCGCTGACGCGGCTCGCCTTCATCATGCTGCTCGTCCTCTCGACGCCCGTCGGCTTGCACCACGAGTTCCTGGAACCCGGCATCGCGCCGGGCTGGAAGTGGCTGCACATGCTCCTCACGTACGGTGTCGTGCTCCCCTCGTTCATGACGGCCTTTGCGATCTTCGCCTCATTTGAAATCGCGATGCAGCGCAGAGGGAAGAAGGGCTTCATCGGTACGATACGAGGCCTGCCGTGGACCGATCCAACCTTCAGCGCCGCGGCCTTCGGCATGATCCTCTTCATCTTCGGCGGCTTCGGTGGAATCGTCAACGCCTCGTACAGCATGGACGTTCTCGTGCATAACACGATGTGGATCGTGGGACACTTCCACGTCACCGTCGGCGGCCCGGTGGCGCTGACGTTCATCGGCGCGACCTACCGCCTCGTCCCCGCGCTGACCGGCCGCAGGCTATGGGCTCCCAAACTCGCACTCGTCCAGACGTGGACGTGGTTTATCGGCATGGCGCTGATGTCGTCGGCAATGCACACGGCCGGCCTGCTCGGTGCTCCTCGCCGCACCTCGGACGTCACCTACATGGGGATGCAAGGCGCAGCCTCGTGGCATCCCGAGATGGTGCTCACCGCGGTCGGCGGCTCCTTGCTCTACATGAGCATCCTCATGTTCGCTGCCGTCGCCATCGGCACGCGTTTCGTCAACGAACCGGCGACGACGGAGTTCCCCTTTGCCAAGACCGACGAACAGGGACTCCCCACGCCACCGGTCTTCGATCGGCTTGCGCGGTGGTCGGCTCTGGCTCTCGGGCTCGCCGTGCTCGCGTACGTGGGCCCCTTTCGTGAGCTCTTCTCGCAGCATGCGTACCTGGTGCCGGGGATGCGAACGTGGTGACGCCCCGCGAGGCCGAGCATGGGCCGCGCGTCGAACGCATGCGCAATGAGCGGGCAGGTGAAGCAACGGCGAATTCTCGTCGTCGACGACGAAGTCGCGATGCTCGAAGCACTTCGCGCCTATTTGGAGGCCGAAGGTTTCGCCGTCGAGCATGCCGGTGACGGTCAGGTCGCCATCGACAAAGCGCTGGGAGGCGGATACGATCTGGTTTTGTTGGACCTCAATTTACCGACGATCTCAGGTGTGGAAGTCTTCCGAGCGGTGCGCGAGCGTTCGACGGTTCCCATGATCATGGTGACGACGCGCGGTGAGGAGATCGACCGTGTCGTCGGTTTGGAGCTCGGCGCGGACGATTACGTCGCGAAGCCCTTCAGCCCGCGCGAACTCGTCGCTCGCGTGAAGGCGGTGCTGCGCAGGAGCGGCTCCGCGCGCGGTGCTCTCGATGCCGATCTCCAACGCGTCGGCGACTTGGAGATCGACCGCAGAGGCCACGAGGTCCGCAAACTCGGGCGCCGGCTTCCGGTCACCGCCATGGAGTTCCGCATTCTCGACGTGCTCTCGGCGCATCCGGGGCGCGCCTTTACGCGAGCTGCGCTGCTCGACAAAATCGAGGAGATGGGTAGCGACGTCTTCGACCGGACGTTGGACCGGCACATCGCCAATCTGCGCCGCAAGATCGAAGACGATCCCAGCCGGCCGCGGTACATCGAGACGGTCGTCGGCGTCGGCTACAAATTCACGGTCTGAAGCGTGAGGACGACCGTCCACGAGATGCGCAACCAGTTGGCCATCGCCATAGCGACGATCGAAGCGTGCTGCGACGGGAAGCTCGAGCCGACGCCGGCACGCCTCGAGGCCGTGCTCGAAGCCCTTGGGCAGCTTGACAAGCTCATCGACGATATCGGTCCCAGGGAGGAGGCCGCTCGCGACACCTCCGATACGTAAGTGGGGGGCCTAGGCAGCCTCCGGCTTTCACGGCAGGTTCACGAAGCCTTCACCCCTGCGTCATATTCTTGCGCGATGCACCTCATCACCATCTTTCCGCACGAACGCCGGCATTCATGAGACAAGAGATTTCAGCACCACTGCACGCGACGGTCGCAGCGATCGATCCCGACGCAACAGAGCGGCGGCGCCGCGGAAGGCTCGCCGGCATTGCGCTCGGTACGATTCACCTGGCGGCGCTTGCAGCATTTGTGCCCCGGTTCTTCTCCTGGCCGGCGGTCGCCGTCTGTTGGGTTCTCGTCTACGTCACCGGCGGAATCGGGATCTGCCTCGGTTACCACCGTCTCTTGACACACCGGAGCCTGCGCGTACCGAAGCTGCTCGAACGAGCAATCGTCACCTGCGGGGCGCTCGCGCTCCAGGGCGGGCCCATCACGTGGATCGCTACGCACCGTGCGCATCATCTGTATTCCGATACCGACCGCGACCCACACAACGCGCGGCGTGGCTTCTTCTGGAGCCACGTCGGTTGGCTCTTCTGCTACAATCCCGCGCGCCTCACCCGCGCCCAAGAGCTACGAGCGGCACGTGATATTGCAAGCGATCCCTATTACCGCTTTCTCGAAAGCTATGCCATCCTGGTGCAACTCGCGCTGGCGGCCGTACTCTTTGCCTGCGGCGGCATCTCCTGGGTGATCTGGGGAATCTTCGTGCGGCTCGTCGTGACCTATCATGTCACTTGGCTCGTGAACAGTTCGTCCCACATGACCGGCTACCGGCGCTACCGCACCGACGACCTGTCGACGAACTGCTGGTGGGTCGCACTCCTCGCGAGCGGCGAAGGTTGGCACAACAACCATCACGCCTTCCCCTTCTCGGCGAGGCACGGCTTACGCTGGTATGAATTCGACGCTACGTGGGTTGCTATTCGGGTCTTGGCGCTCGCAGGGCTGGCCACAAACGTGCGCACGCCTTCAGCTGCGATGCTGCACCGCTTCGCCGCTCAACGCGAGATTCGCAAGCGGTAGCGGGGGACGCGTCGGCGTTACCAGCACCGGAAGCTCTGCATGACGAACGACACCTTCCGCCACGCTACCCAGGATGAGCCGCCGTATTCCCCGGCGGCCGTGCGTTCCGATGACGATGGCGCTCGCCTCTTCCGCGCGCGCCGCCTGAAGGATACCCTCGATCGGGGCCTCTTCGACGATTCGCGTGCGCGTCGTGATCTGCTGCGCGTGCGCGCGTGAAACCGCCGCAGCGAGCAGTGCGGACGCTTGATCGCGCATCTCGTGAAGAATTGGGGCGGCGTCTTGGCCGTCTTTGGCGGCGCGCAGCAGCGTCTCTTTGACATCGATGACGTGACAGAAACACAGCGTACTTCCCTCGGCGTGCGCCAGCTCCAAGGCCGCATCGACGGCAGCGTCGGCCGGGTCGGATGCATCCACGGCCCCCGGCGGCCACTTGAAATTGTACCGGGCACGGCCACTTCAAAGTGTACCAGCCCGAGCGTAGTGAATGCTGTCGTAGGTTAGTTTAGGCCGTGGACTTCGCCTTCCGGCTTCGTGCGGTGATGCTGTGCTCGTGGAGG
>DATJTD010000183.1:0-4578 GCA_035503775.1 Candidatus Acidiferrales bacterium
GATATTCCGGTTTCCGAGATACGCGATCATGAAATCGTAGATCGGGAAGTGCCATTCGCGCATCACCTCGACCAATCGCCCTTCGGAGATGAGTCGCGGCTGGACGATCGGCGGAAGGTCCCCGATACCGCATCCGGCTAGGAGCGCTTCGGAGAGCCCAACGTAGTCGTTCATGGAGAGCGCCGGACGAAAGTTCAAAGTTCGTGACTCGCCGGTTCGCACGTTCGTGAGGGTCCAATCGCCCCAATCGTTCCAAAACGAAAACGCGAAGATACGTCGCTCGAGCAGCTCGTCGGGATTTGCGGGGTCTCCGTAGCCGGCGACGTGGGCGGGGGCGGCGACGAGCCGGTGCCGGTAGCGCAGAATTCGGTGTGAGACCAACGAGGCGTCGCGGGGGAGCGCCTTCACGAAAAACGCGACGTCGACTCCCTCCTCGACGAGGTCGACGAAACGGCCGGTAATGAAGACCTGAACGCGGACGCCCGGGTGGCCTTCTTGAAACCCGCTGATCAACGGCACGAGCAAGGAATCCGAGATGCTCGGTGGCGCTGCCAAACGCAGAACGCCCGAGAGATCGCCCCGCAGATCGTTCACGAGCGCCGCCACCGTCTCGTTCACATCGACGCTGACTTTGGCTTGAGCGTAGACCTCGGCGCCCATCGGCGTTAGACGAATGCGACGCGTATTTCGGTCGAGCAGTCTGACACCGAGACCCGCTTCCAGCTCGGCGACGCGCCGGCTGACCGTCGAGAGGGGCATCTGCAGTCGCCGCGCACCGGCAGAGAAGCTCTGTGCCTCGACGACCTTCGCGAAAATCACCAGAGCGTTCAGATCAGGCATGCGCCCGAATTCGAGCCACTCGACGATTGTCCCATATTTGGTATGCGATGTTCCGAAAATTGTGACTAGTTCTCGGGAGGCGGAACCCCTATAATGACCGGGCTGAGCGCTTTGCACGAGCCGTACATCGGGAGGCCGGGGTTGGCAAAAGGCAATCGAACCGTGATGCACAACCTTCGCGAGCTCGCCCTGGTCGACCTCAATCTGCTTCCAAAATTTCGGGCGCTCTACCGGCGGCGAAGCGTATCGGCGGCCGCGCACGACTTGCATCTCACGCAGTCCGCCGTAAGCAATGCGCTCGCGAAGATGCGCTGGCTGTTTCAAGACGAGATTTTCGTCCGAACCTCCGTCGGCATGGAACCAACCGCGCTAGCGCATGCGCTAGCGCAAGCCGTCGAGAAGTCGCTTGGCGCCGTGGAGAGCGTTCTCGAGCAGCTCCGTGCGTTCTCGCCTACGGAAAGCGAGCGAACCTTTCACTTGGCGATGTCGCCGCTCGCGGAGGCATGGCTCATGCCGCACCTCTTGGCAATTACCGAGCAAGAAGCACCGAATATCGCAATCGTCAGTCGGCCGAGCGCGGACGGAGAGACGGAGCACGCCGCGCTCTCAGGGCTCGCCGATTTTGCCGTTGGGACAGAACCGGTCTGCTCGCCCGCTCTGACGAGCGTTGAACTGGGCGCTCACGGCCTGGTCTGCATGGCCAGACGAAACCACCCGCTTTTGAAATCGCCCCTCACACGTCGCTCCCTGGGCGCGTGCACGTTCGCGATCATCTCCGAGCGCGGCTACGTCTGCGGAGACCTGCCCGCAGAAATGTCGAGCTTCGCGCGGCCCGGCGCTACGCGCTTCACATCGACCAGCATGCTCGCATTGCCGTATGTGGTCGAGCAGACCGATCTTGTCGCCATCGTGCCGGTCTGGTTTGCCGTACGGTGTTCCGCGTCGTTCCGTATCACGTGGGTCAACGTCTTCGAGCCGGCGCTGGTGACCACGCGGCTCTTTTGGAACGCGACACACCCCAACGATCCCGGCCACGCCTGGATGCGCGAGATCATCCTGCGTGCCGCACATGCGGCTGACCTTGAGGCCACAGGCACGGCGCCGATGGTCCGCGCGGATGAGATCGCGCAGGAGAAGGACGGCGTGAGCGCTTGGCGATGAGACGAAACACGAAGTACACGTTGCCAAAGAGGCTAGAGGGTTGCCGGTAACTACCGCGACGCAGCCGGGAACCATGCGCGCCGTCGTCGTTCACGAGCCGGGAGGGCCTGAAGTCCTTCAGATCGAGGAACGGCCGATCCCAACTCCTGATGCCGGACACGTGCGTATACGCGTGAAAGCCTTCGGCATCAACCGCTCGGAGATGTTCACGCGCCGTGGGCTCTCCCCCGACGTTCGCTTTCCGCGCGTGCTGGGCATCGAAGCCGTCGGCATTATGGACGACCCCAACGGGTCGTCGTTTCAGATCGGCGAGATCGTGGCTAGCGTGATGGGCGGCATGGGCCGCGATTTCGACGGAGGGTACGCGGAATATACCGTCGTCCCGGCAGCTCACGTGCGCGTGATCAAGACATCGTTGCCGTGGGAAATCCTCGGCGCCGTTCCCGAGATGTTCCAAACGGCGTGGGGATCGCTCGTCAAAGGCCTGCAGTTGAAGGCTGGCGAGCTACTCCTCATTCGAGGTGGAACCACGTCGATCGGGCTTGCGGCGGCGGCGATCGCCAAACGGCAGGGGGCGCGGATTGCCGCGACGACCCGCAACGCACAGCGAGAGAGCCTCTTGCGTTCGGCGGGCGCGGACGAGGTCTTCATCGACGACGGGGCGCTCGCAACAGCCGTGAACGGCCGGCTTGGTGGCGCACAGAAGGTACTCGAACTCGTCGGTACGACGACGCTAGTCGACTCACTGCACTGTGCCCGGCAACATGGGGTCGTCTGTATGACGGGCATGGTTGGCAACAAGTGGACCCTCGACCAGTTCGCGCCAATGACGGCGATTCCGACGGCTGTGTATCTGACCACGTACGACGGTGAACCCGAAGACTTCATGGCGATGCCGTTCCAGGATCTCGTCGACGACATCGCCGCCGGGAGCCTGCCCGTGCACGTCGGGAGAGTCTTTCGCCTCGACCAGATCGTCGAAGCGCATCGCCTCATGGAGGCCAACGAAGCCGGCGGCAAGATCGTCGTCCTTCCCTAGGCTCCTTGCCAAGAGGCGCCGTCCTGACATCGATGCTGCAGGCCGTCCAACAAGGACGTCTGCGCATTCCGATCAGTCAACCGTTGCCGTTAGCGAAAGGGATGGCAGCGCTCGAAGCGGGGACGGCCGGAAAAGTGATTCTGATTCCGTGAAGGCGGCTTCACCCTCCAGCATCGTGATGTGGCCTATCACGAACGCTCATCGACGCTCATCCCGGAATCGTTGGAATTCTCTCGAGCACGCCTAAGACTCGTACTCCCAGGAGCGTAATCGTCTGTACGCTACGCGCCGAACAGGAGAGACCCATGAGCGATCCCACAAAGAATGACGAATCTGGTCCATCGCCTATGGATTGGAATGCACCGCTGGATCGTCGGACGCTCTTGCGCCGGGGCGCCGCGTTCGCCGCCGCCGTCGGGATGGGAGCGCGGGAGACGCAAATCGCCGCAGCTACCCCGTCGTCGCCGTCAACTCCCGTTGTGCTCGACGCGAAGAGCGAGGCAGCGAAGATCGCGTTCGATCGCGTGGGGAGCGGCGAGTCGATCCTCTTGATTTCAGGTTTTCCATCCACGCGCCGCTCCTGGGACAAGCTGGTGCCGCTGTTATCGCCGAAGTTTGAGACGATCACGGCCGATCTGCCGAGTTTCGGGGACTCCGGCATTCTTGCGGCGCCGGCTACGACAGAAAACGTCGCACGTGTCTTCCATGAGTTCGTAGGGCGTTTCGGAACGCCCATCCACGTCGTCGCTCACGATTTCGGCGCTTGGTGCGCATACAGTTGGGTCTTGCTCTTTCCGGACGATTTCAAATCGTTGACCCTCATCGAAGCTGGAATCCCCGGTGTCACGTTGACCAACGACGTGCAGCTTTCGGATTACAAGCGGAAATGGAATTTTATTTTTCAGATGCTTCCCGATTTGCCGGCCGAGCTGACCCAAGGCAAAGAAGCTCTCTATGTCGGCTGGTGGTACGAGAACAAAGTGTACCGGCCGGGATCGATCCCGCCGCACGACGTAGCAGCCTACGTGAGCGCGTATGCACGGCCGGGGCGCATGGACGCGGCCTTCGACTACTGCCGCAATATCATTGCCGACATGGAGTTCAACAAACAGCAGTTCACGAGCAAGGTGCCCGTCCGCCTGCTCGCCGTCGGCGGTCAATATTCGATACCGACCATGGGTGATTCTCTGCGGCCGTACTTTCAAAATACGACGTCTGTGGTGATCGCGGATTCGGGCCACTTCGTTCCCGAGGAACAACCGCAAACACTCGCAACCGCCTTACTCGCCTTTTTATAGTTGCAGCGGCATTCTTGCAATCGGTATCGGCACGCGCCTGGCCCATGGGCCCCAATCTACGGCGTCTTTGAAGTGCTCTGAATCTTCGAATAATGAGAGCGCGACGTCCGTTGAGGCACTCCTGGAGAACGTAATGCTATGAACCCGCCCAAGACGACCATCGCCGAGACCACCGACTTCATCGTGACGGTAACGCTCATCGTCACGGACATCGCACGCTCCGTCGCATTTTATCGAGAC
>DATJTD010000184.1:0-14046 GCA_035503775.1 Candidatus Acidiferrales bacterium
GAACAATCTCGTTCGCCCAAATGGATGATCCGGCCGAAGGCGTCGGCGAGAATCTGGAATTCGATGTGTCGTGCGCCGGCGATGTACCGTTCGAGCAAGACGCGATCGTCGCCGAAGCCGGCGAGTGCCTCACGTTTCGCCGAAGCCAACGCCTCCTCGAAATCGCGCAGGCGCGCGACGACGCGCATCCCCCGCCCGCCGCCACCTGCGGTCGCCTTGATGATGAGCGGAAACCCGATGCGCTGCGCTTCGCGGGACAGTGCCTCGAGGGTCTGTTCCTCTCCGTCGTATCCCTCGACGACGGTCACGTTGCAAGCGCGTGCGTGACGTTTGGCTTCGCGCTTGTCGCCGACGGCGGCGATTGCGCTCGCCGGCGGTCCAACGAACCTCAAGCCCGCTTCAGCGACGGAGCGAGCAAAGGCGGCGCGCTCGGAGAGGAAGCCGTATCCGGGATGAACGGCGTCGGCCTCGAGGCTGCGCGCCGCAGCGATGATGCGCTCGATGTTGAGATACGATTCGGTCGCCGGCGCGGGCCCTACCGGCGCGACGCGCTCCATCTCGTGGAGATACGGCGCACGGCGATCGGCCTCCGAGTAGATTCCGAGCGGGGCGATGCCCTCATCGCGCGCCGCTCGTGCGATCCGTGCGGCGATCTCGCCTCGGTTGGCGATCAGCAGCCGGCGAATCCCGGAATTGGTTGCCATACTTGGCCCTTCGTCTGGGCATGTGAGCTCCCTTACCGAGCGCGCCGGCGGTTTTCATGGTAGATTGAGATATGGACGTTACCGCCGGGCAGGCATCGAGCGCCCCACCTTTCGCCGATTCGCAGCGACTCGTCTATCGGCATTCGGTAACGACACGCGTCACCCACTGGCTGACCGCGCTCTCGCTCCTGGTACTGGTCATGAGCGGGCTGCAGATATTCAACGCTGCCGCGTTTTTGGACGCCTCGGACAAAACGGATCCGGCGCACCGCGTCCTCTCCATCGACGGCGGCCAGACCGCGAGCGGCGCTAACATCGGCACCGTGACGATCCTCGGTCACACCTTTACGACGACACACATCCTTGGGTACACCGACGACGGCATGGGCGGCGAGACCGCGCGCGCCTTCCCCGGTTGGATCACCTTGCCGGGCTATCAGAGCTTAGCCGATGGACGGCTCTGGCACTTCTTCTTCGGGTGGGTCTTGGTCTTGTGCGGTGGCGCCTATCTCATCGTCGGCTTCGCGCGGGGCGATATTCAAAAGTTGGTCTTGCGCCCGGCAGATGTACCGAAGCTGATCCCGATGCAACTCTATTATCTGCGCCTGCGCAAAGAGCCGCCGCACTACGGCAAGTACAACCCGCTGCAGAAGCTGGCATATACGCTGGTGATCTTCGCGTTCGTGCCGCTGCTCATTCTCACCGGCCTCGCGCTCTCGCCGGGGGTCGACGCGTGGCTGGGGCCGTTGCCGTGGCTGCTCGGCGGACGCCAATTCGCGCGGCTCTGGCATTTTTTGTTGATGCTCGTCTTGCTCGGATTCGTCGCCGTGCATTTGGTGCTCGTGCTTTCGACCGGCGTCGTGAACAATCTGCGCTCGATGATCACTGGTGGTTACCGCCTCGGAAAGCACGAGGGCCTCGACGCGTGAAGCGCGCGCTCTTTCTCGCCTCGAGCTTCTCGGCGCTCGCGGGGTGTGCACAAGCGACCAACGCCCTCAACGAGAGCCCCTTTCACAACGTCCTTGAGCTGACCGAGCGCCTCAATCATCTCGTCATCGGTACGCGCGGGATGGCGCGGCTGTACACCGAGGCGGACATCGACTGGAACTTTCGGACGAACAGCTTCAGTACCCCGAGCGACGACCGGTACACCCGGCTGGTCAACGACGGCTTTCGTTCGTACCGCCTGCTCGTCGACGGCGAGGTGAAGGCGAAGAGCGTCTATTCGATTGCCGAGTTGCGCGCGCTCCAATATCTGGCGCAGATCACGCGGCACGACTGTGTGGAAGGCTGGAGCGCGATTGGGAAGTGGGGCGGGGTTCCGCTGCACACGGTCCTCTCGCTCGCGCAGCCGACGCCTGCGGCGCGGTGCGTCGTCTTCTACTGTTTCGATCGTGCCGACGACGGCACGCCCTATTACGAGAGCCTCGATCTGCACGAAGCGATGCACCCACAGACGGTGCTGGCGCTCGATCTCAACAATCACCCGCTGGATCCCGACCATGGCGCGCCAGTCCGGCTTCGCGTGCCGACCCAACTCGGCTACAAGAGCGCGAAGTGGGTGCACCACATCGAACTCGTCGCCGCCCTCGATCACATTTACGACGGCAAGGGCGGCTATTGGGAAGACCAGGGTTACGAGTGGTACGCGGGGATATAGCGGACCGCCCCTAGCATTTTCCGAGGTCGAGTGGGGTATCATCTGCGCGTTGACGTCGCGGGAGGTCGAGCGTGAGAAATTTTCTTGCTGGAATCATAGTCTGCATCGCCCTGCTATGCCTCGCGGCTTACGTGGCCGCGATCGCGGGCTGGGTACCGGCCAATGCCGACGCGAAACCCTCCGCGCTCGAGCGGTGGTACGCGCACACGGCCTTGGACGCGGCTATCGACCGCGGCGCGCCGGCGCAACAGAATCCCTTGCCGCCGACGGCGGAGAATCTGCTTGCCGGGATGCACGTCTACAACCAAAACTGCGCGGTCTGTCACGGCGGCGCCGACGGCGAGGCGTCGAGCATTGCCGAAGGCCTCTATCAGCGTCCGCCGCAGCTCGCCAAAGACGGCGTCGAAGACGATTCGGCGGGGGAGACCTACTGGAAGGTCGACCACGGCATCCGCCTCACCGGGATGCCGAGCTTCTCGAAGACGCTCACCGAGGAGCAGAAGTGGCAGGTGACGCTCTTTTTGCAGAAGATGGATCAGCTTCCGCCCGCGGTGCGCGCTGCGTGGGAAGCGCGCCGCCTCTCGCTCTTTTAGGACCGCGCTCAGGCGCCGAAGAGGTAACTCATCGGCGTGACGCGGCCGCCGAAGAAGGCCGTGACGTCGACGCGGTAGGCATCCGCGAGATTTTGCAGTTCAGACTCACCCAGCGCAAGACTTCCCTCTTCGGCCGATGCCAGCCGCTCGGCATCGAGGTGCGCGAGTTGTGCCGCACATTCGAGGTCGTAGCCCAAGCCCGTGCGCACCGAGATCAGGCGTTCGGCGACTTCTTGCAAGAGTTCGTTCCGGTTCATCGCCGCCTCACATACGAAAGATGCCGAAGCGCGTCGGCGGTGTGGGTGCATACGCGGCAGCGGCCAGCCCCATCGCCAGAACACGCCGCGTGTCGAGCGGATCGATGACGCCGTCATCCCAGATGCGTGCCGTCGCATAGTAGGGATTGCCCTCACGTTCGTACTTTTCCAGGATCGGTGCCTCGACGTCGGCTTGCTGCTCGGGCGTCAGCTCGCCACGAACGCTCGAGAGCACCGCGGCCGCCTGTGAGCCGCCCATCACCGAGATGCGCGCGTTCGGCCAGAGCCAGAGCTGCCGTGGACTGTAGGCGCGCCCGCACATTGCATAGTTACCCGCGCCGAAGCTGCCGCCGATGATGACGGTGAACTTCGGGACCTCGGCGCAGGCGACGGCCATCACCATCTTCGCGCCGTCTTTTGCGATGCCGCGATGTTCGTATTCTTTGCCGACCATGAAGCCGGTGATGTTCTGCAAGAAGACCAGCGGTGTCCCGCGCTGTGCGCAGAGCTCGATGAAGTGCGTTCCCTTAAGTGCGCTCTCGCTGAAGAGGATTCCGTTGTTCGCGATGACCCCGACCAAATGGCCCTCGATGCGCGCCCAGCCGCAGACCAGCGTCGCGCCGTAGAGCGGCTTGAACTCGTCGAAGAGCGACGCGTCCACCAGACGCGCGATCACTTCGCGCACGTCGTATGCAACGCGCAGGTCGGTTGGAACGATACCGTAGAGCTCCTCGACCGGATAGTCGGGCGGCTCTGCGGGCGCCTCAGCTGTGCGATAACGGTGCACGGGCCCGAGGTTCGCGACGATTGCGCGAACGCGTTCGAGAGCATCTTCGTCGTCGTCGGCTTGTGCATCGGCAACGCCGGAGATACGCGTGTGTACGTCGGCACCTCCCAGCTCCTGATCGGTGACTCGCTCTCCGGTTGCCGCTGCAACCAGCGGCGGACCCGCTAAGAAGATCGTCCCCGTGCCGCGCACGATCACCGCCTCGTCGGACATCGCCGGAACGTAGGCGCCGCCGGCCGTGCACGATCCCATCACCGCGGCGATCTGCGCGATCCCTTTCGCCGACATGCGCGCCTGATTGTAGAAGACGCGTCCGAAGTGATCGCGGTCGGGAAAGACTTCGTCTTGCAGCGGCAAAAACGCGCCGCCGGAGTCGACGAGGTAGATACACGGAAGACGATTCTGCTCGGCGATCTCTTGTGCACGCAGATGCTTCTTCGCCGTCAGCGGGTAGTACGTACCGCCTTTGACGGTCGCGTCGTTGGCGACGACGACGCAGTGGTGCCCGGCGATCAGGCCGATTCCGGTGACGATGCCGGCCGACGGCGTCGGATCGGGATAGACGCCGTCGGCCGCCAAGGCGGAGAGCTCGAGAAACGGGGCCGCCGGATCGCAGAGTGCGTCGATACGCTCGCGCGCGGTGAGCTTCCCGCGTGCGCGATGTCGCGCGAGGGCTTGCGCTCCGCCGCCTTCACGGACGCGTTCCAGCCGTGCACGAAGGTCGGCGACGAGTTCGCGCATCCGCGTGGCGTTCGTTTCGAAATCGGCGGAGGCGGTGTCGACGCGCGACCGTATCGGTTTCATACCCCTCCATGATCTCTAGCGGACGGCAGTCTCGTTTCCAGTCGAGAACAACCGGCCCTGCCCGCCGTTAGACCCGGGTTAGATTCCGGGCGAAAGGCGAGCTTTTTCCGGCCGCCGGCGCTATGATCGGGGGCATGAATGCTCCGAATTCATTTCGGCCCGCAGGCAGCCTCCCGTCCGATCCGCTGGCGCCCTACGCAGGGCCGTGGAACACGCGGCTGGCGGCGCATCTTCTGCGCCGTGCGGGATTTGGCGGAAGTCCCGACGACGTCACCCGGCTCGCCGGCCTCTCGATGAACGGCGCGGTCGACTCGCTCGTCCATTTTCCCCCGACCGATCTTCCGACGCAGCCGGAGATTCCCGATGAGGGATATGCTGCGGAGGCGCAGATGATGCAGCGCGGGCTCGCCGCCGGTGCCGGTGTCGCCGACGGGAACTCGATTCTCGTTCCGGCGGCGATGGCCGGGAGCGCCGCGCAAGCCTCGAGCGCGCAGAGCGATGCGCAGATCGAGCAACTCAAAGACGAGCGCCGCATGGCGCGTCGCGCCGCCAACATCGCCATCATGACGTGGTGGCTCGAGCGCATGCTCAAGACTCCGGCACCGTTGCAAGAGAAGCTGACGCTCTTTTGGCACGGGCACTTCACCACCGCCGAAGGCGCCAAAGGCGTTACCGCGCAAGACGCCGTCAACCAGAACAATCTCTACCGTTCGAATGCGCTGGGCAACATTCGCGACCTCGCGCAGGCCGTCTCGCGCGATCCGGCGATGCTCAAATATCTCGACAACGCGCGCAGCGTGAAGGCGCACCCCAACGAGAACTACGCGCGTGAGCTCATGGAGCTCTTCACCTTGGGCATTGGTAACTACACCGAGCAAGATGTCCGCGAGAGCGCGCGCGCCTTCACCGGCTGGACGGTGCGCCACCCGCTGCGCGGCGGCGGATTCTACGAAAACGCGGCCCAGCACGACGACGGGCTCAAGACGTTTTTGGGCCACACAGGCGATCTCGACGGCAACGATATCGTCACGATCATCTTCGAGCAGCCGGCCTGCTCGAAGTGGTTCGCGAACAAACTGCTCAACTTTTTCGTCTACAACGACCCCGAGCCAGAACTGATCGATGCCGTCGCAGGATCGCTGGTCAAGAACGATTTCGAGCTGGCGCCGGTGCTTTCGATGCTGTTGCGCTCGGACGTCTTCTACTCCGATCGCGCGTATCGAGCGCTGGTGAAGAGTCCGGTCGAGTTCGTGATCGGATCGTATCAACTCTACGGGATCGAGACGATCGAACCGCAGACCCTCGGCGTCCTCAATCGTATGGGCCAGGCGATCTTTCATCCGCCTAGTGTCAAGGGCTGGGACGGCGGCATCGCGTGGCTCAATAGTCAGACGTTGCTGACGCGCGAAAATTTCGCAAGCGCGCTGATGGCCTCGCAGCAGATGGTGAGCCGCGACTCGTGGCTCAGCGACGGCGTCCCCGCAAATGCCCGAGCCGCCGTCGACAAACTCGTCGGTACCATCCTGTACGGAGATGCGTCGGCCGCCGCCGTCGCGCAGGTGCAAGCCTACCTCGACGGCTCGGGGACGTCGGCGCTCGGAACGCTCTCGCCCGAAAATTTTGAAGAACGCATGCGCGGAGGCGCCTATCTCACGATGGCGATGCCCGCCTATCAACTCGCTTAGGAGCCAACGCAGATGAAACGCAGCCGCTTTCTCTTGGGGAGCCTCGCCGGGCTCACCGTCGCCGCCACGACCGACTCCCTCTTCGGCGCAGCCCTTGCACAGCCGGCTCTTCCGGGGCTTCCCGGGAACGCCGACGAGCGTGTCTTCGTGCTCATCAATTTGCAAGGCGGCAACGACGGGCTCAACACGATCGTTCCGCACGGTACGGCGGCGTATTACCAGGCGCGCCCGACGCTCGGGATCGCGCCAAACGACGTGCTGCACATCGACAACGAGATCGGTTTCAATCCGGCGATGCGTTCGTTGTACAACATGTTCCAGCGCGGCGACGTCGCCGTCGTGCAGGCCGTGGGATATCCCAAACCCGATCATTCGCACTTTCGCTCGACGGAGATCTGGCAGACCGCTGCGCCCGATCGGTATCTGAGCACGGGATGGCTCGGGCGCTATCTCGACGGCGCCGATCTCTCGCAAAGCAACCTCTTCAACGCCGTTGCTCTGGCACAGGTGTTGCCCGAGGCATTGATCAGCCGCAAGATCGACGTTCCCGCGATCGGAGCGGTGCAAGGGTACCGCCTCGCGAGCGATCGCGCCCCGGGCGAACGCAGCGCCTTCGCGTCGCTGGCAACCGATACGAGTGTTCCGTTTCAGTCGCCGTATCTGGGGACGGTCGCCGAGATCGAGGATGACGCACAACGCGGCTCAGAAGAACTCCCGGGGCTCATTGCGGGATACACGACGACGGCGTCGTACCCCGCGACTCCGGTTGGGCGCAGCCTAGCGCTCGCGGCGCAGATCGTGGGAAGCCGCCTCGGCACGCGTGTCATCTACGTGCAGCACGGGTCGTTCGACACGCACGCCGCGCAGAAGCCAACCCAAGACCGTCTCCTCGGCGAGCTCTCGGATGCGCTCAAGGCCTTTTACGACGATCTCGCCGAGCACGGGAACGACAAGCGTACGCTCACGATGACGTTCTCCGAATTCGGACGCCGGGTGGCGGAAAACGCGAGCCGCGGGACCGACCACGGTGAGGCCAGCCCCATGTTCTTGGTTGGCGGCGGCCTCAAGGGCGGCGTCTACGGGGAACAGCCCTCGCTGGAAAATCTCGACAACGGGGACGTCACGTTTACCGTCGACTTTCGCAGCGTCTATGCGACCGTGATCGAGCGCTGGCTGGGACGACCGTCCGGCGACATCGTGCTCGGTCAGTTCGGAGTACTGCCGTTCCTGAAAGCATAGGCGTTTATTAGACACACTATGACGCCCGCCGAACCCGCATTGCGGACGATGGGGACGAGTCCCCTTCGCGTACCGGGATTCCACCGGCCGCGGCCCGTAAGATCTCCGAGCGTTCAGCACGCACGGGATCGCCGTGAGGCGACGGACCACCAGGTTCGACCTTCGCTCTCCCGCGAAGGCGCCGCTCCTTGGCAACGAGCACGGGCACCGCAGCATCTTCACGAGTGCTGCGGCGGCGCTTCTCGTCGCTAGAGAGGTAGCGATCGCGGAAACCTTGTGCGCGGCGAGCGAGCACAAACGCCGCCGCCATGTGGACGCTCAAGCCATACCGGCGAGCATATTTTTGCCGACCGATCTTCGAGGAATATGCTGGATTCATCGTGATGAGCTCGACGCCGGCATCCGTCGCGCGAGCAGCAAGGAGTATCGCGAACTGCCGGTACGTAAACGCCGAGAGCATCACGTTCCGCGATGCCGAGGCATACGAGAGCTGCGCTTTCTTCTTCGCGAAGTTCAGCCGTTCGATAGAGATCGGCTTGGCCGTCCGCACCGCGTCGGCAACGATCTGCTTGACGACCTGGGCGATGCAGGTCGTCGTCGCCTTCGTACCGAGATGCTTCGTGTTCAGCGGCAAGTTTTGCGAGGCGACGAGATTGCCGAAACGATCGGTTTGCGAAACGGTGACGAAGCCGTCATTCTGATCGACGCCTATACATCCGGCCGGCCGTACCGTCGTCCGCTCAGGCGGGATCACCGCCGTTGAAACGAAGACGCGCCAACCTTTCGCATCGCGCTTGAAGCGATACGAAAGCGCCTGGCCACATTCGAGTGCGCCGAGAAGATGCTCGGTACCATAGACAAACCGCAGATCGAACGTCGCGTAGGAACGCATCGCCCCCACCGTACGCAGGCGCAGCCGGAAGCGATCGTCGCCGAGATGCATCATCACGCAACCTTGGCACCCCGCCGTTTCATCTTTGGAGCCAAGCACGAAGAACTCGGACGAACGAGCATCTCTCCATGCCGTTTGCCATTCCTCGTGCGAGGAAAACCCGTTCTTTTCGAGGTGATGCTGCGCGTTGAAGAGCTTGCGCGATCCAAAGCAGATACGCAACGTCTCATCCGACTCCAGGCGCACGATCGTGTTGTGCAAACGATCGAGACGGCGCTTGAGGTGATGCAACATCTCGAGCCGCACGCTCTCGCGCGCACTCTCTCTTTCGATTTTCCTCGCGACAGCGGCAAGACGTTCTTGGAGATCGGCCAGGCGCAACGGACGTAACTCCTTCGCGCTCGCGGTCATCGCATCGAGACGATTCTTGACGGCGTTGTATTGCCGCGCCGTGAGATCGAAAGCGCGCATGAATGACGGTTTTGCCGACGCTTGCCCGGAGGAACGCTGCGCATGCATCGCGTGGATTGCACGATTGAAACGCTCGGCATACACGCGAAGCGACGTGTCGTCGTCAAGGTGCAGGCGAGTTTCGTAGGTTCGCATCTATGCTGAAATGCGTTCCTCACGCGCTAACGCCCGCTCGATACCGATTGCCCTATTCCGTGCTGAGCGGCGTCCGTAGAGCCGCGCACAGAAACTCGTGAGAATCGCAATCATGTCTTGCACGAGGTCGTCGTTCATCTCCGATGGATCGACGACGATCAGCCTGCGACCGGATGCGGCCATCGCGGCTTCGAGATACTCCGAACCGAATCGCGCGAACCGGTCGCGATGTTCGACGACGATCGCCTCGATATGCCGATCGCGCAAAAGGCGCAAGAGCTTCTTGCGTTTGCCGTTGAAACCTGACCCAACCTCGACCACGGCATCAACAACGTGGAGCTTCTGCTCCGCCGCATAGAGGGAGAGCCGTGCAAGTTGCCGGTCGAGATCGTTGCGTTGATCGTGGCTGCTCACGCGGGCATAGAGTGCGACGGCGCCGGGTTGCTCGTCCAGGGACTCATCGACAAGGATGCTTCCCGAGGGAGTCTGACGCCAAGGGACCGGCATGAGGTCGTCCTTGACCCAGCGCCATGCCGTCGTGTACGAAATACCGGACTTGCGTGCCCAATCCGCCAGCTTCATCCTGGTATAGCATAACACACAAACGTACGTTTGGCTATATATGCTTATCTAACCGGCAACAGTTGACAACCCCTCCTCTCGCATAGCACCGGCGCCGGCAAAGCCGTTCACAAACAAAAAGGGGGACGCTGCCCAAGGCGCCCCCTTTCGTCTCTACGACCCCGTTAGCGTACCATCCGCGATCCTATCGCGTGATGAAAAGCCAATGAGAAGTTTGTGGGAGGTACTTTGTGGAAAAACCCATATAAGGTGTCCGAGGCGCTAACGAAAGGAAATTCCTTGAGCAAGTTCTTCGTGGGGCAAACGAGTTCAATGTCCCACACCGTGACGGCAGACGAGATCGAGATGTTCGCTCGCGCCTCCGGCGATACGAATCCGGTTCATCTCGATGGTGCGTATGCGGCGACGACGCGCTTTGGCCGGCGTATCGCCCACGGTCTCCTGACGGCCTCATACATCTCCGCGGTATTGGGAACGCAGTTCCCGGGCCCGGGGACTGTCTATCTGAAACAGAATCTCTCGTTCTTGCAGCCAGTCTACTTGGGAGATACGATCGAGGCCCGGGTTACGGTCACCAAGTACGACGAAGAGAAGAACATCCTCACCCTAGAAACCGAGTGCTTCAACGAACGCGGCACGAAGGTCCTGACCGGCGAGGCAGTCTGCCTCGTCTCGGAAGTGGGGCTCGCCCCCCTTCCGAAACCGGCGCGTCCCATACTTCGCGCCGTCAGCTCTTGACAGGGGTTACATCTATGTGCAGAATGCAAATAGCGGGATGAAGAGCGCTGTAGGCGGCCGGGGGAGCGACACCCCCGACGACGATGGCGTTCAGGAGGCGATGCACGGGAAGCCGGAGGCGGGTCTGCCTCCGCGCGGTACGCCCAAAAACTACCTGATGGCGTGGTTGCTCGTGATGCTCAAAGATCTCAACCTGCACGGGTACGAGATCATGAAGGAACTCAAAGAGAACTTCGCCGTCGTCTCCGATCCTGGGACCGTCTACCGCGCACTGCGCCAACTCGAACGAGACGGTTACATCAGTTCCTGGTGGGATCCCAAAGAACAAGGACCCGCTCGCCGCATCTACACCCTTACCGACGCCGGCCAGGACGCGCTCAAGCTGTGGAGCGCAGCGCTCGAACAGTACCGCACCAATCTCGACGCTTTCTTCAGCCTCTACACCGGTACGTGGGCTAAAGAACGGCCCAAAGACCCCCCAAAAGAGAAGGAGTAACCGATGCCCGAAGATACCACGCCGAGCTATACCACCTCTAGCTATCTCGATCTCGCGACGCAAGGCTATGGCCTCTTCGTCGATGCGTACGCAACGGCGAACCAGAGCGCGCTCGGCTACGCGAGGTCGCTGTACGACATCGTCTCCAAACCGTACTCGTCCACGGCCGTCGAGACGACGGTCCGCGAGAATTTCGATCGTGCCGGCCAAGTGGTTTCCCTCACGGTGAACCAACTGCAGAGCAGCGGCCAGAAGCAGACAGAGTTCGCGGAGAAATATGCCTCGTACGCCGCGAAAGTCCAGGAATCTTCGCTCCAAGGTCTGCGTGGGCTCTGGAAGACCGGCGTCTCGAACCTGCACTACGTCAAAGAGACGACCGACGCACAACTCGATGGGCTCGCGAAGCGCGTCGACGACCTGCACTCGCGCGTCGCCACGGCGGTCAGCCCCAACTAATTCAGCTCGCGCAGGTCGCGCATGAGGGAGCGCCCGGAATTCCGGGCGCTCTTTTCTTTAGGTGAGTGACTCGGTCTCGGCTTCGCTTGCGGCGGCGGGGGCGGGGGTAACGGAGAGTTCGAGCGAGGCCTGCGGCCCCAGCGCCAGACGGCGCATGATCGCAAGATCGAGGGTGTTTGCCAACTCGGCGATGCCGAGCACGTGCGAACCGACGTTGCGCACGAGCACCACGATGTTTGCTCGCGCAAAGACGAAGAAGGTGTCGTTGAGGCGAAAAAGGACGTCGCCGATCTCGCTTACCCGGTCACGCTCGATCGCCATGCTCTGCACTTGCATGAGCGCAAAGAGAAGGTACTCGTGTGCCGCGTCGACGTCGTCGCACTCCCAGACCGTGATTGCCATGATCTGCTCGAGCACGTTGTCGTGCTGGCGTAAGATGAGCCCGACCCCGGGCGGGTTGGACTCGCGCCACATGCGATGCCGCTTCCAACCTTGGAGATGCAACGTCTCGGCGGCAAACTGCCGGATCGGCGTCCGCGCGTAGCGACTCTTTCCAAACCACGCACGGACGTTGTACCGCTCCTCGAGATACTGACGGTGTTCGTTCGGAATCGATGGCACTAGATCACCACGCGGCGCGTGCGTGTCTGCGGCTGCGCCTGACAAGGGTAGAGCCCCGCCGGCGCCGCCAGACGGGTGCGAAAGGATATCTCGCCGTGGCCGGTCGCGTGGCCAAAGGGCAAGCCGGCTGCCGAGATTGCCGTGTGCGGCGGCTGCGTCGGATCGAGGCCTCCGTCGATCGTCATGCTCGCGTCGTACACGCGATCGTCTTCGGAGCAGCTGTTCTCCCAGGCGACTTCATGGTACGAAAACCCCGGCCAGAGCGCCGGCTTCTGCCAGATCTTGCTGCCGATCGTCATGGCGGGATTCGTGCTGAAGCCATAGCCCATGCGCGACTGCCAGAGATCGCAACCGATTGCGTTCGCAAACGTCGAGACGATGGTCGCGCAGTCGGTCGCGTTGACGTACATGCCGTTGCCGATGCCGCCGGCGAGGCGTTCAAGAAAGGCGCTGCAGTCGAAGTTCGACCAAGCGTAGTGCGCACTACCAGCTCCCGGAGCGTCGAACGTGATGAGGTGCGGGGCGAGGTCGTTGACTCGCTTGGTGATCGCCGTTGCCGCCTCGACGGTATTTTGCGCCCCCGCGGCCCAGCTGCAGGCGTAATCCAGCACGTCGGTCCAGAGGAGCTGGGTGTTCTCCGACTCGTACGGCATCTGCTTCCAGGGGGCCGAGGGAATGTCGAGGGTGACGTAGATCCGATGCCGGCTGATGGCGAAGCGCCGCCAGACCGGATCGCCGGGCACACGGTATTGCCATTGCCACTCGCAGTCGTACAGACCAACCCGCGTACGGTCGATCTTCGGGTCGGAGAGCTCGAAGCGGACCATCCCCGTCGCCCCGTTGTGGAAGGGGACGTTGCGTTCGCGGACCGAGACGGGAACCTCGGTGTTCGCGGTCGAGACGCGCTGCAAGATCGAGGTCACGCGGCTGCGGACCAGCGGCGGCGGCGCAATCAGGTTGTCGACCGCACGAATCTCAGCCGTGCGCAGGGTCCCCTCGTCGCTGCTGAACGAGGCCGCAATATGCATCGTGGCATGTTCGAGCCCCGCCAGGGCGAAGGCGGCCACAGAATCTTCGAAGTTCACCGATCCGCCACGCCGCCACTCGGGCAAGGCGATCGGCTCCGTAGCGTTTTTGCGCACGTTGAGCGAGCCGCCGGCGACTACTGTTTCGAGATTGAACTTGACCGCATCCAGTGCGATCATAGGCATTCCTCCAGGTCGGGCCATGTTGGCAGGCTACCTTTGCTCTGCCTCCCGCCGTCCGGCCGATGGCTTCGACTTCTCACTATATCGGCTCTCTGCGCTTTCCCAAGAGAGTCGGAAGGTCTTCGCTGGCGGCACATAAGGACCCGGCGCGGAGGCTGCGAAGTCTGGCCGCCTATGGCCACCAACGCCGCTTCCGTATCGCCCGACCCCACCCATCCACGACCGCTGCTCGGCCGTGTCGCCGTCGTCACCGGAGCCTCACGTGGCATCGGTGCGGCAATTGCGCGCGAGCTCGCCGCCGGCGGCGCGCATGTTATTGTCAACTACGTACGAGGAGCGGAAGCAGCCGCAGGCGTCGTCGCCCAGATCGAAGCCTCCGGCGGCGTCGCGAACGCCGAAGCCGGGGACGTCTCGCAGGCCGACGACGTGCGTAAGCTCTTCGAACGCGTCCTCGCGCGCTGTGGCCGTCTCGATATCCTGGTGAATAACGCCGGCATCTTGCGCGACCGTACCTTCAAGAAGATGTCGCTCGAAGATTGGCATCACGTGATCGATACCAACCTCTCGGGCGTGATGAACACCTGTCACTATGCCGTGCCGGCGCTGCTGGAAAACGGCTGGGGACGGATCATCAACATCTCGTCGTTCGTCGGACAACTCGGCAATTTCGGACAAGCGAACTATTCGGCCGCCAAAGCCGGAATTATCGGGTTTACCA
>DATJTD010000185.1:0-10385 GCA_035503775.1 Candidatus Acidiferrales bacterium
CAAGTTCTCGCTCTACGGCGCGATCGTGCTCGGTTTGCCGGTCTTGGTGTACCAGATCTGGATGTTTATCGTGCCGGCGTTTCATCCACGCACGCGCCGCGTCGTCTACTTGTACACCGCGCCTTCGCTCTTTTTGGCGGCAGCCGGAATCGCGTTTTGCCATTTCTTCATCATCCGGCGCGTGCTGGCCGCGCTGCTCGCGATCACCAGCAGCCTTGCGACCCCGACGTTCGGGATCGACTCGACGCTCAACCTCATCTTGCTGCTCTTCCTCGCCTTCGCGCTGGTCTTTCAGACACCGATGGTGATGGTTGCACTCGCGCGCATCGGCATCGTGAACGTTCCGATGCTGCGCAAGTACCGGCGCTACGCGTACATGGGCATCTTGCTGCTCGGCGGTCTGGCCGCCCCTGACGCCTCACCGGTGACGATGATGCTCTTGGCGACACCGATGTGGGTGCTGTACGAAGCGAGCATCTGGGTCATCGTCGCTCTCGAGCGGAGCTGGCGCGCGGAGAAGGCCGCGTAGCGTTCGATGGCGGCGCTCGAGGAGCTCTGGACCGAATTCACCGGTCTCTTCTCCAACATTCTCTTCGCGGTCTCGCTCTTTGCCGTCTGGGGGCTGCTGACGCTCATCGGCGTCATCGTCGATCAAGGCAAAGACCCGTCGTTCTACGTCGACAACTATGCGCCGGCGCTCGCGCGCCTGGTCTTGCGGCTGGATCTCAACAATATCTATCACTCGACGGCGTACGTCGGCATCATTGGTTTGATCCTCACGTCGCTTGCCGTCTGCACCTTCAAACGGGTGATCCCCGCCCGCCTCCCGCCGCTACGCGCGGTGAAGATCGAACGAATCCCGCTCAACGCCACCGTGCACGTCCACGGCGAAGAGAGCGACGTGCGCGCGCGGGTGGAGTCGTTCTTTCGCGATCGCGGTTGGAGCGTGCGCAAGCGCGAGCTCGGCGGGGTGGAGTGGACCTTCGCCGACCGGCACAACTGGGCGCGGCGCGGTGTTTTGGTGGCGCACGTCGGCTTCGTCATCATCGCCGCCGGGACGACACTCTACTGGTGGAAGGGCTTCTCCGGCCAGACGGTCGTGCTCTCCGGGCAGACCGTCAGCGTTGCACGCAGCGGCGCCGCCCTGCACCTCGATCACTTCGGCTATCAGTTCGAACCCATCCATACGAAGACCGGGATCGTCTATCAGCCGATCGACTACGTCTCCAACTTGCACGTCGCCGGACGCGACGGCGTCTTCTCCGCACAGACGCTGCGCGTGAACGCTCCAATCGACATCGACGACACGCTGTACTACCAAGACTCCTACGGCTTCGCCGCCGCACTGGCGGTCACCAAGGACGGCCATCCGCTCGCCGGCGCACCAACCGGCCCGCTCGAAGAGGGCGACGGCTTCGCCTTGGGCGAGACGCAGCGCTCGATTCAGTACGCGCGCTTCGTCGGTACGATCGTGCACGAGCCCAGCGGCGATCTCGGCATCGGCGCCGATCCACGTCCCAACAACCCCGGAGTCGTGCTCACCATCTTCGACGGTGACGACGTGCTGGGCAGCGTCCTTGTCCCCCTCGGCAAGACCCTCGACTTGGGCGACGGCTACACGATCACGCCGCGCAGCTTCACGCCGTTCTCGGTGATCGAATATCGCCACGATCCCGGCATTCCGCTCGTCGGTATCGGCGCTTTCGTCCTCCTCGCGGGGCTCTGCATCTCATTCTACCTGCTCCCGGCACGGCTCTACGTCCGGATCGAGGGCGCCGGGCGCGCCTGGGACGTCGGCATCGCCGCTACGACGGTCAAGGGCTACGACATCTTCGAGGAGCAATTCGCCGATATCGTGGATGGCCTGACGCGCACGGTCAATCCGCCCAAGCGACCGCTCGACCTGGCGCCGGTCGTCGTCTAAGAGCCGGGGCGAGCGGAGAGGCACCACGGGAGTCGTAAGCTAGCCACAGCTCGAAGAGCCTCGCACAGAGGAGCGCTATGAACACCGATCAGTCGTTTATCGTCGTCGCCATCTCGGCGTACATCATGAGCACGCTCGCGTTCCTCATCTACCTGCTCTCGCGCGAGCGCTGGGCAAAACTCGTGGGCATCCCGTTTGCCATCCTCGGCTGCGTCGTGCAATTCGTCGAGCTAGGCTACCGTTACGAGACGTCACACATCTGGCCGCTGACCAACCTCTACGGCTCGCTCTCGCTCTTCTCGGCGATGAGCGTGGCGATCTTCATCGCTTTTGCATTCAAGTACGATTTCTGGTTCATCGGCGGCTTCGTCGAAGCGCTCGCGGCAGGATTTCTGGCCTACGGGCTCACCTGGGACGAAGGCTACCTGCCGGCGGTGCCGGCGCTCCAATCGTACTGGATCAAGATCCACGTACCGCTGGTCGTCTCGTCGTATGCGGCTTTCCTGGTCGCCTTTGCGACCGCGCTGCTCTTTCTCATCAAATATTATGGCGAGCGCTGGTTGGCGCGAAGCGGCACCGTTCGCTCGTTGCGCGCAGCGGCGGCTACCGGTCCGAGCCTCTCGAGCGTGACGGTCGCTACGGCAGCGCTCGGCGATCAGCCGGTCGTGCGCGGCTACCGCGAATCGGAGATCATCGAGGCGGCCGCGGCTCGCGGGGATCGCTTTGCGCTCTGGCTTGCGACCCTTCCGTCGCTGGCGAAACTCGATATCATGACGTACCGCATCATCGCCATCGGTCTCCCGCTCATCACCGTCGGCATCATCACCGGTGCCTGGTGGGCCAAGGAGGCGTGGGGCGCCTATTGGCAGTGGGACCCCAAAGAGACCGCCGCCCTCTTCTCGTGGATCGTCTACGCCTCGTACATGCATCTCCACACGCGCAACGCCTGGCGCGGTGTGCGTTGCGCGTGGCTCTCGGCGTTCGGATTCCTGACGATCATCTTTTGTTACCTCGGCGTCAACATCTGGATCAGCGGTCTTCACAGTTATAAGATGTGACTCGCGGGCGCGAACCGCTATCGCGCTCGGAGCCATCATCTTCGTCGCGATGGCGCTTGCGGGGATGTGGCTAGTTCGTATGCCCATCTTTGAAAATCCCGACGAAAACAGCCACGCCGATTACGTCTTCGTCCTTCTCACGACCGGCCACCTGATTCGCGCGGCCGACGGCGTCCCCGCGACGGACGTTCACCCGTATACGCGCTATCTGAAACGGGCGGCAAACGTCGACGGTATCCGCTTCAACAATGCCGGTCGCGTTCCGGCCGGCTATGGCACCGCTGCGTACGACAGCGCGCTCGACGCGAACGCCCCACACGTCGATGCGCACGCCTTCGATCGCGGTCTCCATCCCGTTCCCTATGTCGCTTTGATCAATTCGTTTTTCTACTACGCGCTCGATGCGATGGCGATGCGTGCCGGTTCCTGGCTGAATCACGGCTCGTTGACGACAGCCTTCGCAGCGGGCCGTGCACTCGGAATTCTCTTTCTCGGCATCGCCCTCGTTCTGCTCTATCTCATCCTACGCGAGCGCCATCTTCCGGTGCGCTACGCCCTCGTGCTCGTCGCCGCAATTGGATGGTTTCCGCAGCTCTCGTCGCTGTGTGCGTCGATCCAGCCCGACAGCCTCGGCGTCCTCGCCGTCCCGGCGGCCCTGTACGTGGCGCTCCGTTGCCACCGCCTCGGGATGAATCCGTGGCGCGCCCTCCTGTTGGGCCTGACGCTCGCCGTGGCAGCGATCACCAAAGCGCCGTACGGCCTCGCCCTGACCCTCGCGATCGCGCCGCTCGCCGTGATCCTGTGCCGGCGATTGCCGACGACCGCAGCGCAGTTGCGCGCCGCGGCACTCATCGTCGTGCCGGCGATCGTGCTCTTGGCTACGAGTCTCTCGCTCTCGAGAAGCCCATACGCCGGCCGAATCTTCGTTGCGCCGTCGACCGACGGTGTCGTCGCGCAGCTGCCGCAAGGCCTTTGGGCGCTCTTCAGTTTCTCGCGTCCATCGCTCACGTTTTGGCACGCCTTCGGAATCAGTCAGATCATCTCGCTCGGCGGAGACGGCCCAACGGTGTTGACGCACTGCGTGCTGGTTGCAGCGAGCCTCACCGTTTTGGCGTTCCTGTGCGTACGTGAGGTCCGCGTGCTCGGCCGGCTCGCGCGCATCGCGCGCGTACGATCGCTCGGCACGGCCGTGACGCTCGCCTTCAGCGACGTCGTCTTGGTGAGCTACTTCATCTTCATCGCGATCATGGCCGTCCTCTACGCCCTCACCCAAGGCGAGCTCGGGTCGGGCCGATATTTCATACCGTTCATTCTGGCGGCGTGGCTCTGCGGCGTCTGGTACATGCCGCAGATCCTTTCGCCGCAGGGACGCTACGTCGCGCGGCCGATTATCCTCGCTTTTCTGCTCGGTTATTCGGTGATCGAATCGGCCTTTTCGTGGGGAGCGATCGAGCGGCGCTATTACACCCCGCTCCCGCCGGCGCAGCTCGTGTACGAAGAGAACGGCCAGATCAACTCGCCCTCGCCCGACACCCCCGTCGCCGTGCGGCGCGGGACGGTGCTCCCCCTGGTCGGCTGGACGTTCGATTCGACGACGAGTACACCGGCGCGCGCCGTCATCGCCTTAGTCGACCACCGCGACCGGATACCGCTACACACCGGCGAAGCACGCGAAGACATCGTGCGCCTCTATCACGACGACGACTTGCTTCATTCGGGTTTCCGCGGCTGGATCGATACCGCCACGTTTTCCACCGGGCCCCACGTCATCTCCATCGTCGTGCATGAGAACGGTCGCACCGTCACCTTCCCGCCCGACAAAGAGGTGACATTTCTTGTCCACTGAGCCGGCCGATTTCGAGGCGTACAGCGTCGAGCATCCGCAACTGCACGCTGCCGACGCCTATCCCGACGCCATCCTTCCACTCTTGGCCGGACGTTCAGGCGTCTTTCTCGACGTGGGTGCGGGCTTCGGAAGCCCCCTTCGCGCCCTAGCGCAGCGCGGCTATCTCCAAGGTTTCTCTTCGGTCATTGCGACGGATATTTCGAGCGTCTGCGTCGCCTCGATGAAACGCGAGCTGCGCGGAGTCGAAGCCCTTCAAGCCGATGCCCTCGCGCTGCCGTTGCCGTCGAATTCCGTCGACGTCTACTTTTCGGATCAAGTGATCGAGCACGTCGCAAACGATCGAGCAATGGCCGCCGAAGCGTACCGTCTGGTAAAGCCGGGCGGAGTCGCCTTCATCGGCAGCGTCTTCAAGCGCCGGTTCGCCTGGTATTTCTACCGTTCGAACGGGCGATGGACGATTGACCCCACGCACCTACGCGAATACGATAGCGTCGAGGAGTATCGCCGGGTCTTCACCGATGCCGGCTTTCGCGCGGAGGCAATAGCGCTTCGACCCATCAGCCACCCACTGCACCGCATCGCGCTCGTCACACTCGTCCGCTGCCGCCTCATGAGCGCCGATCGCGCGCTGCGCATCTCGACGCACCCGCTCGTGCAGGCGATCGGCCGGCTGCGCATCCCGGTACCCCGCTATTGCTTCATCTATGCGACGTTGACCAAAGACGTGGACCACGACATCAACCAAGAGCAGCGACCTCACTCCAGCGCTGTATAGACCCTGCGCAGCGCTTGGGCAACGCTGCGCCACGAGCGTTCCCGGCGCACATTGGCCCAGAACTGCTGCAGATCATCGCGCGCCTGCGGGTCTGCAAAGAACCGCTCGACGGCGTTTTGAATCCCGACGGACGTCGGTTCGAAGAGCAGCGGCGCCTCGGGGAAACTCCCCGCAAAGACGTTCGAGAGGAGGACCGGTACGTCGTTGCCCAACGCGAGAGCCAAGGGTCCACTCGCAGCGACGGATATCTGATAGGGAAGAATCATCACGTCGGCCTGCGCGAAGAGGTCCGGGAGCGCGTGATCCGGCACGAAGCCGAACAACTCGACCCGCGACATCTCGATCCCCGCGTCGAGCAACAGCCGGCGCACGTCGAGCGTGCTGCGCAGACGCGCCGGAACGTCGCCGGCGATGACAACCCGGCTGTTCGGCCGCGCGCGCAAGATGGCGGGCAGCGCCGCAATCAATTCGACGATCCCTTTTCGTCGCGAGATCGTGCCGAAGAAGAGCAGCACTTCGGTTGCGGGCCGCGCGAGGGCGCCCGGGTGTTCTTCGATGCCGATGGGGATGACGACGATCTTGCCGGGCGCACAGTGGTAAAATCGGGTCAGCGTCCGTGCTTGATCGTGTTCGTGGACCTGCACCCGTTCGCTGACGGCGCAGAGTGCCGCCGTTATCCAAAACCAGAGCAAGCGCACGAGCGCCACCGGAAATCTGATCGCGTTCGAACTCGTAAACGAACGGTCGATCGCCCTGGGCGGGAAGACCCCGTGAATCGTCACGACCACCCGCTTTCCAAAGAGCGCGCGTGCCGTCGCCAAGACGAGCGGAAGGGTGAAGGCGTTGACGAGGTTGCCGTAGCCGTACAGCTCGTGCTGCACGTGAACGATTCGGTCGGGTAGGCTCTTGAGCCGCCGAAAAATGCCGACGAGAAAATGGAGGGGGCGTGAGTCGATCGGCGGCTGCACGCGTATTCCATCGTCGTCGAAGGCAGTACCGGTGGCGGCGTCCCGGCGGGTCGTCACGATATCGACAGGGAGACCAGCTTGAACCAGCGCGAGTGCCAGGCGCCTCGTGTACCACTTCATCGCGGAGTCGCCGGCAAAGGCGATCTCCGGCTCGTACGCCGATCGGTACGGCGAGATCATCGCCACCGCCGTCCCCTGGCCATCTCCCGCTCCGCTGCCGTCGTTCACGCGCTCCATCTCCCGCCGAGTTCGTCGAACCGCTCGTACATCCCCGAGCCGCGCAGCGTGCGGAGCCGGACGGAAGACGCGCCTCATCGTCAAATGGCTCGCTGATGGTCGCCGAGTGACGCCACCGAAAAAGCCGGCTATCTCCGACGCCCTGACGACCGTCCTGCTCATAGCGATCGTCCTATCATCGGCGGCGTTGTCGCTGCACTGGGTTTTCCGCACGCCGTTCTTCCAACAGCCGGATGAAAACGCGCACGCCGACTACGCCTTCACCCTCTACACCGCCGGACACCTGATTCGCGCGCGCGACGGGATCATCGGCACCGACGTCCACCCGTATACGCGCTACCTCGAGCGCGTCTCCAATTTCCGCGCGATACGTTTCAATCCTGACGGCCGTGTACCGGCGGGATATGGAACCGCGGCCTTCTACCGGTCGGTCGACGCAGCGAAGCCGCGGGTCGGCCCGCGGCTCTTCGAAGCGCCGAATCATCCGGTGCCGTACGTAGCCGCGGTCTACCCGTTCGTCTTCTACGCACTTGCGGCCGCAACGGCGACGGCAGCCTCCTGGATCACGTCCGGCTCGCTCACGGCGATGTTTTTCGCGATGCGCCTGTTGTGCGTTGCTCTGATGGCGGCGATGCTGCTCTTCTCGTATGCGACGATGCGCGCGCTGCATCTCGATCGCGTGCGCTCGCTGCTACTCACCGCCGCCATTGGCTGCTTTCCGCTGGTCTCGTGGCACGGCGCCTACATCCAGCCGGACAACCTCGCTTGCGCCGCGGTCGCCGCGTGCCTCTATGTCACACTTCGCGTGAGCCGCTTCGGCCTCGACTCCCGCCGGCTGGTTGCGCTTGGATATCTCTTGGCGCTCGTGAGCATCACCAAGCCGCCCTATTTCGTCGCTGTCGGCGCGGCGGCGGTCTTCGTGGTAGCGGCGCGGCTCGGCCATATGCGCGGCACCCGGCGACCCGTCCTGGTGTGGGGCGTCCTCCTGGTGCCGAGCGTCGTCATGCTCACCCTCGCGCACTACTACGCGCAGAGCCCAAGCTTCGGCTCGATGCTGGCTGCCTCACAGAGTTCGCCTATCAGCAGCGCGTTCGAGCGATCCATGCTCGCAGGCGTCGGAGCGAGTGCTGCCGAGCTTACGCGCGCGTGGTGGTCGACGTACGGCTTCGGAGCAACCTCCGCGGGGTTCTGGCACGGCTTCTCCTGGCTCGACGAGCTCATCGAGATCGGCTCGTTCCAGCTGACCTTCACCATTCACATGCTCATCGTCGTCGTCACCTTGTTGATCATCGCACTCATGCTGCGCCGGCAATGCCTCGTGTACGGACGGCTCCTTGCCGTGGCGCGCGAGCGTTCGATCTCGCGCGCTCTCAGTGTCCTGGCCGGCGACCCCGTTTTGAATAGCTATCTCATCTTCGCGGCGATCATGATTCTGTTGGACGCATTCACCAATCGCGCGCTCTCCAGCAATCGTTACTGGGTCGTCTTCATCACGGGTGCTTTTCTCTGCGGAGTGTGGTACGCGCCACGTTCCCTGCCGAAAGGCCGCTACGGAAACCTCGGTACTACGGTGCTCGCGCTCCTCCTCGCATTTTCGCTCGTGAGCATCCCCTTCTCGTGGCGCTCCCTCGAGCGCCGCTACTACGACCCTGTGCCGCCCAACCACGTGCACGTCGAGACGACGGCCGGAATATGGAGCCCGAGCGGTGCGGTCGACGTAGAGCGCGGAGATCACGTGCGTGTGCAGGGGTGGGCGTTCGACTCAACCAGCGGACTACCGGAGGGAGCGGCGTATTTCGTCGTCGATGAGCGCCAACGCGTGCCGGTGACCTACGGGCTGGCCGAGCCGCAGTTCGCGATTCGGATGCATGACGACGCACTGCTCGCAAGCGGCTTCAGCGCCGAGATCCCAACGGCGGCGTTGTCGCAAGGCGATCACACCGCCCGGCTCTTCGTGCTCGACCACGCCCGCACGCGCACCTACCCGACGACGCTGCAGCTTTCGTTTACGGTACTCAGCGCTTCTGCGCGATGACCGCGTCGTCGGGGGCGGAGATCGGCTCGCGGTCGCGGGCGGCGTCGGCGCGCAGCAGCGCCAGTTCCCGCACCAATTGCGCGATGATCGTCTCCTGCCTGCGCAGCCGAAAGTAGAGATGAGCCGCGGCGAACATCCCGCCAACGACGGCAAAATACAAGAGCAGATCGGTTCCGCGGCCAACGCCGAGACGCCATGCGACATACGACGTCAGATTGGGAAAGATGACCAACGCGACGCCGCAGGCACAGAGCGAAAGCGCCGCCAGCAACTGAAATCCGCTGAGCCGATGGCTGGCGATGTAGAGGCCGAGCCCGATGATGAGTGCTAGGAGCAGCGAGACGATCATAGAGCCTCTAGTGCGCGCGCACTAGCGCGTCCAAGCGGCGTAAAAGAGTTCGAAGAGAATCTTCACGGCGTCGAACGTCGACTGCCCTTTTCGCAATGAGTATTCGGTGTACGCGATCGAGGTCGGCGCTTCCGCGTACCGGAGCCCGTGCTTCTTGGTGAGGGCGAGGATCTCCGAGGCGTGCGCCATCCCCGCGTGCTCGAAGTGCATATAGCGGGCCGCATCGGCGCGCATGAGACGCAGACCATTGTGCGTGTCGGTCACCGCCAGCCCCGTCTGTCGCTTGGTGAACCACAACGCGAGCTGCAAGACGAGCCGGCGCGTCCGCGGCAAGGACGGCGCCGCCTCCAAAAAGCGCGAGCCGAAGACGATGTCGCTGCCGGTCTCACGCTGCTTGCACGCCAGAACCTCGATCGCGTCGGCCGGGTGCTGACCATCGGCATCGAACGTGCAGACCGTGCGCGCACCTCGCGAGAGCGCGTAGGCGATACCCGTCTCGAGCGCGGCCCCTTGTCCGAGGTTCACGCGGTGCGTGACGACGCAGGCTCCGGCAGCATGGGCACAGGCACCGGTCCGGTCGGCGGAGCCGTCGTCCACCACGACGACGCGCGGCAGATAGGCCCGCAGGCTCGCGATGACGTCGCCGAGGACACGGGCCTCGTTGAACGCCGGTATTACAACCCAAAGCCCCGGATCGGGCACCCCGCGCAGCTCGCTGCTCACGCTTTAGTTTACGACCGTGGTGCTGCGCTCCCTTAGCTGCCGCCCTCGACGATGACTTGGACGTTCGCGTCCACCGGAGCGGGCAGCGGCGCGGCCTTCGAATCGTCCGAGACGCTCACACGGGGATCGACCGCGATCTTCGGCGTCGGCGCCGCCGTAACGTCGGTCACGTGGATCGCCGGATTGCCGACGAGCCGCGCCGTCGGCACCTTCGCCTCGTCGACGAAGCGCACGGCCGCGCTGCGCGCCAGCACGGGAGTTGGAGCGGTCTGGCCGTTGAGCGGGATGACGTTGCTTTGCGAGGTTCCCGGAGCGGTCCAGGAGCTCAGCGAGGCGGCGTCGGTATCGATCGTCTGCGCTCCGGCTCCCATCCCCAGCCCGGCAATCAGCAGCGTGAGCGTGCTCACCCCAGCCGCAAAGGGCGGTGAGAGACTCGCGACGTGCGTGCGGGAGGGACTCTCCATAGCGTG
>DATJTD010000186.1:0-23661 GCA_035503775.1 Candidatus Acidiferrales bacterium
AAATTTTCACGGCGTGAAACGATCGCGATCGCTGCGCTTTCGGATTGTGGCGCCCGAACCGCTGCGACGAGCCGGCAGCGAGTACGACGCAGGAGGTGAGGTTTGCGGCCGGCTTACCGCTTTGTTGTCACTGTCGAGAAACCGCCGGCTTGTACCGCGTGGTCGTTCATCGTCACTCATTTCCCGGCGACTGCGATTGCCCGAGCGGCGTTTGCTCTTCTCCAGCGCAGCCGCGCTCGGGATTCCGGAGGCGGGTGAGCTCAAGGTGGCGGCGCTAGGCCGCGCTGAAGAAAGTTTCATGGAACAAGACGATCTCAAAGCCGAATTGGAACGACTGCGAGCGGAAAACGAACGCCTTCGTCGCCCACGCTCGAGCGAGGTCTCATTGCGAATCAGCGAAAAGGGCGGCGTCTCGGCCTACGGACTGGGACGCTTTCCGGTGACCCTCTATAAAGAGCAGTGGCTCAAACTGCTCGCTGCCGCCGACGATATTCGCGCCTACATCGCAGAGAACGAAGAGCGGCTCAAGAGCAAAGAGCCGCGCTAGCGCGGTCCTGGTAGTAGCGACTGCTAGCGAGCACGCGATTGCCTATGGAACCGTGCGAGCGGGAAGAGCGTTGCTCTTTACCGTAGGCCCCTTGCCTGCTCGACTGACGGAGGTTCCGCATGTATCGCAACGCCCTTTTCATCAAGGCTGCCTTGCTCTGCACGCTCTGTGCTGCGGCCGCACTTGCCGGATGTGGCGGCGGCGGAACGAACGTCACGACTTTGGCAACGCCGACGCCGGAGCCGAGTCGCATGTATGTGGCCGGTGACTTCCTTCCACTTGCACAGGGCGTCGCCTATTTTACTGCCCCGTTTAGCTCGGCGTCGACACCGACCGCCACCTTTGAGACAGCATCTGGTAGCGGGCTGGACGGGATAGCGGTTGACGGCAGCGGCAATGTCATCGTCGCCGACGAGAACAATAACACGATCACTTGGTACGCCCGCCCCAATCCGTCCACATCGACGCTTTATACGATCGCAACGACCTTTGCGCCCGGCATGCTGGCCTTCGATACCTCCGGAAAGCTGTACGTCGCTGACCAAACCGATGGCAAAGTCGACGTCATAACGCCCCCGTTCTCGAGTGCCTCGGTGCCGCAGACGCTGATCTCAGGAGTCCCCGACGCGAGCGGCGTCTGTTTTGACTCGGCGCAGAACCTGTATGTCGTCGAATATGCACAAGGCAACATCCTGGTGTATGCTCCCCCGTACACCGGTGCTCCGACCGCCACGGTATCGACCGGCCTGGCCGATGTCGAAGGGTGCGCTATCGACGCTGTGACCGACCAACTCGCGGTCTCGGGCATAGTCGCCTCGAAGGTCGCAATTTATAATCTCCCCTTAACGTCCGCCTCGGTGGCCGCGACGACGCTATCGTTCACCGAACTCGAGATGGTGGCTGCCGATTCCGCGGGAAGACTGTACATCGGTACCAACGTACCCGAGGTAAGCGTTTACGCGCCTCCTTTTAGCAATGCGAGCACCCCGCTCTTCAGCATCCCGATCCTGAACGCAGATAACGCTATGGCGTTTGGGCAGTAAAAGTTGTCGGCGCTCACCAGCCCGCTACCAGACTTGCCAGGTACGCTCTTGGCGTCGTTGCCTATGGCGACGAAAGTCACAAGGGTTCCCCGCCGGGAAGTCAGCATTGAGCGCAGGCGACGCTAAAGGAAGGACTTCGATGCTCGGATGTTCACGGTTGTCAGTTGCTATCGGACTGCTCGTCCTACCGCTTGCGTTCGCGGCGTGCGGCGGTGGAGGCGGCCACTCGACTCCAGCGACGCCGGCTCCCACGGGTTCAGCTGCCGAGGCGTATATCTGCCCCTCGAGCCAGAGCGCTAGCTCGGTCTTTGCTTCCACGAATACCGCGCAAGCACGAGTCCGACGCGCGTTTGTCCGCCGCAGCGCAAGCGAAGACACCAACCAATTTATCGAGGTCACCTACGATCGGGCGGTCGCGCAGCAATCCGCAATTGCAATTGCCCAGAGCGAAGAGCGCCTCGGCGGAAGCCTCGTCGCGTCGCACGATTACCCTTCACTCGGCGTGGTAACGCACATCATCGCCGTTCCGGCGACCGCTCTTGCTCAAACGCAGAGTGCGCTACAGGCTCAAGCCGGCGTGCGCAGCGTCTCGCTCACGAGTCCGCGGTATCCCTTGACCATCTCGACTCCCTACTATCCACCTGACCCGCCGTATTTCAACGGCTTCCCCGCAGAGCTCGGGCAGCCGGCCACCTATCATGTTCCGCCGTATGACGAGACGGCGAACGTGCCCGGGCAGTGGGACCTGCACGCGATCCAGCTCGAGGACGCCTTCGGCTACAGCCAGAGTGGAAACGGCAGCGGCGTCGTCAACGCCAATGCGCTTGGTTCGTCTACGATCAAGATCGCGATCATCGATACGGGCGAAGACGCGACCCATCCCGAGTTACAGACGAAAATTGTCTATCAGAAATGTTTCGTGACCGACCCCTCCGGTTCACAGTCCACCTCCTCCTTTGCGACCGACTTGCAGGGTCACGGTACTAACGTCACCGGCATTGCCGCCTCGGATATCAACAATCCCAATTTCGGCTTTGCGGGCGCCGGCGGGAACGTCGTGATTTACGGCTATCGCGTCTTTCCGGTCCCGGATGACACGTGCTCTGACGAGGACGGCAGCGCTACGCCGGGTCCGATCTGCGACGCGCAGTCTTCCGACATCGTCTCCGCGATCGACGACGCCGTCGCGCAGGGTGTCAACGTGATCAGCATCAGTTTGGGCAGCGGTCCGCCGACCTCCAAATCTCCAGGCTGTACCAATGGCGTGGACAGTGATACGGCTGAAGGACAGGCCATAAGCGCAGCCGAGGCCAAAAACATCGTCGTCGTTGCTGCGGCGGGAAATGACTACACCGATCAACTCGAAGCGCCGGCATGCGATTCCGGTGTCATCGCAGTCGGCGCCTCCGCGCTTGCCGATGGACAACCCAACGGGAGTGGCGTGACGACCGGCTCGGCGAGCCATCCCGTCGAGTACGTTGCCAGCTATTCGAACTACGGATCGCCGGGCATCGCGCTCAACAGTTCCTCGGCATGGGGAATCGTTGCGCCCGGCGGCGATGGCGCAAGCTCCTCCGACGGCGACAACTTGCACTGGATCAACAACCTGTGGACGACGACGCCGTTCGATGCGGATTTCGACGGATATTGTCAGGACGATTACCCGAACGACGCGAACGCGACGCCGCCGGTCGATTGCTCGCAAGAGATCGAAGGAACGTCGATGGCGACACCGCACGTCGCGGGGGCAGCCGCACTGATTCTCTCGGTAAACTCGTCCTATCAGTCACCGAGTAAGATGAAGCAGCTCTTGTGCTCGACTGCAGATGACATCGGCAGCTCGTATGAAGGTTGCGGGCGGCTCAACGTGTATCGCGCGATGGCCGTTGCCGTGGGGGATCCGGACCCACCAACGCCCGCGCCGTGATGCGTCTGAGAAGATTGCGTAAACATTTTCGCATCTCGGAACGAGCCTTCTTCGACCTGTGGACCGAGGCTAGCTGAATCAGCGCGTTGGCGCACAAAAGGGAACGCATGAGCTTTTTGCGTGGGCGTTTTGCTGCAGTCTCCACCTTTATGGTTTTTCTCGCTGCAGCATGTAGCGGAGGTGGCTCGTCACCGAGCACGCCGGTTGTCGTACCGAGCGCAACTCCGTCATCGACGTCGACCTCGCTTGGAACAGGGTCGCCGGGAAGTACCGCCACTCCGACTGCGTTTGCAACGGCAACGCCGACGTCACAAGCGACAACGGTCCCGATGACGACCCCGACGTTGAGCCCCACACCAAGCTCGTCGCCCGTTGCGACGCCGACGCCCACGCGCACCGTAAAACCGACGGCGACCCCGAGGTCGACTGCCACCCCGACGGCCACGCCGACGAGCACCTCTTCAAGTCAGATTCCCGTGGCCTACCAGTGCCCAACGAGCGACACGATCAGCTCCGTCGCGCGCCTCTCGACCAGTGGAATTTCGCGGCACTTCTTCTCGGAGCGCGCTTCATTCACGAGCCAGTCGGCGGTTGCATTTGTTGCCGTCAACTATAACCGCTCGGCGGTGAGTGGTGCGACGGCGCAGATCGCCCAGCGCGAGGAGCAATTCGGTACGCTCGTGCGCACGTTCAATTTTCAACATGCCGGGACGTTGACGCACGTCTTGCGGGTCCCGGCGTCGCAGACTTCTAGCGTGCAGAGCGCGTTGCGCTCAGAGCCGGGCGTTCTCAGCGTCAACGTCCTGCAGCGGCGCTTGCCGATGAGCGTCTCCACCCCGTACTATCCGAACGACCCGTATTTCACCGGCTTCCCGGCGGAAAATAGCCAGCCCGCCACCTACGAAGTACCTCCCTACGACGAGACGGCGAACGTTCCCGGCCAGTGGGATATGCACGCGATCATGCTCGAGTACGCCTTCGGATATAGCCAGGCCGGAAACGGGAGCGGCATCGTCAATCCCGACGCACTCGGCTCCTCGAGCATCAAGATCGCGATCATCGATACCGGTGAAGACCCCACGCACCCGGAACTTGCAAGCAAGATCGTCGGACAGAAGTGCTTCGTCACCGATCCCAGTGGTGTGCAATCGACTTCAGATTTTGCGCCGGATCCGATGGGACACGGCACCGACGTCTCAGGCATCGCAGCCGCCGACACGAACAATGGACTCGGCTTCGCCGGCGCCGGTGGGAACGTCACCATCTTTGGATATCGCGTCTTTCCGACGCCCGACGATTCGTGTGCCGGATCAAAGCCGGATGATCAGTGCAGCGCCTCGACGGCCGATATCGCCTCGGCGATCGAAGATGCAATTGCGGAGCACGTGAACGTCATCAGCATGAGTCTGGGCGGCAGTGGCTGTGTCAACGGTCAAGACCCGGACCCCGTGGAAGGCAACGCAATTGCCGATGCGATCGCAGCCAATGTCATCGTGGTTGCGGCGTCCGGGAACGAGGGTGCCTCCACCGTTGACGCGCCGGGCTGCGACAGCGGTGTCCTTGCGGTTGGTGCTACCTCGCTCGCCGACGGTCAGCCGAACGGCTCGAACGTCAGCGGCGGCTCGGCGAGTGCACCGGTCGAATACGTCGCTTCTTATGCCAATCACGGGTCGCCGGCGGCGGACGTGGACAGTCCCAACGCGTGGGGAATCGTCGCACCCGGCGGCGATCCCAGTAGTGATACGGACGCCGACGACCTGCACTGGATCGAGAATATTTGGACGTCGACTCCATTTGATGCGAACTTCGCCGGTGAGTGCACCGACGACTATCCGAACTCGAGCGGCACAACGCCTCCGGTCGACTGTCGCACGCTCATTGCGGGCACATCGATGGCAACGCCGCATGTCGCCGGGGCGGCGGCGCTCATCCTCTCGGTAAACTCGTCCTATCAGTCGCCCGCGAAGATGCGCTCCCTCCTCTGCTCCACGGCCGACGACATCAAGGTGGCCGATGAAGGCTGCGGTCGTCTGAACGTCTACCGCGCGATGGCAACAGCGCTCGGAGACCCCAGTCTGCCCACGAGTCTCCTGCGCCGCGCGCCGTAGGGCCAATCAACGGCCCTTCTCTTACACCAGCGCTTTGACGCGCTTTCTCTGACGCAGGCGATCGGTTTCGTTGAGTTCGCGCTTGCGGATGCGGATTGCTTTGGGCGTGATCTCGACGAGTTCGTCGTCTTCGATGAATTCGATGGCGCGTTCGAGGGAGAGCTCGTCGGGCGGGGCGAGCTTGACGTTTTCGTCGGTACCGGCGGCACGCATGTTGGTGAGCTTCTTCGCGCGCACGACGTTGATCGTCACGTCGTGGTCGTCGTTGCTGCGGCCGACGATCATCCCTTCGTAGACGTCGACGCCGGGGCCGATGAAGAAGCGGCCGCGCGCCTCCAGACCCATCAGCGCGTAGCCGGTCGCGACGCCGCCTTCGCTGGCGATCAAGGCCCCGACGGGGCGCCCCGGTAGCTCGCCGCCGTAGGGCTGGTGATCGTAATAGGTGTGCGACATGACGGCGGTGCCGCGTGAGAGCGTGAGCAACTCGCCGCGCAGACCGAAGATTGCGCGGGTCGGCATCGTGTATTCCAGGCGCCGCGTCTCACCGATCGTCACCATGTTCGACATGATGGCTTTGCGCCGCCCGAGCGACTCGATCACGGGACCGGCGTATTCTTCTTGCACATCGATCACGACGTACTCGATCGGTTCGTACTTGGAACCGTTCTGTTCGGTGAGGATGACCTGCGGCTTGGAGACGGCGAGCTCATAGCCTTCGCGGCGCATCGTCTCGATGAGGATCGAGAGATGGAGTTCGCCGCGGCCACGCACTTCGAACGTGTCGGCGCTCTCCGTGTCGGAGACGCGCAGCGCAACGTTCGAGTCGAGTTCACGATAGAGGCGCTCGCGTATCTGGCGCGAGGTGAGAAACTTCCCATCGCGACCCGCGAACGGTGAGGTGTTGACCGAGAAGAACATCGCGACGGTCGGCTCGTCAACGGAGACTGCGTGGATTCCCTCGGGAGTTTGTGCATCGGCGATCGTGTCGCCGATGTTGAGGCCTTCGATCCCGGAGACCGCGACGATGTCGCCGGCGGACGCCTCCTCGACTTCGGTGCGCTCGAGGCCGGCGAAGATCAACAGCTTCGTCAGCCGCAGCCCCGTCTGCACCGTCCCGTCCCGCGCGACTTTGGCGATCGGATCGTTGACCCGCGCGCTCCCACGAAAGACGCGGCCGATACCGATGCGCCCGACGTAGCGATTGTGATCGATCGCCGAGACGAGCATCTGGAACGGACCATCTTCGCCCGGTGCTTCGGGGATGGCGGTCGCGATCGTCTCGAAGAGCGGCTCGAGATTGATCCCGGGAACCGCGAGATCGCGCGTCGCCGTTCCGGCCCGGCCGTTGGTGTAGACGACCGGAAAATCGGCCTGCTGATCGCTTGCGCCGAGTTCGACGAAGAGATCGAAGACTTCATCGAGCACTTCGGTTGCGCGCGCGTCTTTGCGATCGATCTTGTTGATGACGACGATCGAGTGCAGGTCGAGTTCGAGCGCCTTGCGCAAGACGAAGCGTGTCTGCGGCATCACGCCTTCGGCTGCGTCGACGAGCAACAAGACGCCCTGCACCATCTGTAAGACGCGCTCGACCTCGCCGCCGAAATCGGCATGGCCCGGTGTATCGACGATATTGAACTTCATGTCGCCGTGCCGGATCGCGGTGTTCTTCGCGAGAATCGTGATACCACGCTCGCGTTCGAGCGGGTTGGAATCCATGACTCGCGTCGTGACGGCCTGTCCCTCACGAAAGACGCCGCTCTGACGTAGCATGGCATCGACTAAAGTCGTTTTGCCGTGGTCGACATGGGCGATGATGGCGACGTTACGGATATCCGGTCGGGTCTTCACGCGCCGTAGTATAACACGGCCCTCCGGCGCCGGCCTAGCGTCCGGCTAGAGAGCGGGCGGTTTACGTGCCGAAACGACGCTGCCGCTTCGCAAAATCGGCGATGGCCTGTTCGAGAATCGTCGCATCGAACGCCGGCCAGTAGTGTGGCGTCGACCACAACTCGCTGTAGGCGGCCTGATACAGCAGGAAGTTCGAGAGCCGTAACTCGCCCCCGGTGCGGATGACGAGGTCGGGGTCCGGTAGCCCCGCTGTGTAGAGGTAGTTCCCGAGAAGCGACTCATTGACTTGGGCCGCTGTGATCGTTCCCGAGGCGACGTCTTTGGCGAGAGCGCGAACGGCGTCGCAGAGCTCCGTCCGCGCGCCGTAGTTGATCGCGAGATTGAGAGCGAGACCGGTGCATCCCTCGGTCGCACGCACGAGCTCGGCGAGCGCCGTCTTGGTGGATCCCGGTAAGCGGTCGAGCCGGCCGAGAATGCGCACGCGCACGTTCTCGCGCACGAGCTGTTCGCGCTCACTCGATGCGAAGAGCGCGACGAGTTCCATGAGCAGCCGCACTTCGAGCGCGTCTCGCCGCCAGTTCTCCTCGGAGAACGCGAAGACGGTGAGGACCTCGACGCGGGTGTGGATCGCGGCGCGCACCGCTTCGCGCACGGCGCGCGTCCCGGCGCGATGCCCTTCGATGCCCGGCAGTCCACGTTCACGCGCCCACCGGCGATTGCCGTCCATGATGATCGCGACGTGACGAGGGATGCTGCGCGCAACCGGCGCGACGACGGCGCGCTCGATCATGACGACGTTGCCAAGCGGAAGGCGGCGGCCGCGTCGGCGGGTTTTTTGCTCTCGTGGACGGCGCGCACGACCGCTTCGAGCGCATCGATGTATTCGAGAAAGCGCGCGCGTCCCGAAGCGGTGATGCGCACGATCGTCGTCGGACGGCCGTCGCCGCGCACGCGTTCGAGGGAGACGATCTTCATCTCGGCGAGCGCATGCAGATGGCGATTGAGATTGCCGTCCGTAAGCGCGCAGGCATCTTGCAACGCTTTGAAACTCATGCCTTCCTTGTGTGCGAGCAGGCAGGTGCAGGCCGCGAGGCGTCCGCGCTCATGGAAGATGCGTTCGAGGCCCTCATATGCGAAGGGTGCCGGCGCTTTGCTCATGCCGCGCCCTCACGCTGCTCGTCTTCAGGCCGCGCGCGCACGAGTAGACCAATCACGATCTGCCCGCAGCCGAAAGCCAGCGGCATGATCCACCACGCCAACACGTCGATCTGCGGCACGAGCAAGAGCGCCGTGGCGCAGACGCCGAAGGCGACCGCCACGTAGACGACATCGCGCGGCACCATGCTACGTGAGGCGAAGAGCCCCAAGGCGTACGTTGCGCACCACATGCCCGGGAGCAACGTGTAGAGGCCGCGCCCGATGAGCGCCGCCGTCATGACGCCGCCGGCGGCGACCGCCGGAAGAATCGTCCAGCCGACCGTTCGCATCTGCGCAAGCGACTGCGAGTCGCGGTGGCGTGCGCGCCAGGCCAAAATCGCCCCGTAGTTGATCGCGAGCGCGACGCCGAGGCAGCTCAGCCAGACGAAGAGGTAGAAGCTGATCTGCGGCGCGCTGCGCGGGTGGGGGTCGAAGAGGCCCTGCGCGAGGCCGGCCACGACGGCGACGACGCCGCTGGAGATCGCCGCCCAGCCGGAATACCCGTCGAAGCGCTGCTCGGTCGCTAGGCGCCCACGGACCTCCGCTAGATCGGCCAGTGCCTGTTGAAACTCCACCCCTTGAACTTTGCGACACAAAGTCATTTCTTCCTGCCGCCCGCGAGCGCGACGAGTTCGGCATAACGGAAGCAGTCGGTACGGTGGTCGTTCACCAGGCCGCAAGCCTGCATGAACGCGTAGCAGATCGTCGAGCCGACGAAGCGAAAGCCGCGCCGGCGGAGTTCCCGGCTCATGTGGTCGGAGGCGTCGTTCGTTGCGGGGATATCGTCGGTGCGGCGCAGGCGATGGACGATCGGCGCGCCGCCGACGAAGCTCCAGAGGTACGTGTCGAGCGAGCCGAACTCGCGCTGTACGGGGAGTGCTGCCTGCGCGTTGCCGATCGCTGAAGCGATCTTGGCGCGGTTGCGAACGATGCCGGCATCGCCCAGAAGGGCCTCGACCTTGCGTGCACCGTAACCCGCCACCACCGCGGGATCGAAACCGTCGAAAACGACGCGATAGCGCGCGCGCTTGCGCAAGATCGTCTCCCAGCTCAGCCCGGCTTGCGCCCCTTCGAGGATCAGAAACTCGAAGAGCCGGTTGTCGTCGTGCAGCGGTACGCCCCATTCCTCATCGTGGTAGGGAATGGAAAGATCCGTGTGCGCCCAGGAGCAGCGATTGACCACACTGCTCTTTGATCGTCGCGTACGCCGTGGTTCCTTTCACCGCGGTCTGCTCGGCGAAGGAAAGTCTGTGCCGACGACGCACGGCAACGTCTCACCAGAACGGGAGGCGCGGGCGATGAATATCGGTATACTCGGAAGCGGAGAAGTTGCAAAATCACTGGCGGCGGGGTTTATCGGGCGCGGCGATGCCGTCATGCTCGGGACGCGCGATCCCGACAAACTCGCGGCAGACGTGCAAGAAGGTGTACGTGTCGGCTCGTTTGCGCAGGCCGCGCAGTTCGATGAGGTCGTCGTCGTCGCGACGAACGGAACGGCCGTCGAAGACGCGCTCGAACTCGCCGGCGCCGACAATTTCAACTCCAAGGTGGTCATCGACGTCACCAATCCGCTCGACTCGAGCACCGGTAAACTCCGGCTCACGTGGGGTTTCGACGACTCCAACGGTGAGCGGGTGCAACAAGCGCTTCCGGCCGCGAAGGTCGTCAAGGCCTTCAACACGGTCGGCCACGCGCTCTTCGTGCACCCCGATCTCCCCGGCGGACCACCATCGATGTTCGTCGCCGGTGACGACGACGGTGCGAAGCAGACCGTAGCCAAGATTCTCGCCGATTTCGGCTGGGAGTGCATCGACGCCGGCGACATCGAATCGTCGCGTTACTTGGAACCGATGTGCGTGCTCTGGATCGACTACGGCCTACGTACGCAGAACTGGACCCACGCCTTCAAACTGCTCCATCGCTAGGCAACTTCGAAGAGACCCGCCGCCCCCATCCCTCCGCCGACGCACATGGTGACGACGACGTGCCGAACGTTGCGGCGCTTCCCCTCGATCAGCGCGTGCATCACCATGCGCGCGCCGCTGAGGCCGTACGGATGACCGATCGAGATCGCGCCGCCGTCCACGTTGAGGCGTTCGCCCGGGATGCCGAGCCGGTCGCGGCAGTAGACCGTCTGCACGGCGAAGGCTTCGTTCAGCTCCCAGAGCCCGATGTCATCGATTGTGAGCCCGTGCCGTGCGAGCAGCGCGGGGACGGCGAATACGGGGCCAATTCCCATCTCGCCGGGGTCGCAGCCGACGACGACCATACCGCGGTAGAAACCGAGCGGCGTGAGGCCACGCTGCTGCGCGAGTGTGGTCTCCATGACGACGACTGCTGCTGCACCGTCGGAGAGCTGCGATGAGTTTCCCGCGGTGATCGTCGACTTCGGATCGAGCACGCCTTTGAGTGCGGCCAGGCCTTCCAGCGTCGTCTCGGGGCGGTTCCCTTCGTCTTTGGTGAGCGTGACGAGCTCTTCGCGGAATGTGCCGCTCCCTTTGTCTTCGACGTATTTCCAACTCGGTAACGGGACGATCTCGGCGTCGAATCGCCCGGCGGCTTGGGCGGCTGCGGTGCGTTGTTGCGATTGCAGCGCGTAGGCGTCTTGGGTTTCGCGCGAGATCTGATAGTGCTTGGCGACGTTGTCTGCGGTTTGGAGCATCGGCATGAAGACGTCGGGTTGATGGCGCAGGAGCCACTCCTCGGTGAAGCTCCGCAAATTCATTTCGTTTTGCACCATACTGATCGACTCACAACCACCGGCGACGACGACTTTTGCGCCGTCGACGATCACGCGTTGCGCCGCAAGCGAGATCGCCTGCAGTCCGGAGGCGCAGTAACGATTGATCGTGGTACCGGGAACGCTAACCGGGAACCCGGCGCGCAGCGCGGCATTGCGCCCGAGGTTGTGACCGGTCGCCCCTTCGGGAAGACCGACGCCCATGATCACGTCTTCGATCTCGGCAGGATCGACTTGCGCGCGCTGAGCGGCCGCCTTCACGGCGTGACCGGCGAGTGTTGCGCCGTGCGTCTGATTGAAGGCACCTCGAAAGGCGCGCCCGATGGGCGTGCGCGCAGCGGAGACGATCGCGGCTTCAGGCATGGGCAAACTCCTTGGCCGACGGGCGCGCCCCGGCAAGTGCGGTGCCGCTGCGCGCCAGCTCGACGAGCAACGGCGACGGCTCCCACTGGTTGCCGAACCGCTGCTGGAGCGCGCGAAGGTTCTCGACGACCCGCGGGACGCCGAGCTCGTCGGCATACCACATCGGGCCACCGTGGTGCGGGGGGAACCCATAGCCGTAAATGTAGACGATATCGATATCGCCTGGGCGCAGTGCGACGCCGTCACGCAGGAGATTGGCGCCGGCATTGATGAGAGCGTGCGTAAGGCGTTCGACGATCTCCGCATCGCTCACGTCGCGTGGCGCGATGCCGTGCGCTGCCGCCTCCTGCGCGAAGAGTTGCACGACTTCGGGATCGGCGAGCGGGTCGCGGCTGCCTTTTTCGTAGCGATAGAAGCCGGCGCCGCTCTTCTGCCCGAAGCGCTTGCGTTCGTACAAGACGTCGACGATCTTGGTGCGTGCTCCCATGGAACCGGGGCGCGCGTGTGAGATGTGCCAAAAGACATCGACGCCGGAGAGATCGAACATCGCGAAGGGTCCCATCGCAAAACCGAATGCCTTCATCACCGAATCAACGCGTTCGGGCGGGACGCCCTCTTCGGCAAGGTAGATCGCCTCGCGCGAGTAGTCGAAGATCATGCGGTTGCCGATAAACCCGAAGGCGTTGCCGGAGAGGACGCTGATCTTCCGCAGCGTCTTTCCCAGCTTCATCGCGGTAACCAGCGTTTGGGCGGAGGTTTGCGCACCGCGCACGATTTCGAGCAGCTTCATGATATTGGCGGGCGCGAAGAAGTGCAGGCCGACGACGTCGCCGGGCCGCCCCGTCTGCTGTGCCATCGCATCGATGTCGAGCGTGGAGGTATTGCTTGCCAAGATCGCCCCTGGTTTCGCGACGGCATCGAGCTTGCGAAAGACGTCCTTCTTGACGTCCATATCCTCGAAGACGGCCTCGACCACGACGTCCGCCTCGGCCAGTGCGCCAAATTCGCTTTCGAAGGTGATCAGTTGCGCGCGGCGCCACGCTTCCTCTTGCGTGAGCCGTCCGCGCTGGACCTGATGGGAGAACATGCCGAAGACCATCTGCTTGGCGCGTTCGACCTGCTCGTCTTTGGGCTCGACGACCGTGACCGGGATGTCGGCGGCGGCGAAGGTGATGGCGATCCCGGTCCCCATCGTCCCGGCGCCGATCACGCCGGCACGGGCGATCTCGCGCGGCGTCGCCGGATCGAGACCGGGAATCTTTGCCAGCTCGCGTTCGGCGAAGAACAGGTGCATGAGCGCGTGCGCGGGCGCGGAGTGGACGAGTTCGTCGAAGAGCCGGTACTCGCGCGCCAAACCGCGTGGAAAGTCGAGTTCGATCGCCGCTTGGACCGCATCGATGAGTTTGTGCGCGGCGAAGCCGCCGTTCTCTTCGGGCGGCGCCATCTTGTGCGCTTGCGCCGCGACGAAGGGGAGCATGAACGCGTGCATTCCGGCGGCGATGAAGGCTTTGCGCTGCGAGACGCGTCGCTTCGGTTCGCTCGTCACCGCGCGCTGCGCACATGCCACGGCCGCCTCGACGACGTCGCCATCGATCACGTCGTCGAGGAGTCCGAGTTCCTTGGCGCGTGCGGCGGGGATCGTCTCGGCTTTGAGCATGAGCTCGAGTGCGGCTTGCGCACCGATGAGTCGCGGCAAGCGTTGCGTGCCGCCTGCTCCGGGGATGAGCCCGAGGCGAATCTCCGGCAAGCCGACCTTCGCGCGCGGCGTTCCAAGGCGGTAGTCGCAGGCGAGCGAGAGTTCGAGGCCGCCGCCGAGCGCGTTCCCGTCGATCGCCGCGACGTATGTCTTCGTGCCGCGCTCGATCCGTGCGATGACGTCGCGAATCGTCTTGGTCTCCGGAGTCGGTTCGCGCTGGAAGTCGTTGATGTCGGCGCCGCCGCTGAAGAGGCCGTTCGCGCCGGTGAGGACGACGGCGCTCACCGACGTCTGCGCCTCCGCGCCCTCGATCGCCTCGAGCAGTTCGCCCGAGAGCGCGAAGGAGAGGGCGTTGATCGGTGGGTTGTCCAGGGTGATGATCCGGACGTTGCCGGCGTCGGCGGTCTTCACGCGTTCACCGTCGTCTTGCGATCGAGTTCGAATTGTTCGTCGGTCAACCGCATCACCGAGGCCGAGCCTTCAACGATCTGTTGGCGCAACCACGAGCTTTGGCTGAGGATGTGATCGGCGTAAAAGCGCGCCGTGACGATCTTCGCTTCGTAGAAATCACGCTCAGCCGCCCCGCTGCCGAGCCGTTGCACCGCGATCTGCGCCGCGCGCGCCATCTGCCAGCCGCCGGCGACGACACCCCACAGCCGGAGGTACGGGACCGAACACGCGAAGCTCTTGCGCAGATCGCCCATCGCGTTCATACCGATCCAGGTCGAGGTCTCAGCCAAGACGTCGACGCCGCGCTCGAGTTGTGCGGCGATGGCCGCCAGGTCTGGGTTTTGCTCGCCTTTGAGTTGGGCGACGAACGCCTTCATCTGTTTGACGACGCGTGTGACGGTCGTCCCCATATCGCGCAGCAGCTTGCGTCCGACGAGATCCATCGCCTGGATGCCGGTCGTCCCTTCGTAGATCGGCGTGATGCGCACGTCGCGGTACTGTTGGGCGATGCCGGTCTCTTCGATGTAGCCCATCCCGCCGAAGACCTGCACTGCCATCGAGCAGACGTCGACTGCCGTCTCGGTGCACCAGCCTTTGACGACCGGGATCATCAGCTCGATGAACGCCTTCTGCTCCTTGCGCACGTTCTCATCGGGATGCCGCAGCGAGAGGTCCAGCGCGGCGGCCGTCACGTACGAAAGCGCGCGCATCGCCTCGATCTGCGCCTTCATGGTGAGAAGCATGCGACGCACGTCGGGGTGTTTGATGATCGGGACGGCTTGCCCCGTGCGCGAACCGAGCTGCCCGATGTCACGCCCCTGCACGCGCTCTTTGGCATATGCGAGCGCACTCTGATAGGCACGATCGGCGATCGCATATCCTTGCACGCCGACCGAAAATCGGGCGGCATTCATCATGATGAACATGTACTCGAGCCCGCGGTTGGGTTCGCCGATCAGATATCCGGTTGCACCGCCGCTACGCTCACCGTAGTTGAGCGTGCACGTCGGATTTGCGTTGATCCCGAGCTTGTGCTCGATGCCGCTGCAATGCACGTCGTTGCGCTCGCCGAGCGACCCGTCGGCATTGACCAGAAACTTCGGCACGATGAAGAGCGAGATGCCCTTGGTCCCTTCAGGCGCATCGGGGAGCCGCGCGAGGACGAGATGCACGACGTTGGCGGCCATGTCGTGCTCGCCGAAGGTGATGAAGATTTTCTGACCGCTGATGCGGTAGTGGTCGCCTTCCGGGACGGCTTTGCTGCGCACCGCGGCGAGATCGGAACCCGCCTGGGGTTCCGTCAGGCACATCGTCCCCGTCCACTCACCGGAGACGAGTTTGGGAATGTAACGGTGTTTCTGTTCGTCTGATCCGGTGAGCTCGATCGCTTCGATCGCGCCTTGGTTGAGCAGCGGCCCATTCGCAAAACCGACGTTCGCGGCGTTCCACATCTCCAAGGTCGGCCCGAGCAGCAACTGCGGAAGCCCTTGGCCTCCGTACTCCGGTGGGACGGGCAAACCGATCCAGCCGGCGCCGGCGAACTGTTTGTATGCTTCTTTGAAGCCTTGGGGCGTACTCACCTCACCCGCATGCCAGGTGCAGCCCGCGCGGTCGCCGGTGGCGTTGATTGGATCGAGGACTTCACTTGCAAAGGTCGCGGCCTCTTCGAGGATCGCGTCGACGACGTCGGCCGCATCTTCGTAGCCGGGGAGCTTGGTGATCGCCTCGACGCCGGCGAGTTCGCGCAAGACGAACTGCATGTCGGCGAGAGGCGCGCGATAGGTGCTCATGAAGCTGATCGCTCCTGTGTGGCGGAGTGCGGTCCGTAGAGTTCCGCGCGCAGCCGACCGACGGACGTTTCGATCAGCTCGAGATATGGCAGCATATTGGTCTTGATGCGCGCCAGCCGCTCGCGCCCGGAGGGCGTAATGCGGTAGAAGCGCCGCGACCGTTTGGTGGGATGCTCCCACGCCCCGTGGATGAAGCCGCGCTCTTCGAGCCGGCGCAGCAACGGATAGATCGTATTGGTATTGGTAGCGAGCAGGCCACTGGTGACGGCGTCGATACGCTGCATCAGCCCAAAGCCGTGGTCGGGCTCCGCCTCGAGCATATGCAGAACCAGTACCGGAAAGACCGTCTTGCTCTTGATCGGTCCCCGCAGCATCTCGTCGGCTGGCGTCTTCGGCTTCCGGCTGGCCATATTAAATCAATAGTTTGATACTTTTAATAGAGTACAAGTCCTGCTGCTCGGCGCCAGGCGCCCCCGGCCCCCGTCTCGCGAGCACCCTTAACCCAGTCGGTCGCGCAACGCCCATACTCCGTCGGGATAGAGAAGCTCGTCCCCTCTGGCAACCAGCCGCTCGGGGCCGGCGTTGCTCGACCATGCTTGGCTTCCAGTGCAGTACGCCGAACTGTGTTTCACCGCATGTGATTGACCGGTTCGATTAGTGCGGAGAGTAGAGGTCGGTAGCGTTGATCGTGGCGAGTTGCGAGGCTGAGATGGTGGGGATGGTTGCGCCGTACGTTCCGTCGATTGCCGCGATGAACAAATTGGCGACGACGGCGTATGCGGTGTTCGACGGATGCAAGCCGTCGAGGCTGAAGAAGCCTCCTCCGTAAAGCAGGGAACAGCACTTGCCGGTGACCGGTAAGAGCTCTCCGGGGGCTTGCTCCGCTTGCACGAACGTTGCATGCACATCGACCAGCGCCGCGCCTCGCTTGCTGACTGCGGCTGCGATTGCGCTGTTGTATGCGGCGTTGAGCGCGGCTGCGTTCGCTGCGACTGAGTCGCTGACATAATCGCCGACGGCGAACGGCGTCGCTGAGGCTTGCAACTCCGCGAACCCCGCGGCGAGTGCGGTCGCCGGCGGCGTCCCCTGCTCGATCGCCGGAATCGCGCCTTGCACGACCGTGAGAATCTTGTTCGAACCGGTGAGCGTCAGATAGCCGCCGCTGCCGACGTTGAATCCGGCCAGAAATGTGCCGACGGCGCTCGCGATGGGTGCCTGCAATGCGCTCGGCACACCGCTTGTGCCGAGCGCTGCCGGCAGCGCGGCGACCGGCGTGAACTGCGCCGTGCCGAGAACATCGACGAGGTTGGCGACGGCGACCTTCGCGCCGGCGCCTTGCAGGCTCGCGATGACGTTGAGCATGTCGGTTTGAAAGGCGGCCGCACTCGTCGGTCCGACGGCACCGTTGGTGAAGAGGTACTTCAAAAGATCGTTGGATCCGAGCCACACAAGCGCAAGCGTCGGTTGCAGTGAGACCGCTGCTTGGACTTGCGTCGTCCCCGCAGGGAACGTCCCCAAGATCGGATAGAACGTCTGGTTCTCTGCGTTGAGGATCGCGTTGAGGCCGGCGAGCGCCGTCGGCAAGCCGGCACCCGTGCACGTGCCGGTCGGTTGCGTCTGATAGAGTGCCTCGTGAAGGGTCTGCCCTGGAATCGCAACATCGAGTGGCGTCGCCGTCGGATTGAGACGCGCCGTCAGTGCGGTGGAGCGCGAGAAGGCCGCACCGTTGGTTCCTGCGCACGGCGTGGTGATCGAGGTCAGTCCATTCGTGCTCGTGGGGACGAGGATCGTTCCAAGGCCGGGCGGTGCCATGAGCGGGAGCGGCGAGGTCGCAAGCGCTAGTGGATCGGCGCCCCCGTTGGCCTGTGACCAAATGAGCGCGTAATAGCCGTTTCCTTGCGTCTCCGGAACGATCGGAAAGGGCGATCCGGCGATCGGATTCGGGGAGATCGTCGCACCCAAAAGCGCCTCGGACTGCTCGCCCGCCGTCAAGCTGTCGCCGACACCGACGATGCGTGCGGTGAGGCCGCTTCCGCTAGCGCCCGTGACGTTTCCGGGAGGCAACGGTGCTGCGGCTTTCGTGCCGCCGCCGCAACCGCTGACCCCGAACGAAAGTGCGAGCAGACCCACCAGTGTACGCGCGCACGTGCGCAAAAGAACCTCTCTCACAGCGGCACCACCTGTGGCTTACCAAAGCCGAGCATCAACTGAACTTGTGAAGCTTTGAGACCGCCGATCGTCGGCGCGACTTGGCTCGGCGAGCAGGGAAGTTGTTGGCAGGTGACCGCCCTGATCCCGATACCCCCGTTGTTCGGATTGACCGGGGTTCCCGTGCTCACTTGACCTTGCAGATAGAAGAGCCGATCGAGCCGGTACGAGAAGCCGTAGATCAGCGTCGGAATGTGCTCGGGATAGGCGTCGACCGGCGTATAGTTCTGCAGCAGCGACGGCTGGAGAAAGAACGTCGTCTTCGCATTGGCCCGATACTCGAGGTACATCAGCTGGAAGAGCTGCGGACTGTTCTTCGTGTTCGCGCCGGCGGTCTGCATCAGCCACTGCGGCGCAATCGTATAGGTCCCGAACATCTTGGGCGTCGAGAGAAACGGAATCGTGAAGCCGAGCAGTTTGTACTGAAACGTGCGCAGGTGGACGAGCTGCGCGAATCCGTTGATCTCGACGGGAATGAGATCGGAATGCCCGCCCACGGTTCCGGTCCTCGCAACGTAGGTGGGCGAGATCACGATCGGGAGCTTTCCGATCTGCACGAGCGTCTGGAGATTCGCCACGAAGATGCCGTTGCGAACCGTCGCATCGTTGCCCGCGAGGGGTGCCGTGCCGATCGGCGCGCTGAGGCCTTGCAGATACAACGGTACTTTGCCCGTGCTGAAACCGACGGGATATTCTTGAACGACGTAATAGCCGGCTTGGAGTCGCAACTGCCGGGTGAAGCCGTAGCCGAGCACCGCGTCGAAGCCGCCGGGAAGGCGCACGTTGGGATTGCCGTCGGTGACGTGACCGAACGGAAACGCGATCGAGCCGTCCAGTGTGTAGGCGAGTCCGAGAGGGAGGCCCGGCTTCCGCAGCGGGCGCTCGACTTCGCCGACCGGTTTTGCCTGAGCAACTTGATCGTGGCTGAGCGCTTCTTCGAGCGCAGCATTTGCGGAGTGGATCACGGCGCCCGTGAGTGCCTGCGCATCCGCTACGTCGGCATATGCCGGGGCGGTACCGACCGACACGAACAGAAGAAGGCCGACAGCTCGAAAGAGCCCTCGCAACATACGCAGGTACCTCTATGCCGACGTGGGTGACGTGCGAGAGGGTTTATTCGCTGACGACAAAAGTTCTTGCATTGCGGTGCAATGTAAGGCGAATTATTTTGGCGGCGACGGTTTCTAAACAGACGCTGCCGGCTTTGGTGTTGGAATCGTTGCGGCAACCGCGCGAGCGCGTCTTTGGAGAGCGTCGCGACGGCGCGGATTTCCGCTACGTTTCGACCTCTGCTCTGCATGATCGTATCGCAGCGATCGCCTATGCCCTGCGTGCTTTCGGGATCGAGCGTGGCGATCGCGTCGCGCTGGTCTCACACAACCGCATCGACTGGATCGTGGCGGACTTCGGCATCCTGGCGGCGGGCTGCGTCTGCGTTCCGCTCTTCGCTACTTTAGCCGCCGATCAACTGGAATTCATCCTGCGTGATTGTTCGCCCAAGCTGGTCTTCGTGGAGACGGCGCAAGACGCGCGGCGCGTTGCGCAGGCCGCGCCGCTGGGTACGCCGATCGTTCAGTTCGAGGGCGAGGGAGCCGGAACGCTCGCCGAATTCGAATCGCGCGGCGCCGCCCTGTATGCGGCGGAACCCGGCCGCTTCGGTGAGTTTCACGATTCGATCAAGCCGGATGATCTCGCCGTGCTCATCTACACGTCGGGGACGACGGGCGATCCCAAAGGCGTGATGCTCTCGCACGACAACATTGCCTCCAACGCCGCGAGTGCCTGGAGTTACGGCCTGCAAGGTATCCCGAGCGACGGCGTCGGGCTCTCCGTGCTTCCGTACGCGCACATCATGGAACACACCAACCTCATCGGGTACGTCTACTCGCGGCTCACCTGCATCGTCTCGGTGCCGGACCGTTTGGTCGCCGATCTGCATGACATTCGGCCACATGTGATGAGCGTTGTGCCGCGGCTCTTGGAGCGGGTGCTCAACGGCATCCTGACGCGCTCGCGGGAAGCCGGCGGCCTGCGCGCCTACCTCGTGCCGTGGGCGCTGCGCACCGGTCGTATCTTCGCCGCCGCGCGCGCAGACGGCCGCCCCTCATTCCTGCTGCGGCTTCGTTACGCGGCAGCGTGGCTCGTCGTGTTGCGCAAGCTGCGCCCCCTGCTCGGGCTCGACCGGCTCGTCTACTTCGTCTGCGGCAGTGCTCCGCTCCACCGCGACGTCGCGTACACGTTTGCGGGGGCGGGAGTCGTCATTTGTGAAGGCTATGGGCAGACCGAGACCTCACCCGTGATCTCGGTCAACCGCGTGGTCGACAATCGTTACGGCACCGTCGGCAAACCCATCCCCGGCGTCAGCGTACGGATCGCCGAAGACGGCGAGATCCTGGTGCGCGGGCCGAACGTGATGAAGGGTTACTATCATCACGATCCGTCGGTCTTCACGTCTGACGGATGGTTGCTGACCGGCGACATCGGCGAGCTCGACGCCGACGGTTACCTGCGCATCACCGACCGTAAGCGCGAACTCATCAAAACCTCCGGCGGAAAATTCATTGCGCCCGCACGCGTGGAGACCGCGATCAAACGCTCGCTCTACGTCAGTCAGGTCATGCTGGTCGGTGAAGGGCGTCCGTATCCTGCCGCCGTGCTCGTTCCGCATTGGACGCTGCTCCGTGAGCAGCTCCGTATCGCCGAAGAGCTGCCGTGGCCGCTGCTGGCGACGCGCGCCGACGTACGTGAATTCATGCAGAGCGAGGTTGCCGAACAGACCAAAGACCTCGCCTCGTACGAGCAGGTCCGGCGCGTTGCGATCCTGCCGCGCGATCTCACGATCGAAGACGGAGAGCTCTCGCCGACGATGAAGGTCATGCGCCGCGTCGTCGAGCAGCGCTACGCCGACCTGATCGAGTCGGCGTATCGTTAGCGGGTAGCTAGCGATTCGCTAGTAGCGGACCTGCCGTACCGCGCGCTGACGGCGGCGAATCTCTTCGTTGACGTGCTCTTGCGCGATCGCGTGTCTCTCGGGCAGCGGCATCTTGCGAAAGAAGGCGAGCATGAAGGTGAAGAAGACACCGATGAGTGCGAAGAGGACCACGCAGAGGATGAGCTGTCCCGCGACGCCTTGAGCCGCCCACCATGCGAGCGCATGGCGGCTCAGAAGGATGCCCTGGCGGATCTGCTCCGGCGTTGCGATGGCGCCGAACGTGTGATATATCTGCTGCGTCGAATCCATGAGGTTCTTCTGCGGTCCTCTGCGGAGGTTGGGTGGCCGGCAATGAGCACGGCCCTGTTCAGATTATCGGCGTGGCCGGGACGACTTCGAGCTGGGTTCGAGTGGCCGTACGCCCTTGCGGGCAAAGTTTCCGTTAAGGTCCGGAGCCCGAAGGCGGAGGGATCGCCGGCGTGCTCGGCACGAGCATGAAATCGGTGCTTGCTTCGCTGTGCTGCGCGCTTCTCTGCCTGCTGGGTACCGCAGTCAAAGGCGGCTTCGCGATCGTGACGGAGAACGGCAACGTCCGTCGTATCGACAATTCCGGTGCCGCTCTTTTCGGCGTCCCCGCCGGCTTTACTGAAGCGCGGTAGGGGCGTCCCGCCCCGCTGCAAGCAATACCGGCAAGCGTCTAGCGGCTAAACCAAGAGATTGCCCCGGACGAAATACCGCCTAGGAACGCGCTTCAAGGAAGAAGACCGTCAGGATGCTGGACTCAGGGAAGAGCTTCGAGGATTTCATTGGTTTTGGGAACGAGGAGGGCGACGTGCTCTTCCTCGGGATGGAGGAGGGCCTCTTAGGCACCTTCACGGCTGCGCATCCCGCCGCTCGCAGCGAATTTCCCCGCACGGCGGATCTGCGGGCCGACTACAGCCCCGACGCCTCGCGCTTTTATTTTTGGCGCTTGCCGAAGAGTCAGCGCACGTGGCGCGCGATGTCGCATCTCATGTTGCGCCGCCAAGGAATCGACGATCCGACGGACGACCAGTTGTACCGCTACCAGTCCGAACAACTCGGTCGGGTTGACGGAGAGACGCTGCTCTCGGAGCTACTCCCCAAGGCGAACCGGTCGATGGATGAGGCCTACATCCGCGAGGTTCTTCCGCACCGGGTGCGCTTGCTGCGCGACGTGATCGGCAACTCCGGCTTCGAGGTCGTCGTTGCGCATGGCAGAGACAGCGACTGGTCGACGTACAAAGACATCTTCGGTATTCGGCACTGGCGTGAGCAAGGCGACTTTGCCTACGCGAACGTGAACGGTCAACGTATCGTGCTTGCTCCGCATCTGGGATCGGCGCTTTTCGACACAACCGCGCAGCTCAACCGTCTCAGCGAGGTTGCACTGGTCGACTGAGGTCAGCCGCCGTTCGCGTATACCACGAGGAGGATCGCCGCGACGGCCATTATGACGGTGGTCGTCCAGCCGAGCACGTTGAGCAGCCAGCCGTTCACGTTCTCTGCCATGATCTTGCGATTGTTGGCGACGAGCATCAGAACGAAAAGCACGATGGGTGCGAGAAGGCCGTTGATCACGGCGCTCCAAAAGAGCGCCGCTATCGTTCCAAGTCCCGAAAAATTGATCTCCATCCCGACCAGCGTCGATCCGGCGATGATGGCGTAAAAGTGCGGCGCCCGCGTGGGATCGAAGTTCAGGCCCTCTTTCCAGCCTAACGCACCGGCGAGCGCATACGCCGAAGAGATCGTCATGACGGGGACGGCGAGAATTCCCGAGCCGATCAAACCAAGAGCCAGGAGCCACTGCGACCACTGGCCGGCGAGCGGTGCGAGCGCCCGCGCGGCGTCGGTTGCCGTCTGGATCTGATGGTGGCCACTCGCGTAGAGCGTCGCCCCCGTTGCCGTGATGATGAAGTACATCACGATGTTGGAGAAGAGCATGCCGATGCCGATGTCGATCGCTGCATAGCGCAGCTCGCGTGGCGTCGTTCCGCGGCGTTGGCGCAGCGAGGTGCGTCCCAGCGCGATGTCCTCTTCCACCTCCTGACTCGCCTGCCAATAGAGCATATAGGGAGAGATCGTCGTTCCGAGGATTGCAACCAGCGTGGTGAGGTAGCTGGAATCGAAGCGGATGCGCGGAACGAAGGTTCCCAGCAGCACCTCCTGCCAGTTGGGATGCGCGAGAACTGCAGCCGCGATATAGGCAAAGAGTGCCAGTGCGAGCCACTTGAAAATCGAGGTGAGCAACCGGTACGATCCCCACCATTGAAAGGCTAGGAGCATCGCGCCGATTGGGATGACGAGCGCGGTGATGGAGACGCGCGGTGCCAGCAGGTTGACTGCGGCTGCGATGGCCCCGATGTCGGCTCCGGCGTTGATCGTGTTGGCGACGAGGAGTGCTAGGGCGATGCCGATCGCGACCCAAGCCGGATAGTACCGCCGCAGGATCGAGCCGAAGCCGAGCCCGGTCACAAGACCGATGCGAGCGGCAATGTATTGCACTGCCGCCATCATCGGCAGCGTGATCAGCGCGGTCCAAAGGGTCGAAAATCCGAGCGAAGCACCAGCGACGGAGTAGGTACCGATCCCGGAAGGATCGTCGTCCGAAGCCCCTGCGATCACGCCTGGCCCGAGGATGCGCAAGAAGCGGACCAGGACGTTGGGTGACCCGCGGGTGGCGAGTTCTCGTGCACCCAAGGACGCGTGGGATTTAGCTCGAGCCGGGACTTTGGGTTTCATCTCGGTGGGCACGAGGTCCCTATACCCCAGGATGAAGATAAAGTATCGAGGC
>DATJTD010000187.1:0-11622 GCA_035503775.1 Candidatus Acidiferrales bacterium
CGCCGGCGCCAAGACCCAAGAGCCCCACCGGTAAGCCGTGACCGAGCGCGAAGATCGCGAGCATCGAGGCGCCGTAGACCGGGTCACCGACGTCCGAGGTGTAGGCGATGATCGTAGCGAGCAACGGCGTGCAACACGGAGCGATGACGAACGCAAACGAGGCGCCGAGCAGGAAGACACCGCCAAACGAAAGCGCGCGCGGCGGCACCTCGTGGTCGGCGTGGCAATGATCGTGCGGCGACGCACGAACGAGGGTGAGAATCCCGCCTACCAACAGGGCAAGGGCGACGGCCCCGTACGTCCAGCTCGCGATGTCGACGAGCCGCCCGACCAGCGATGCGGCGAAACCAAAGGCCGCGTACGCCGCCACCAGACCGCCCAGGAAGGCGCCGACGACCGCCGGCATGCGGCTGGTCGAGGAACCCGCACAGGAGACGACCGCGATAAAGCGCGGCGCGACGCAAGGACCGAAACTCGACAGCACGCCTGCGGAGAAGACCAATACCGGAGCGAGCGCGGATCGCGTCGCTACCGCCTGCATCCCTTGCGCAAAGAAGTCCATGTTATTGGCTCGACGTGTCCGTCGCGGTAAAGCCGGTCAGCGAGTTGTACAGGACGTACTTCATGCCCGTGGGGGAGCCGGGGATCTGTTGAAGAGCCGTGCTGTCGTGAACGCCGTTGCACTCAATGGTATAACTTTGCGTGCCGCCATTTGTGTTGAGTGTGTATGTGTACTGGCCGGGTGAATTGTTGACCGAATTTACTGCATCCTTAGGCGTCTGGCTCAAATACGTGCCCGGCGGGACCGTCACGGTGCCCCCCGATCCGGACCCGGTGCCGAAACTGCTGGTCACCGGTGACACGCTCGGGGGATACGCTTGATTGTCGCTGTAGTACAGTTCTGCGGCGGTGGAGATGGCGCGAATGTTCGATTCGCAGGCAGAGACCGCTGCTTGCGCACGAGCGTGGAAGAAATTCGGCATGAGGATGCTGGCGATGATCGCAATGATCGCGACCACGACCATGAGTTCTAAAAGGGTGAAGCCTTCTTCATGAGCGCGTCGTTTCACGGTTCGGTACCTCGAGGATGGTTGACGGTGCTGGGTGGTCTCGGGGTGCGTCTCGGCGAGACGGCACCGAACGGTCTGTAAGGCATGCTGGTGTAATCGCGAGACGTGCCGCGTCGAGTAGCCGATTTGACGCGCGAGTTCCGTCTGCGTCATACCAAGCCCGTAGATGCCGAGCACGATCTTCTGCTGCACGTGGTCGAGCGTGCCGATTGCTCGTGAGAGGAGGATGCGGTCCTCCACGCAGACGGTCTGGCGCTGTTCGGCTAATGCTTGTTCGTAGCGCAGATCACTGTAGCCGGAACGTAGCTGGGTGACGAGCGTCACGGGGATGCCGAGCTCGGCTGCCAGCTCGGCATCAGAGGGCTCACGTTCCAACGCGGCGGTGAGGCGTTCCCGTGCGCCGGCGGCGCGCCGTTCGAGGCTCCGCAGCCAGCGGGGAACGCGCACGATCTGCGCGTGATCGCGTACGTGATGCATCAGTTCGCCGACGATCATCATCCAGGCATACGCTTCGAACGGCGTCTGAAGCGAGCTATCGTAGCGATCGTACGCCTTGATCAATCCAATTGCCGCGACCTGTTCGAGATCGCACCGCTCCAGACCCGAGCGCAAGAACTTGCGCGCGCCACGCCGGCAGAGGTAGTGATAGGCGGCAATCGTGCCGTCGCGAGCAACAGCGATCATCGGATCTGCGAGATGAGCGAGTACATCGGGACGAAGACCGAGAAGACGATGAATCCGACGACGGCACCGACGACCAAGATCAGCGCCGGTTCGAGCGTCGTGCTCAAGGTTGCCATGCTCGACTCGACGTCGGCTTCATAGTATTCGGCCGTCTTGAGGAGCATGGTGTCGAGCGACCCCGTCTCTTCGCCGACCCGCACCATCTGCAGCACCATCGGTTCGAAGAGGTTCGAACGCTCCAATTGGTCGGCCATGGAGTCGCCGTCGCGCAGGGCCGCGTGCAAGCTGCGAAGCGCGTCGCTATACGCACGATTTCCGGCGACCGGGGCGACGACGTCGATCGAGCGCAAGACGTCGACACCGGAGTGGAGCAACGAGCCGAGCATCCGCGAGAGTCGCGCGATTACCGCTTTCCGGTGCACCGTACCGAGGAAGGGGATGCGAAGCCGCAGGCGATCGATCGCCGCGGCTGCCGGCGGATGGTGATAGGCCAGCGTCAGGACGACGAGGCTGCCGACGCCCAAGACGATCAGCGCACCGGCGAAGAACGGCTGGTGCAGCAGCTCGCCGAACGCGATCAAGATGCGCGTGCTCGCGGGAAGCGGTACGTCCATCTGGGCAAACATCCGCCCGAACTCCGGGACCAATGTGCTCAGCAAAACGAAGACGAGCGCGAAGGCGGCGCAGAGCACGATCACGGGGTAAGCGAGCGACGCGCCGACCTTACTGCGGAGCACCCGGTCTTTTTCGAGCATCGTGGCGACGCGATCGAGGACCTCGTCGAGGAGACCACCGGCCTCGCCCGCCTCGACCATCGCAACGTAGAGGGGGGCAAACTCGCGCGGGTGCTGCCGCATCGCGGTGCTGACGGAGCGGCCGTTCTCGATTTCGGCGAGGACGGCGCGCAGCGCTTCGCGCAAGCGGCCGTCGGAACACTGCGCGATCGCGACGTTCAGCGAGCGTGCCACCGAGACGCCCGCACGTATCAAGGTCGCGAACGAACGGAAGAAGACGACCAGCGGGGGCGGAGAGACGGAGCGCATCGTGCGGACGCGCTCGATGCTGCCGGCGAGGGAGTTTGCTTCGGCTACGGAGGTCACGAAGAGCGCCCGCGTGCGCAGGTGTGCGATCACCTCGTCGGTGCGTTCGGCGACGATCGAGCCGCTGACCAGGCTCCCCTCCGGCGTGCGCGCTCGATAGAAGAAGGTCGCGGCCACTACATCGCCCCCGCCAAGGTGCGAATCTCCGACGCGCGATCGGTCGCCGCCCGTGCGGCCTCCAGGGTGACGTCGCGGCGTACGACCAGCTCCGAGAGGTGCGTCTCGAGCGTCTGCATCCCCGAAGTTCGCCCGGTTTGAATTGCGTTCCGCAGTTGGTGCGACTTCCCGTCGCGGATGAGGGCGCGGACGGCGTCGGTGGCGACGAGGATCTCGGCGGCCGCGCGGCGACCGTGCCCCGAGGCGCGCGGGAGGAGCCGCTGCGAGACGACGCCGACGAGCGTCTGCGCGAGCTGCACGCGGACCTCGCCCTGGGAACCGACGCCGAAGGCGTCGACGATGCGGTCGACCGTCTGGGCCGCATCCCCGGTGTGCAACGTAGAGAAGACCAGGTGCCCGGTCTCGGCGGCGATGAGGGCCGCCGACATCGTCGCCGTGTCACGCAATTCGCCGATCAAGATGACGTCGGGGTCGGCGCGCAAGCAACTCCGCACGGCGGTTGCATAGTCGCGGACGTCGGGCCCGAGTTCACGGTGCGAGATGAGCGAACGAATCGGCCGGTGGGCGTACTCGAGGGGATCTTCCACCGTCACGATGTGGCGGTCGCTCGTGCGGTTGATGAGGTCGATCAGCGCCGCCAGCGACGTCGTCTTCCCGCTACCCGTGGGACCGACGAAGAGGACGAGCCCCGCCGTACGTTCGGCAAACGACGCGAGAATCGGAGGAAGTCCGAGCCGTTCGAGGTTCGGAATTTGGCGCGCCAAGAGGCGAATCGCAAAGCGCAGGTGGCCGAACGCACGGAAGGCATGGATGCGAAAGGTTCCGAGTTCGTCGTCGCGCCGCGCGCCGTCGGCGTCGCCTCGTTCGTAGAGGACTTGCAGCGCCTGCTCGTCGAGGAGTTCGCCGGCGAAGTGGTTGAGATCGTCGTCGCGCAGCGGCGGCGACTCCAAGCGAACGAGTGCGCCGTCGATGCGCAGCGCCGGCGGTTCACCGGCGCCGAGGTGAAGATCGGAGGCGTTGCGTTCGCGGGCAGCCCGCAGCAGCTCCCAGAGGTGCACGGTGCCCAAACGCGCGCTGGTGGTCGTCACTGCCGGCCGCCCCACCACGCGACGCGCCGGAACTCTTCAATACTGGTCGTTCCGGAACGAAGCTTGTCAAGGCAATCCTCGGCCATCCGACGATAGCCGCGCTCACGCGCGAACTGCGTGAGGGCAACGCTGGAGAGACCGCTCGAGATCGCATCGCGCAACCGGTCGTCAACGGCGATGAATTCGAAGATCCCGATCCGGTCGCGATATCCCAAACCGTTGCAGCGCTCGCAGCCGCGCGCCTCGAAATAGAGACGATCGCGTTCGAGACCGAACTTCTCCGCGAGTGCTTCGTCGAGGCGAACGCCGTGCTTGCAGTGCGGGCAAAGCCGCCGGACGAGCCGCTGTGCGAGGATACCGGAGACGCCGGCTGCGAGCGAGGAGCGTGCAACCCCAAGTTCTCCCAGACGGTCGAGCGTACGTGGTGCGTCGTTGCTGTGCAGCGTCGTGAAGACCATCTGCCCCGAGAGGGCAGCGGAGATCGCCGTGTTTGCCGTCTCCGGATCGCGCATCTCGCCGACCATGATGACGTCGGGGTCCTGGCGCAAGAGCGAGCGAAGGACCGAAGCGAACGTCACACCCGCCTTCGTGTTGACCTGGACCTGCGTGATGCCGGAGATCGCCTGCTCGACGGGATCTTCGACCGTGCAGATATTGCGTTCGGGTGAGTTCAGTTTGGCGAGGGCCGCATAGAGGCTCGTCGTCTTGCCGCTGCCCGTCGGACCGCAGACGACCACGAAGCCGCACGACTGTGAAACGACGTCGGAAAACGCCTCGCGGATCGCCTCCGGCATGCCCAGCTCTTCTAAAGAAGGGAGGCGCGCATGGTGATCGAGCAGACGGATGACGATCTTCTCGCCGTCACGCGCGGGGACAGAGGAGACGCGCATATCGAGCGTATGCTCCGCCAGCGAGATCGTATAGCGGCCGTCCTGGGGTTGCCGGCGCTCGGCGATATCCATCGCAGCGAGGATTTTGATCCGCGAGGCGACGGCGGAGGCGAGCTGATCGTCGAGGTGGTCGACGTCGCGCAAGAAGCCGTCGACCCGAAAACGGACGCGCGCGCCGCCGGGGACGGGCTCGATGTGGATATCCGAGCACCGTTCGAAGAAGGCACGCTCGTGAAGGTGATCGACCGCGCGTACCGCCGGTGCGTCCGACAGTCGCGTCTGGGCGACGGCGTCGCGACCGAAGACGCGCGAGAGTTCGCGCTGGATTTGGTCTGCCGGCGCGAGGACGGCGGTAACGTGGAGCGCGGTGGCGCGTTCGAGCCGCGCGATAGCGTCCTGCGGCGGTGGTTGCGCAAACGCGACCGTCAACGTCTGCGGGTCGGCAGCGACAGCCAGCGCACCGTACTCCCAGGCCAGACTCTCGGGGATTCGCCGAACGATACCGGCAGCTACTGCGCCAACATCGACCATCTGGACCGGAAGTGGTGTCTCGTTTTTGATCTTCGCGTGAACCAAAGAACGATACCCCTCAAATGTGAGGAAGGTGAGGCAGTGCTACGAAAACGATCGCGAGACGACCAGTTCGTTGGAAGAGACTATCGCGTTCGATTGTTTCCTGGAAATGAACTGATGGTTAATTTTCTCTTAACCAAATGCGCGCAATGGGCAACGGGACCGGCCCCAACGCAACGCGTCATACCAAGATTCTACAGGTCGAACGACGCACTGACTAGGTAAATTGTTACCTATTTCCGATTAGTAGTGTGGTCATTCGTCGTATTCTCGGTGGAAGTTTTTCACGGATGTGTCCGTTTTTTGCCGGAGCCGGGAACTGTCGTACGCATGACGACATCCCGTGTGCTCCTGGCTGAAGACGATGCGGCGATACGTGAGCTACTCGTCCATCATCTCACCCGCGACGGCTTCACAACCGTTCAAGCGAGCGATGGCCAGACGGCGCTTCGTCTCGCGCGCGAAGGCGTCGACCTGGTGGTCCTAGACATCGGCATGCCAGGACTCGACGGCCTGGACATCGCGCGCACGCTACGCCGCGAAGGACGGACGACGCCGATCCTCATGCTCACCGCGCGCGCCGAAGAGATCGATCGCATCGTCGGGCTCGAACTCGGTGCCGACGACTACGTGACCAAGCCGTTCTCGGCTCGCGAGCTCGTCGTGCGCGTCCGGGCAATCCTGCGCCGCGTCGGCGTTCCATACGATCCGGGGCCGCGCGTCCTGCGTTTCGGGCGGCTCGAGGTCGATGAGGCGGCCCGCGCCGCGCGCATCGGCGGCGTCGACATCGGGCTCAAGCCGCGGGAGTTCTCTCTCTTGCTGACGCTGGTGGCAAATCCCGGTGTGGTGCTCTCGCGCAACCAGCTGCTCGAGCGCGTCTGGGGCTTCGACTTCGACGGCGACGAGCGAACCGTCGACGTGCACGTGCGGCGCCTGAGACAGAAGATCGACGAGTACGCCGCCTGCGTCCTGACGGTGCACGGCTTTGGCTATAAGTTCCGGCAACCGGCGTAACCGCGCGCGTCTGCCTGCGGTGCGCAGCCTCGCGCAACTCGCACGCCAGTTGCGTACGGCTGACGACGTTCCGGTGCTGGTCTTCCGTGTCGCCGCACTCGAGCGCATCGCGTGGCGCGAAGGACGTCCAGCGGCGCGAAACCTCGAGCGCAGCTGCCTGCGTTCGTTCGTGGAGGCGGGGGGCCGCGTGCTGCGCGGCACCGATATCCTCGCGCACGACGAAGAGAGCGAATTTTTCGTCGCCGCGCTGGTGACGATGCCGCGCGGCGCGCGCGCGGTCGCGATGCCGACCGACTGTCGCGCGACCCTTGCACGTCTGGCCGCCGCGATGGAACTCGCCACCGGTGTCGACGTGCAGACGGGGTGGACCGTCGTCCACGATAATGCCGGCACCGATCCGTCGCTCGGAGCCACCGTCGCCGCAGCCCTCGACCGCGGGGCGCGAGAACGCGAGCGCTACACCTTTTTTTCGACGATTGGTCATGAGCTCCGGACGCCACTCACCTCGGTGCGCGGTTATTTGGAGGCATTGCTCGTAGAAGAAGACCTGCGCAGTTCCGAGGCGCGTCACTTTTTGGAAGTTGCGTATGCGGAGGCCCTGCGCGTGGGACGTCTGGTCGATGGTATGTTCGAGCTCTCGTTGCTCGACCTCAACGGCGGCGCTGGGGGTTTGGATACGTGCGCCGTCGCTGACGCCGTCAAACGAGCCCGCGACGCCGTTGCGGCGTGCGCTGCCGCGCGCGGCGTCAGCGTTGAACAGCTTGCATGCGGTGAGCGGCTGGCCGCGATCAGCGAAGACCGGCTCGTCCAAGTCCTCATCAATCTGTTGGACAATGCGGTCAAACACGGACACCGCAACGGCCACGTCTTCGTCTCGGCGCGTGGACTCGACGACCGCTACATCGAGATTCGCGTCGATGACGACGGGCCCGGCGTCGCGCCCTCCGAACGCGAGACGATCTTCGCCCTAGCGGGCCGCGGTACCACCAAGGCACCCGGAACGGGGATTGGCCTCGCGGTCGTGCGCCTTATCATCGAGCGCGCCGGCGGCGAGATCGACGTCGCCGATTCACGCCTGGGCGGCGCGCAGTTTCGTCTACGCATTCCGGTCGGTGCCGGGCGAAAAGCTGACGAAGCACGCGCTATCGCTTCAGCCGAGCGGATCGTTTAACGTCTCGCTGTTGACTTTTCGAAGAGGGAAGCGCAGGCAATCGCAAATCCGGGGCAGCGCGTGATGTGCGAGGTATCCCGTGACGACCGGTCGTCCTGGTGCGCTCAGTTCTCCGAGGGAGGCACCAGCGCGCTCACGTGCTCGACGGCGTCGAAGGTGGGGTTGCCGGGGACGAAGGGTTCGTCACCGAGATCGGTGAGCGTCGCGGAGAGATCGTAGAACGAAACGCGATTGCGCCCGCGCTTCTTGCTGTGGTACATCGCGGCGTCGGCGGTCTCGAGCAGCAGTTGCGCATCTTTCGCATCGGTTGGATACGCGGAGACGCCGATGCTGGTGGTGATGGCGTGGCGCGGCACCTGGCCGTCGAGAATCGCTTCGAAGGGATAGTTTTCTACAGCGCGACGGATCCGCTCGGCACGCCGGATCGCTTCGGTCTTCGTCACGCCGGCAAGTAGGATGCAGAACTCGTCGCCGCCGTTGCGTCCCACGATCGACTCGCTTCCCGCGTTGGCGGCGAAGATCTGCGCGAGGGCGCGCAAGATCACGTCGCCGGCCGCATGCCCAAGCGTATCGTTACATGATTTGAAGTGGTCGGTGTCGATGAAGAGGAGCGCGAGGTGCGCATCGGGGTGGTGCTGCACTTCGGCGGCGGTGTCGTACAGACGCGTGCGAAAGGCGCGCGGCGTCAGCAGGCCGGTCAGAGCGTCGATCGTGGCGCGCTCGCGGTCGATTTCGCGATCGAGCGCGAGCTGGTACGCGGAGACCGCGAGATCGACGAGGGTGACGATCGACTCCTCGACGTCGAACGAGTCGACCGTCGTGGAGGCGACGTAGAAGACGCCGATCGTCGTGGCGTCCTCCACCATCGGCACGGCCAGAAACGCGCGGTCGCCGGGAATGAGCGGCTTCTGCAGGCCGAAGGAGGCGACGCGGTGCCCTTTGAGCGCTGCCTGCGCAAGCGCCGACGCCTGATCGTCGAGCGGGAGGCGCGCCTCTTGAAAGTACTCCGCGCGCTGGCCGGAGGTGTAGGTGCAGCGGAGCGCTTCGCCGTCGCGTTCGGCGAAGAGTGCGACATCAATCGCAGGCGAGAGTGCGCGCACGGCCCGGTCGAGCGCCTCGCAGACGGCGGTCGGAGATTCGCGCGAGGCCGCAATCAACTCGCGCGCCACACGCCGCATCCCGTCTTCACGCGCTTCGAGCAGGCGCATCCGAAGAAGCAAGCGCCGGTCACGTCTCCGATCGACGGCGACGAGCCCAGCTGCCGCTGCAAAGAGGCTGGCCCATGAAAGCCCTAGCAATGCGACGCTCATCTCTGCGCGCTCACTTCGCTTCGGAGGGCCGTTGCCCCGTGCGGTAGTGAAGCACCCAGGGCATAAGACCCATGGCCGCCGCTCCTTTCGCCGCCGCGCGCAGCGCGTGCAGTCCGGTGGAGGAGGCAGCAATCCGGTAAGATCTTTACCGGATAGAGAACTGGGCGTTTCATGTTGATCCTGACCGCGGATTGAAATGAGCGACCTCTAGTGATTCGTCAGGAGTCTATGCCCCAGAGCCTTAGCGTCGCGCCGAAAGGAAAACATGGCCGAGCGCAGACGCAATCATGCGCCCGAGTCTAACATTGGGCTCACGCCGAGTCAACGGTTGCTTGGTCGCGGAGATTTGTACCCGTATCCCGAAGCAGAACGGCGATATGTTTCGTTATCTTACCGCCGGCGAATCGCACGGCCCCGCGCTCGTCGGCATACTCGACGGGCTCCCCGCACAGCTGCGACTCGACGTCGATCGCATCAACGCCGAGTTGCGCCGCCGTCAAGGTGGCTACGGCCGCGGCGGCCGTATGAAGATCGAGACCGACGAAATCGAGTTCTTGGCCGGCCTGCGGGGCTCCGTCACGTTGGGCTCACCGCTCGCCGTTCTGGTGCGCAATCGCGATTTCGAGAACAACCGCGCACTGATGGACCCGCTCACGGGCGGTGGAAAGCCATTGACCAATCCGCGGCCCGGGCACACCGATTATGCCGGTGCGATGAAATTCCGGCATCGCGACCTGCGCAACGTCCTCGAACGCGCGAGCGCGCGCGAGACGGCGCTGCGCGTCGCCATCGGCGCGATCTGCGCGCAATTCCTCGAAGCGCTTGGCATTCGCACCTCGGCCTACGTTTCGCAGATCGGCACGGTGGTCGCGCGCGACCTCGCCGAGAGCGAGAGCGATCGGATCGAGGCGAGCGAGGTGCGCTGCCCCGATCCTGAGGCGGAGAAGAAGATGATCGCTGCGATCGACGCAGCCAAAGCCGCGGGCGATACGCTCGGCGGCGTCTTCACGATCCGCATCAGCGGTGTTCCGGCGGGCATCGGCTCCAATCGTCAGCCCGATACGCGCCTCGACGGCGTCCTCGCCGGCGCACTGATGGCGATGCAGACGGTCAAGGCCGTCGAAGTCGGCGCGGGCCGCGACGTCGCGAGCGCACCCGGCTCACAAGCGCACGACATCTTCGCAATGGAAGACGGCGGCGTCGTGCGCGGTTCCAATCGCGCCGGCGGCATCGAAGGCGGCATCTCGAACGGCCAAAAGATCGTGCTGCGCGTGACGGTGAAGCCGATCCCAACGCTCATGAAAGCCCTCCCCTCGGTGAATCTGCATGAAGGGACGGCGGCGCCGGCCTCCATCGTGCGCAGCGATGTCTGCGTCGTTCCCGCGGCCTCGGTCGTCGGCGAGGCGATGGCGCGCCTCGCGCTCACGGGTCCGATTCTCGAAAAGTTCGGCGGCGACTCGATCGAGGAGACCAAAGACAACATGGAGCGCGCCGTCGCTGCCGCTTCACGTCTCTTCGATCAAGCCGTGCGCGGCGATGCCCCCATTCCGCGGTGAAGCGGCACGTCGCACTCATTGGCTTCATGGCGGCGGGGAAGAGCACGATCGGCAAACGCCTTGCACGCGAACTCGGGCTGCCGTTCGTCGATACGGATGCCGAGATCATCGCGGCGCATGGCCCAATCGAAGAGATCTTCGCGCGCGAGGGTGAGGCCGCATTTCGCGAGTACGAACGTGCCGCCGTCGAGGCGGCGCTGCTGGGAGAGACGAAGGTGGTCTCACTCGGCGGCGGCGCCGTCACGCATGCGCCGACCCGCGACTTGCTGACCGAGCATACGGTGCGCGTCTTCGTCGAGGTGCCGGCGACGACGATCCTCGCACGTTCGCGCCGCTCGCAGACCCCACGTCCCCTCCTCGGCGAGAAGCCGAGTCTTGCGCGCATCCGCGAACTGCTCGCGCTGCGCGAACCCCTCTACCGCGAAGCGGAGATCGTCATCGACGGTCGCGGTGCAACCAGCAAAGTTGCGCGCGCGATCGCCTTGGAACTTCGTTCAGCGCTCAGGCCGCGCTGACCGCCGAGAGAATCGAATTCACGTCGTTGCGCAGGTTCTGCTCGACGGCGCTCGCGGGACAGGTGAGATCGGGAGAGACCTCGCTCCCAGTGCTCACCGTGATCGTCGTCGCGAAGGAGACCGGTTTCGCGCACGCGGTGGGCACCGGGAGGCCGCTGAGCGGCTGGCCTTCGGCGAGATCGGAGAAGAACGTCGCCACGATCGTCTCCGAGAGCGTCGCCGTATGCACGCCTTGCGCCGTCGTCACGACGGCGGAACCGTTCGCCGAGACGGCGACGGTAACCGGCGCGGTGTTGGTCGAGCCCGAGACCGCGATCTGCGCGGTCGATTCGGACTCGTCCGCCGGAGGAACCACCTGGCCGAAAGTTGGGGCCGAATTCGCCGTGGCACTACCGCCGCCACCGCAACCCGACACCGCAACCGCCGCTGCCAAAAGAGCTACCCGCCACCCTATAACGTGCATCTCGGTGATCCCTCACTTGTGCTAGACGAGGACGGTCGTTGAAACCCGTGCATCCTTGCCGTCTGCCTTTT